>JAFDHO010000271.1 GCA_019308745.1 Deltaproteobacteria bacterium
TTGCCCTGCTGTAATTCCAATGTTTTGACAATTCTCTATCCGTGAAGACGCTGCGTTTTCTGCAGAGGCGAATGAAATCTTGTTCGGTTGGTATATGGTTAACAACGTCTTCGACAATACCGATGGTGGTAATAACACTGTGGTAGTAAGCAGGTGGCCGGTCAGCGGTTCTATAGAACAATAAGACATCACCGGTGTGCAAGTCCCTCTCCAGTGACCTTGAAATATAGACCTTGCTTATCGCATTCCTGTGAGGCTCGTTTTCCACGAAGTCATCGGGAGATTCGGTACGGAGAATCGAGTCTGGGAAGAGTTCCGTGTGGTACTCGGGGTATATGGGAACGATGAAGACTTGGCCTTTCGTTGAAAAGAACGGGTATGTACGTCTTGGGTGCCCTCGGTCCGCTACCGGGACAAATGGTCGAACATAGACAAGCTCATCACCACCTGGGCCAGTCTTGTGACCGTGGAAGTAAAAACCGTATTCCTCAAGAAGACTGATGAGCCGCTGCTGCTCGATACGCTTGTCAAAGATGGTGACATACAGCTCGTCGACTCTTAGGCGAAGAGCATTATCGAAGATAATCTTGAGGAACCTCTCGCCTAAGCGAAATCCATTTAGTGACACCTTGAAAGACCCGACCTTTAACCGCCTCTTCCTTGGCAGAGGTGGCCGGATATCTGAGTAATCCTCATCCTTCCCCTCCACCTTAAGGTAAAGGAGCGCGATTAGCTTGCCCTCGGAACGGCATACATACACCGGTTCATCTGCTTTGCGGTTAAACCAGGCCGCGTAGCCAGGATAGTCTTCCTTGAAGGAAGCGAAGAACTCGTCATCTAGGTTAAGGTTGCCAAAGTAATCTTTCTGGACCGCAAGAACCTTGTAGTCAGCAAGCTCAGGATTTTCGGCATTCACTTTCTCCAAGAAGGTGACTATGGTGTAGACACGGTCGGAGATGTCCAGCCGCGCCGCCTTCTCGTGGAGCTTCTTATCTTCAGTGATTAGGGCATCCACCCGGCCGCTATAAAGCTCATTGATGATGGCCGTATCGCTACGGTCATTCTCGTTTCTGTCCAGTTCTGCCGAGAGCCTACACACCGTAGCCGACATTGGGGCTCTTGTCCTGAGGAGATGGTAGCTAGCCAGCTTTATCTCAAGAGATTTCCGAGCCTTCAGGTCTAGGTGTTTCTTGACTTCATCAACTGTAACAGGGTGGACACACTTGGTATATCCGAGCTTATCAAGCCACCTAAATAGAATGCCGATGTCTTCGTCGATAACGGTAGTGGCTTCTCGGTGGATAACAATGTTAGTATCCAATAGAATCTTCATGGCTCGTTTGTTTCTACTCTTGCGATTCTACTTTTGGTAGGTATCTAGGTAGTTTCTTATAATTTTCTCTTGCTCCTCTTTGGTCGCCTTCAGAAAATTATCTAAAGACGCTGCTAGCAGAAGGTTCTTCTTTCTACCTGTCCTTTTTGCGAGCTCATCTAAAGATAAAGCCAGTCTTTCTGGGATCTCCGTGGACATTTGTTTCTTCGACATAACAAACCTCAAGACAAACAAAAGCTTGATAATACTTTAATAGTAAAGTATAGTAATGTCAACGCTTTACTAGGCAGACGATTCAACTATTTAAATACGCGCCGATGTTTCACCGGATTAGGCGGGTTTATCTTTCGCATAGATAATAGTAAAATAGCGTCAAAGAGGCAATGGCCTGATAGTGGGCAGTTACCTATGAACGGACGTAGAGCATACAAGTCTGATGTGAGTTTCCTTGAAAAAATATCCCTTGGCGCAGTTGGAACAAGGAAGGTTTTTCAAGATGTCGCCGCTCAAGGCCATTATCCGATTGAGCTTGAGCGCGGGTCAATGAACTTTAAAATATGGAAGCGGATTAAGATCAAGAGAGTAAGAGTGCCTGATATTCTTTGTATCCAATGTGGTAAGAGAGTGGAATCAAGGGCAAAGACTAGTCTTGAAATTACGATGTCACACTCAACTTCCACCCTCGAGCGAGGTTGGGATTTTGGCCTTGAAGAAAACGACTACATTGCTCTGGTAAAGTGTATTAGAAGCGGGGAAAAGCCAATAGATTGGGTAGCAGAGGAGCCGGTTCAGTACGTCCAGGTCGGCAACATGAGGGAGGCATACGGCAAGGGGCTGGCTTTCTCTGAAAAACCCAAAGGCGCTGGCGAGGGATTTGAAATAAGGGTCACTTGGCCATCATCGCTTGCCAGAGATGATGGAGAAGTCATTTCGGTTGATTCGAAGAGAATTCAGTACAGAAATTCCAAAAGCGGCAGAGTCGTAACATTGCGATTGTCCAAGAGAGGTGTCTTACTCGAACCAAGGGTAAGGGTTGGCGAAGCAGTGAGAAAGAATCAGATAATCGCCTCAGTAGTACCAGTTGTACAGAGATTTGATTGTGACAAGACGGCTTCGGGGGAGAACTATCTGAGTATGCTTGATAGCGCCTCGCTAAGTGACAGGTACGTGTCTGCAAAAGCTTTGGCGTATTTTCCATCTGACAATGTCGCCGATGCTCTAACGAGAGTGGTGAGAAATGACAGAGAGCATATATATGTGCGTCTTGAAGCTGCGTCAAGCCTGTTAAGGTCGGGCCAGACGGAGTATCTGAGCTTTTTCAGGGGGCTGCTAAATGACCCATATTTAGAAAACCGGTTGGAGTGTGTGATAGTACTGGGTGAGATTGATTTGGATAAATCCTGTGACCTTCTCGTCGCTACTTTGCTCGACTCCAACCAGCATCCCGAGATTCGGGCGGGGGCTGCTTGGTCTCTTGGAGAACTGCGAAACAAGAAGGCGACAGAGGCGCTAGTCAGGGTATTCAACAAAGTGGAGACCGGCGTGCGGGAGGAAGCTGCCAGGGCATTAATGAGGTTTGGTGATCTATATTCCAAAGATATCATTAGACTACTCCCAACCAGCACGGAGGAAGAGCGTGCCGGGATAGCCTGGGCGTTAAGTAAGAGCGGCCAGTTCGAGGTAACGGATCTTATTCGCTCGATGACGGATGATGAAACAAGAAAGTGGATAGCTTGGATTGTAGGCACGCAAGACAAAGCAAAGTACATCAGTCAGATTGAGCAGTTAAAGCACGTAGACGGAGAGGTTTACTTTGCAGTGACGGTACTATGGAAGATACTCTCGAGCTGGATCGCGGAACTGGACGTCTATTGAATGAGGGCAGCATGCTGCAGGATGTACAACCGGTATACTTAACTAGATTTGGCAAAGCTTTCTTAGGCAATGCGTTGGAATTGCTTGATCGCTTAGAAAGTGGCATTGTCAATCTGGTCATAACATCGCCCCCCTTTGCTCTGCAAAGGAAGAAGGAATATGGAAACGAGCCGCAAGATGAATATGTTGACTGGCTGGCGCAATTTGCCGACAAGGTGACGCGAGTCTTAAAGGAAGATGGCAGTTTCGTGTTAGACTTAGGCGGGGCCTACGAGAAAGGCAGGCCAATCAGGTCGCTGTATAATTACCGGATTCTAATCAAATTCTGCGACGAAATTGGTTTGAAGCTGGCTGAAGAATTCTTCTGGTTCAACCCAGCCCGCTTACCCTCTCCAATAGAGTGGGTCAATAAGAGAAAAATACGAGTGAAGGACGCCGTCAATACTGTCTGGTGGTTCAGTAAGAGTGATTATCCCAAGGCCAATGTTGAGAATGTTCTTGTCCCTTATTCCGAGCGGATGAAGAAATTGCTCAAGAATGCGAACAAGTATTATTCGCCTCGAAAGCGACCCTCTGGCCACGACATCTCCGCCGCCTTCGCAAAAGCCAATGGGGGAGCTATTCCACCCAATCTGCTGGAAATACCGAATACGGAGAGCAATTCCAAGTACTTGCGTTACTGTAAGCTTGTGGCTTCTAAAGGACACCCCGCACGTTTCCCTACAAAACTGCCAGAGTTTTTCATTCGATTTCTGACGGAGCCGAGCGACCTCGTGCTAGATATATTTGCAGGCTCCAATGCAACAGGAGAAGCAGCCGAGGCCAATCGAAGAAACTGGATTGCGTTTGAGAATGAAAGACGATACCTGGCTGAGTCTGCTTTCCGTTTTATCCAGGAGGCTGATGTAGAGTCAGCTAAATTGTTGTACCGTCGGCTACTAGACCCAGCCACCTATGGCGTTGATTTGGCCACCACACAATGGCAGATGGATCTTTGGGAATCCGTGCGTGGTACCCGCGCAGGCACAAGCTGATCATACATTTCTGAAAGCTCTGTATTAAGTACA
>JAFDHO010000067.1 GCA_019308745.1 Deltaproteobacteria bacterium
CCCTCGCTATCGCTCGGGGCCAGGGGTTTCCCCCACTGACAAGTCGCGAAAAGACGGCGCCCTCCCGCCAGTCACTCCAGAAAAGGCATCATCACCCGTTCTCCGTATCTGAGGGGGGCATTTCAAAAGGCTAAAGTGTTACGATTATTTGGTGGTTGAGATGGTGCCTCCTGGGCTGATACTGATTGTTGGCGGTCTGATTGTGCCTCTGTTGAGGGGCAGGGTGAAGTCTGTTTTCATGATGCTCCTGCCCGTACTGGCTTTTTGGGCGCTTCTAAGGATGCCCCATGGAGAGCAGTGGAGGATCGGGTTTCTTGGTTATGACTTGATCCTGGGCAGAATCGATCGGCTTTCCATGGTATTCGGGTATGTATTTACAATAGTGACCTTTATGGCTATCCTATTTGGCCTGAAGGTGGAGGACGACCTTCAGCATGTCTTTGCACTGATGTATGCCGGGGGGGCGCTCGGGGTCACCTTTGCAGGTGATTTCTTAACGCTTTACATATTCTGGGAGCTGTTGGCGGTCAGCTCCACCTTCCTGATACTGGCGAGGAGGACGAAGGAGTCTCAGGCGGCTGCCCTGAGGTACATAATGGTGCATGTGGTGGGCGGGTTGTTGTTGCTTGCCGGGATAGTGATTTTTGTGCAGGAGAGGGGGACCCTTGAGGTCGGGCAAGTAGGGCTGGACGGGCCAGGAGGGTGGTTGATCTTCTTGGGGATAGGCCTGAATGCAGCCATCCCTCCGCTTCACGCCTGGTTGCAGGACGCCTACCCAGAAGCTACGGTGACGGGTGCGGTGTTTTTGAGCGCCTTTACCACGAAGAGCGCAGTCTATCTTATGGCGAGGACCTTTCCCGGGACTGAGTTGCTGATATGGGTCGGGGCCCTGATGGCGGTAATACCTGTTTTCTATGGGGTGCTTGAGAATGACGTCAGGCGCGTCCTTGCTTACAGCATCATCAGCCAGGGAGGCTTCATGATAACAGGGATAGGGATCGGCTCTCAAGAGGCGATAAATGGGGCGGTCTCTCATGCCATCTCGAGCATACTTTATACGGCCCTCCTCTTTATGTCTGCCGGCTCCGTGCTCCATATGACTGGAAGGATAAAGTGCACCGACCTTGGAGGCCTGTACAAGACCATGCCCCTTACGGCGCTCTTTTACATGGTAGGGGCAGCATCCATTTCCGCCTTTCCCCTGTTCAGCGGTTTCGTGAGCAAGTCCATGGTCATAAGCGAGGCGGCACATCACCATCTTGTTTTTCCGTGGCTTCTCCTGATGTTTGCATCCGCCACCACCTTCCTTTACGCAGGTTTGAAGATCACGGTCTTCACCTTCTTTGGCCGAGACTTAGGCATAAGGACCAAGGAACCGCCCCTGAACATGCTCTTGGCAATGGGGTTGACGGCTTTTCTGTGCCTTTTCCTGGGCGTCTACCCCAAGGCCCTCTACAACATTCTGCCATACCCGGTGGATTACATGCCTTACACCGGGGCTCATGTGGTAGGGCAGCTCCAACTGCTCCTGTTCGGCTCCCTGGCCTTCTGCCTCTTGATACTCTCGGGTTACTACCCTTCGGAGCTGCGGGCTATAAACCTAGACGTGGACTGGTTCTACAGGAAAGGGGCAAGGCTCTTCTATGATGCTACAGACAGGGGACTGAATCGCATCAACAGGGCCTGCGATGAACTATTGGTCAAGGACCTAACCGGATGGCTGGCAAGATGGAGCGAGGAGCCCTTGAGTTCCTTGGTAAGGGCATATTCAAGGGTCACGGGCCGAGCTGCGGGGGGAAAGAGCGGTATCTATGTCGGAGAAGCTCGGCCCGAAAGGAACAGCCTGATCCCTATAGGGGTGCCTGTAATCTTGAGCATCCTAGGCCTATTCTGTCTCTATGTTCTCTTTGTTTCAAGCGCATAGAAGAGAAGGCGAAACAGGGAAGACAAGGTCAGAAAAAGGCCTCCAGAGGAGATGCATTCAATGGGCAAGAAGATACTTATTGTGGATGACGAGTATCAGATAAGGGAGATTATCTCCACACTGCTGGAAGAGCACGGCTACACGGCGATTCAGGCAAAGAACGGGGAGGAGGCAAAGAATATAATCAAGGAAGATCCCCCTGATATGATCATATTGGATGTCCTGATGCCGGAGAAGAGCGGAATAAAGCTGTACAGGGAACTCAAGACCACGGACTCGCTCCTCAAGATTCCGGTCATGATCTGTTCAGGCATCGCCAAGAGAACGTTCATGCGGACACACGGAACACCCCCGGAAGGAGAGGGTCCGGGCATCCCTGAGCCGGACGCCTACATGGAAAAACCGGTCAAGCCGGAGTTGCTGGTCAGGACCGTCAAGGGCCTGATTGGATGAAAGAGGGAGGTCTCTTACCAAGTCTCGGGTAGAAACCTATGGAAATAAAGAAACTGCTCTACATCTCGGAATTGGAGCCCCCGGGCAGAGAGGTCCTCAGGCAGTTGCTCGGCTTGGGCAAACTCGGCCTTGAGGAGATAATTTGCCTGATTCCAAGAAGTTCGAAGGGTCTGGGAGGGTCCTTGGGAGACCAGGAGATAGCCATTCGGGAAATAAGAGATAAAGACCTGAGCGTCGATCGAATATTGGCCACGGCCCACGGGGAAAGAGCGGTTATGATCGCGGCATGCTTGAGGAGGAGGCCCGAAGGGGGTATAGGCAGTTCTTTGGGTAAGAAACTCATCAAATCTACTAACGTGCCTTTGGTTCTTCTACCCGCTCGGGAAGACCAGGCGATACCGGCCGGGAAGGAGATCTTTTCAAAGGTATTGTTCGCCACCAAATGGGAGCCCGTTGCGGAAAGGGCACTGGGGTTTCTTCTGGAGTGCAGGGAACTCATTGGCGAGCTTGAGATCGTGACCGTCATCAACAGGAAGCTCTCAATCAGGGACATGATCCAGCTCAAGAAACTACTGGAAGAGACGAGGGGCGCCTTCTTGGATAAGGGCATCGACGCCGAGGCCCATATCTATGCTGGCAAGCCCTCTGATGAGATCCTTCTGGCTTCCAGGGATTACCGTGCAAATGCCATCGTGATGGGAGCTACCAAAACCAAGGGCCTAAGAAGCCTGATCTATAAGGGATGCACCCGCGAAGTGGCAGGAAAGTCCGACCTGCCGACTTTTTTGATTCCTTAGGGGACCGATAGGGTGAAGGCCCTTCAATCGGTCTTCAGGCAACGCGAAGAGCTTAAGGAGGAAGAGAGTCCCAATGGAAGTAACCTTGCTGGTTGAAGCCACGGAAAACGCGTTCAGGATCCTGGAGGATGCGAGAAAGCATGCCGAAGGCATCATAGATACGGCCGTGGAGCTGACCTCTGAAGAGACGAAGGTCCACGAGGCAAAGAGGCTCCAGGAGATCTTCACGGGGGCCCAGAAGAGGAAGACGGCCCTTCAGAATTTCGCTGGCACGGCAGTCATCCTTTACGCGTTCTGGATCCTGCTCTCAGGCATATTTGACCTCTTTCATCTTGTCTTGGGCGGCATATGTTGTATTGTTGTGGCATACCTCTACCATGATTTGCTTTTTGCGAACGTCAGGGTTGGAGACATAAGAATAGTGGCTTGGAGATTCATTAGATATATACCCTGGCTGATGTATCAGATTCTGATGTCCAACATCCACGTTGCATCTCTGGTCCTGCGGCGGGAAATGCCCATTGCCCCCCAGGTGGTCAAGTTCAAGACGAAGCTTGAGACGGATATCTCCTGCGTAACCCTGGCCAATTCTATTACACTCACTCCGGGGACCATTACCATGGATATCCAGGACGGAGAATTCTATGTGCATGCCCTCAGCAAAAAGGTGGCAGACGAGCTCAAGGCAGGGGAGATGGAGGACAGAGTGGCCCACATCTTCATGGAGGCGGATCACCTGTATGTCCAGGACGTGCTGGATGCCGCGAATATCTATTCAGCCCTGAGGGTTTGACCCTTTGGTCGAGATCAGAATCCGTAGCACAGGAGAGGAGCAGGTGACATGATAGCTGAGACCCAGGACATTATTGTCAAGACCGTATCTAGGGTGTTGGCACCCTTCATAGTTCTCTACGCCCTTTACGTGGTTATGCACGGGCATCACAGCCCCGGGGGCGGGTTTCAGGGAGGTGTGATATTGGCCGCGAGCTTTGTGCTCCTCACCATATCCTTCGGATTTGAAAAGACGAAGAAGAGGATGTCTGACAAGCTCGCAACCGTATTGAGCAGTCTGGGCGTATTCATCTATGCCGGGATAGGTCTCCTGTGCCTGGTCCTGGGAGGGAAATACCTCGATTATGGCTTCTTAAGGGAGATCCTCGGCGTAGTTCCGCCCAGGGCCAGGTCCCTGGGTATCCTGGGCGTGGAAATAGGGGTCGCCATCGCGGTCATGGCGGTCATGTGTATCATCGTGTTTACAATATTTACCAGTGAGGAAGAATCGGAAGCGACAGGAGAGAGAGATGGATAGTTTCTTGCTTATTGTCGGCATGGCTATGTGCGTTCTGGTTCTGCTCTGTCTTTACCGTGTGACATTCGGGCCGAATGTGTTGAACAGGACCGCTGCCATCAGTGCCGTAGGGACCAAGACACTGATCCTCTTGCTTTTCATGGGAGAGATCTATGGCAGGGTAGATATGTTCGTCGATATCAGCATGGTCTATGCACTGCTTAACTTCCTGGGGACCCTGGTCCTTGCAAAGTACATAAAAGCGACAGGAGAGGTAGAATGTCAATTGTAGATCTAGTGGCAGGAATTTTCATACTGGGGGGATTCTTTTTCTTTACGACGGCAACAATCGGCCTCTTGCGGCTGCCTGATTTCTACACGAGGCTCCACGCAACAGGGAAAGGTGATACCCTGGCCGTGCTCTATTGTCTCATAGGGCTGGCCATTCATAACGGCTTTGACTTGACCAGCGTCAAGATCATATTCATCGCGGTTTTCATGTTCCTGGCTCAACCTACGGCCACCCATGCCATTTCCAGGGCAGCCTTTGGGTGTCAGTACCAGCCCCTAACCGCAGAGGAAGGAGGGAGCAATGATACTGCCCTTTGATATCATCCTGATCATCTTTGTGTTCATCTGCGCCATCGCCGCGATCACGATCAAGGACCTTCTCAGTGCTGTTATGATCTTGGGAGCCTATAGTTTCTTCATGTGTCTCCTCTGGACACAGATGGCAGCCGTGGACGTGGCATTCACGGAGGCCTCGGTGAGTGCCAGCATCGGCACGGTACTCTTGATCGGTGCCGTGTACAAGACTGAGAGGAGGTCAAAGGATTGAAGACCGTGAGCCTTATCGCTGCTATTGTAGTGGGGGCGGCACTCATCTATGGGACTGTAGATATGCCGAAATGGGGAGACGTCCGTTCGCCGGCAAATACACATGTATCCCCCTATTACTTGAAGCACAGTCTTGAAGACGCAGACACCCCAAATGTGGTCACCACGGTGCTGGCGGACTACAGGGGATACGATACCCTGGGAGAAACAACGGTCATCTTCACGGCAGGAATCGCGTGCCTCCTGCTCCTCAAGAGGAAACTTGGCCGAGGGGGGAAGAGCCGTGGGTGATTTTATTGTCGGTCATTACAACTACTGGATGTTCATCGCCCTGATGATGGTGGGCTTCTATGCCATGATGGCAAAGAAGAACCTGGTCAAGAAGATAATCGGAATGAACATATTTCAATCAGCCATCATCCTCTTCTATATCTCAACCTCAGTAAAGTCGGGCGGCGTTACGGTGCCGATCCTCGAGCACGGGGCCGAAGGTCACGGGACCCATGCCATAGACGTGATGCAATATGCAAATCCCTTACCCCACGTCCTGATGCTCACGGCCATTGTCGTCATGGTTGCAACTCTGGGGGTGGCGGTTGCCGTGGCCATGTTGATCTACAGGAGATATCACACCCTGGAAGAGAACGAGATCCTGCTGAGTATGAAAAAGGGGCAGTAAATGTATCTTGATCATCCGGTATTGGTCGTGATAGCCCCCCTGATTGCAGGGCTTTTGACACCTATCCTGGGGCTGTTAAGAAAGGACCTCTGCACCCTTTGGACGATCCTGGCCCTTTGCTTCAGCACCTTGTTGTCCATTGACACGACTATCTCAGTCATAGATGGGGGGCCGATACGCTATTCCCTGGGCGGGTGGGTTGCTCCCATCGGAATCGAATACGTTATAGACCACCTGAATTCCATGATGCTCGTGTTGGTCTCCTCAATCAGTCTTGGGATAGCCATCTATTCCTACAGAAGTGTTGAAAGGGAACTCCCTGGTAGAGAAACATATTTCTATACCATCTACCTCCTCCAGGTGACGGGTTTCCTTGGTATCGTAATCACGGGTGACCTTTTCAACCTCTATGTCTTCCTGGAGATTGCCTCCCTCGCAGGTTACGCCCTGATCGCCATCGGAGAGGACGGGGCGCCCTATGCCTGTTTTCGGTACATTGTCATGGGGACCATCGGGGCCTGTTTTTACCTCCTGGGAATCGGTTACCTATACATATCGACCGGATCTCTCAACATGGCTGACGTGCATCAGCTCCTCCAGAATCTCCGGGGTTCGACCGTGATCACGACGGCCATGGCATTCATAACGGTGGGCCTGGCCATCAAGATGGCCCTTTTCCCCTTGCACGTATGGTTGCCTGACGCTTACACCAAGGCTCCCTCCACGTCCAGCGCCCTGATAGCGCCCCTCATGACAAAGATATCCATGTACGTGATGATCAGGGTGCTTTTCGGGGTGTTTGGCGCGTCCTGGTCCCTGGCATTGCCTTTGACCACCATACTCTCTTGGGCAGGCGTTGCCGCCATCTTTGCCGGCGCTATCATGGCCTTGGCACAGACGGATTTCAAGAGGATGCTCTGTTACGTAGTCGTGGCCGAAGTGGGATACATCGTCGGTGGAATGGGTCTGGAGAATCCTCTGGCCATGAAGGGAGCGGTCTTACACATCTTGAACGATGGGGTCATGACGGCGGGCCTTTTCGCCATCGCCGGTATCGTGATGTATCGCAGGGAGAAACACGGGATCGCGGATTTTGACGGCCTTTTCAAGGAGATGCCCTTTACCATGGCCGCGTTTGTCGTGGCGGCGCTCTCCATCATCGGCGTGCCCCCTACCTGCGGGTTCTTCAGCAAGTGGTACCTGGTCCTGGGGGCTATAGAGGCAAGGCATTGGGTCTTTGTGGCGGCCCTGATAGGTTCAAGCCTTGTCAACGTCATCCTCTTCTTCAGGGTCATAGAAATAGGTTTTGTCTTCCGTGGACCAGGGGCCGGTCATTCCCCTGGAGGACAAGAGGTAGGCATAAGTGAGGCGCCCTTGAGCATGTTACTTCCGACTCTCGCAATAGCCGCGGCCATCGTGATCATAGGGCTTTTCAACCAGTCCATAATAGCCAACATCATCAACTTCGCCATCCCCCAACTATAGAAGACGGGGACGTTGATTTGTAATTCAGTAACTCCCCCCTATCTCCTTTTCTTTGATCAGAGCGATGCGTATGAAGCGAGTTACTGATTTACAAATCAACGTCCCCGGCATATAGTGTGGGTGAGGGAGAGAGGAATGGAGAAGGGAAGATATCCCCGCCTCGAGGGGCTGGTAGGCGAGATGTCGCACCACATAAAGAACCTCCTCAACAAGCTGGAAGGCGGGGCCTACATGGTCAATTCCGGGCTCAAGAGGGACAGGCCCGAGATAGTCAAGAGCGGCTGGTCCATCGTTGAGGATAACATAAACCGTGTCTCGGATCTCCTCATGAACATCATCTTGTATTCAAGGGAGGCTCCCGAGCCGGAGTCGTGCTCGCCAAATGATATCCTCGAGGAAGTCTATGACACGATCAAGGCCAGAATCAAGGATTCGGGGACGAGACTGTCAAAGAAGTTGGCCCCAGATGTTGATACCTGCCATATCGATCCAAAGGCGATTCACATGGCCCTCCTCAATGTTTGCGTGTATCTCCTTGATTCAGAGGATGACAAGGACAAGGGAGAACGAAAAACCGGGCTCGACCTGGCCGTTGAGAAAGGGAAGGGAGGAGCGAAGTTCACGATTTCGGTCTCGGGTGGGAGACAATTGGCGGCAGAATACCCCTTGACCCTTGAAGATCTTTACAAAGGGGAATCTAAGGGAAGGGGGTTCGGTCTGTGCGTTGCCCAGAAGATCGTTCAAGGACATGGAGGTACCCTTACCCTCGAGTCAACGCCCGATAAAGGGACGGTCTTCGCACTGTACGTGCCGGCCAACCCCGGATCAAGCGGCTGAAACCCCTATTCCTTGAGCAAATCCTTAAGTGTCTTCACCAGTTCATCAGGATTAACAGGCTTTTCGATAAAGGCATTGGGTGAGGAGAACTTGGTTATTCCCTCGGTCTCCACAACCTTTTTGTCCTCCACGGTGGGTTGCTTGAATATGAAATTCTTGAGGTCCACGCCTGTCACTTCTGATGCCCCGGAGATGATCACCACAGGGATGTTGCAAAGTTCGGGGTCTTTCTTCAATTCCTGAAACATGGTTATACCGCTTTGCTCAGGCATGATGAGATCAAGGGTGATCAGGTCCGGTTTTTCCTTTTTTGCCATCTCGAGGCCTTCTTTTCCCGTATAGGCGCTGACACTCTCATAGCCGTTATCTTCTACAATAAGACTGATGATGCTCACATTGTCCGGATCATCATCGACTATTAGGATCTTTTTCGGCATCTCAATCCTCCTTGCGAAACATGTTTATTCTATCTTGCTATAGGGAAAAAAGCCATTGAAAACAATGTCTATCATAGTCCCAGGAGTTTCTGAATATCCGGGTGTTTGGTCATCACCTTCAGGAATTGGCCCGTACGACGATCCAGCCTTCCTTTCAGTATCTTCATGATGGAGTCCATGATGATGAACCCCATGGTGTGATCTTCCCTGAGCAGACCCAGGAATTGCTCCCCAGGCGTGTAAAGGACCTCGCAGGGGTCTGAACAGATAGCATAGCTCGTGTGGGTGGAACCGGGTAGGAGGGAGGACCAACCAAAGGAGTACCCTGATTTTATCGAACCGAGGGAAATGATAATCATAGCGGAGACTTCCACTTCCAGGAGGATTTTTCCCCTCTTGAGCATGTAGAAGTATTCCGCCTTGTCCCCTTCCTGGTAGATGACCTCCCTCTCTTTGTAACTGCGCTGTTCCATGATGGGACATATCTTTTCAAGCATCTGGTCTGTCAAACCTTCCATGAGGTAGATCTTCTTAATGTCCTCCATTGAAACCATGAGTCTCTCCTGTCAAAATGTGGGTAATCGGGTTTTGAAACTCGCCTGCTCCTACGAAGATACTCTCATCCGATATGGGATATGGGTCGCCTGGAAGGCACCTATTCCTCCTGTCGAGGTCTCTGATTCAATGGATTACAAGGCATTTCCCTGTTTCGATAGCTGATCTCAGTCCCGTTTTGCTCGGATAGAGGTCACCGTGCATAGGGGGAAACTCAGAAGAACCTATCTGGTAGAAAGACCCGAGAGCATGACCGATGGGAATCAGCTTTGTTGGCAAAGAGGTCCCTTGTCCCGAGAAGGACTTGTTATCGGGTGTCATATGCGCTGAGCAAAGAACGAGACTGCCCGTGTCCCAGGGGTCTTGGTCAAAGGTGCAGGTTCTTCCAGAGCAGGAGGGGGCAAGGAGAGTGAAAAGGATCAGTGGGAACAAATATCCTCTCGTAGCGAGGTCTTCATGAGAATCGGTGGTGTATGGCTTCTTGCTGGTAGGTTTTCCGAAGTCTCTGTTTTCTCGCTCTGGCAACCGCAAAAGAGTGCCCCCTTTCCAAATTCCAGTCGGCACAGATAGGTCCAAAGGGGATAAAGAAACGAAGCATCCAGAAAAAAACCGATATCAAGAGAACTGCTGCAGATGCTTTCCCCCTCGATCAATCGGGTATATCTCATATGGCCCACAGGGGTGTCACCCCGACGGCAAAAACTGTGGAGTCGCGCGCTGCAAAAAATGAATACCCATTTATTCCTTTCCTATCGGATTGTCAAGCAGTTTTAGGGTAGGAACCTACTCCTCCTCATCATCATCTTTAACCATCATTTCTTCGGGAACGATCATGTGTTCGTTGATTGCTTCCTTGAAGTGGATCGCCTTGATGTCGAGTTCATATTCCTTGGCGAGGTCCCTTATCTGATCTATGCAATTGTGACAGGGAACGAAGACGATTTTCGCCCCTGTCTCCTTGATCTGTTCTGCCTTCTGCTTTCCGCTCCGGAGGCGGTGTCGTCGCATCTCTCCTCCTATGTGCATGGCGCCGCCTCCGCCGCCACAACAGAAATTATAGTTGCCCTGGTATTTCATGGGGCGAAAATCTTCGGAGAGAAATTCTGCCAGTCGCCGGTTCTTCTCAGCGAGGCCTCCACCGCGGACCACGTTGCACGGATCCTGGACCGTGGTGGGTTCCTCTATCTTACCCTTCAGTTTTATTCTGCCGTCCCTTATGTAATCATGGAAGAGCTCAACGGAATGGACAACTTCTTGCTTGGGCGTGTACCCCAGCCACCCGGGCGCTTCGAACCGAAGCGCTCTGTAAGCATGGCCTCATTCGGTGATCGCGACCTTTTTCACCTCCAACTCTTCAGCCCTCTTGAATGTGTTTTCAACAATTATCCGGGCCGTATCGGAATCTCCGCAGAACATTGCCAGGTTTGTATCATCCCACCCCGAATCGCTGGGCAAGGTCCAGTCCTCGCCGGCCACATGAAATATCTTGGCCACCTCCATGAGATCTTGAGGGTAAAACATGGGTTCCCTTGCGTTGACGGTGTACATGATCTCGGCCCCCTTTTTGTCGACGGGGATCTTCAGGCCAGCCAGTTCCTCCCCCACTTCCTCCTCACACCACTCCAGGGTTTCAAGCCAGTCTTCCCTCGAGACCGCCATCTGATTGCCGAACTCCTTGTAATTCTCAATAGCCTTCAACAGACCTTCGGGAGCAATTCCCTGATCAAGGAGCATGGCCCTCAAGAGCGAGATCATCAAGGCGATATCGATTCCAAAGGGGCAGAACAGGGCGCAGCGGCGACACATGTTGCACTCATAGTAGACAGTTTCATAGACCCTTCTCAGATAGTCCTTGTCCACCTTGCCTTTCTTCTTCAGGATCTCTCTCAGGTATCTGACCTTGTGTGCGGGTATCATCCTGGGATCATTGCCGCTTGAAATATAATGGTGGCATGTATCTGCGCACAGTCCGCAGTGGGCGCAGATGGCGAGCCATGTCTTGAATCTCGCACCCATCCGAGGTGCAAGGAAATCCATGATCTTCTTGGCATTCACTTCGTTACTCATGTCCTCATTCCTCCAACCCTGTGGATATGTAAGGCCTTAAACAGGATATTCCCTTCTCCCGAACTCTATGGCCGTGGAACCCCTTGAAAAGAAAAACAGGACGAAGTGGGAGAGCTTCGTGAAAGGGATGAGTATCAGCATTGCCTCGGCCGAGAGCATATGAATCAACTGCATGTTGTCTCCCAGGAACGCAACACTGTCAAGGGTCCCGTGTGTGACAAAATAGCCGCTTAGGAAAGGAAGCGCAGTAATGACGAGCAGGAGATAGTCGCTGAAGGTCGAGAGAAACCTGATACCGGGTGACAGGATACGCCTCAAGAAGAGAAACAACGCGATGATCAGGAAGATGAGAGTCATCCAGTCCGCCATTGTGTCCGGGATCGGTGTCCAGGACCATTCGAAGCGGGATTCTTCCCACAGGGTAATATGCCCGGCGAACCAGATAGGAACGACAATAAGGCAAAAGTGAAAGATGTATGCCAGTGGGGCAAAAACCGGATTCTTCAGAATGTCTCGATTAATGGGTAATATCCACCTGCAAAAGGTGAGAAAGAGATACTTCCAGCTAAAATGCTGGTATATTACCCTGTCACGCTTGAGCGAGACGGCAAAGAAGAGAACGATCCTAAAGATGCTTCCAAGAATAAAGACCAAGAAGGATACCCAGAGGAGGGGCCCCTCTGCCAGAGTGTAAAGATCCATGACACCTGTGTTCTCCCTTTTTGTGATTTGAAATCGTTTGCGACGCAGTAAAGAGCAATACAAACCCGGAAAGAAGGTCTTCCCAGGGCCTGGTGCTGTGGTTCTTCCTATCAGCCCCTATCCAGAGCATCTCGAGAAACAGGAGTTTGTTCAAGTTTTCACAATATACAGTCGCTGACGATGCGAAGTCAACACAAAAACAGGGTCATTTCTCGGGCACGAAAGGCCTTCCTTCTGTGGATTGCGGGAGGAATTGCAGGACATTAGCGTGCCTGTCGAACAAGCGCGATTGGTCTGCCCTGACACGTTTCTGGATGGCGCTACCCCTCTTCCGGGTCCCGGTCAGGGTAGCGGCGAGAGATGGATTTGAGGACATCGAGGCAATTGAAGAATGAGCCAACGATATCAGGGTCGAAATGTCTTCCAGAGGAGCCGTCAATCTCTTCCAGAACACGATCCTCAGGCCAGGGGTCCTTGTAAGACCTCCGAGAGCACAGGGCATCATAGACATCGGCAAGGGCGACTATCCGACCGAAAAGGGGAATCTCATCTCCCTTCTTACCCCGGGGGCTTCCGTTCTTGGTCTCAAAACCAGGTATGGGCTCTTCCGTGTAAGGGTCTATGTGCCCCGGATACCCGGTTCCGTCCCATTTCTCGTGGTGATTCAGTGCAACTTGGGCGGCCACCTTTTCGAATTCCGAGTGGCCGTCTTTGAAGAGCCGGGCCCCAAGAAATGTATGCCGTTTCATGGTTTCAAACTCATCATCGGTGAGGCGGGCGGGTTTCTTGAGGATCAAATCGCTGATGGCGATCTTCCCAACGTCATGGAGCATGGCTGCCATCCTCAAAACATCCTTTTGCCTGTCGATGTCTTCGGCTTTAACTCCCTTTGCCTTGGCCCAATCTTCAAAGATTTCAACAGAATAGGTTGCGACCCTATTTACGTGGGCACCGGTTTCATGGGGATCCCTCAACTCCGCCATGTTGATCATTCTCAGAATGATACTCCTGGTCATCTGGGCGCGGTCCAGGGCCAGAGCTGCGCTTGTGGCAAAATGCATAATGAGGGATTCATCGGAGGGGGAAAAGGGTATGATGACCCCTTCGTCATCTTGTGCATTGATGATTTGCATAACGCCCAGCACGTCTCCGTCCTGGTTGGTCATGGGTACCGTAAGCATGGAACAGGTCCTGTAGTCGGACATATTGTCGAAGTTTCTGTCAAAATTATAGGGGACCCTACGGTTGATGTGATAGACGTCGGGGATATTGACGGCCTCTTTGTTTCTGGCCACATAGCCCGCAATCGAGCTGTTACTGATGGGCATGGAAAAGGTGTTGTAGATAAGCTTTTTTCCATGGCCAAGCCTCTGTTGCAGCGTATCGTTTTGAGTATAGCTGAATTTGAGTTCGTCTCCCTCCTTGATGTAGATGGACCCCGCGTCTGCGTTAAAGAATCTCCGCACCTTGGTCAAGATCCTCTCCAAGAGCAGGTCAAGGTCTTTCACTTCATTGATGTCAATGCTTATGCGAGTGATGAGATCGATCTTTTCCTTTTCGCTCAACATGCTTACATGACCTCCCGGGAGCCGGCTATCTTCCTTCAGGGCACCATGATCGCAAGCCAGGCACTGCCAGTAGTGTCATTTATCATTATTTGCCAGTTTTTTCAAGGTACTTGAGAAAGTCCTTCTGCGGGGTCCGCCCGTTTCTTGCCTTTTGATGGCCCAGACATTGACCTTGACGCGACCTTAGCAGCTTTGATACAAATCCTACATGAACCTGTTGGATACGATTGTCATTGTTATGATGGCATTTTTTGTCCTGAAGGGGATCTTCAGGGGGTTTCTTAGGGAGGTGTTTTCCTTCGTCGGCGTTGTCCTCGGAATCTGGGCCGGGGTATACTATCAGCCAAGCTCGGCTTCTTACCTCGGGTCCTATCTGCCCGGGACCGGATACCTTTCCTTAATAAGCTTTGTTGCCGTCTTTTTCCTGGTGGTCATTGGTTTTAACCTGCTTGGAATGATCTTCAAACTCTTTTTCCTGAAGATACCCAAGGGAAAGATTGACAAGACCTTGGGCGCTTCTGTTGCATTTGTCAAGGGCGTTGTCGTAACCTATCTGCTGATGGTCATGCTTACGTTCTTGCTTCCTTCCAAGACGCCTCTCATAGCAGGATCAAGATTAGCTCCTTTGATCATCGTCTCTTACCAGTCCATGATCAAGGCGGTCTCCCAGGGGAAAGCTCACGGGTGGAAAAAGGGAGTTCAGGGGAAAGAAGAAAAGGCCGAGGGATCGCTGTCGGAAAAGACAAACGTTCCACAGGAGAAGGATGGATAGTAGCCGGCTGTGCAAGGCATTTTTGGGGCTCAATGATCTCATAAAGCGGCTCAGGGGACCGGATGGGTGCCCCTGGGATAGGCAACAGACCGATTCAAGCATAAAGATGTATATCATTGAAGAGGCCTACGAGGTCCTAGACGCAATCGAGAAAGAAGACCCGGACCATATCTGCCAGGAGTTGGGAGATTTGATCTTTCAGATCATGTTCCTTGCGGACATGGCGGAGGAAGAGGGGCGGTTCGGGATTGCGGAAGTCCTGGAAGGGATCCGGGAAAAGATGATCGCCCGCCATCCGCACGTCTTTGGTGGGGCCAGGCTGGAGACTCCCGAGGAGGTCTCGCAAAACTGGGCGAAGATCAAGGAAAGGGAAAGGCCCGGGAATGACAAAGCGTCATCTGCCCTGGAGAGTATCCCTCAAAGCCTTCCGGCCCTGATGCGGGCCCACCGTCTCACCGAGAGGGCTTCAAGGTTCTTCAAGGAAGAGACCGAGGAAAAGTGGGCCAAGGTTGAAGAGGCGTTAGGCGGGCTTAAAAAGGCCGTTGAGGGGAAAGGGGAAAGGGACATGGCCGATAGCCTGGGGCTCCTCCTATTCAGGCTTTCTGATCTTGCCCGCCATCTGGGATTAAATGCCGAAGAGGCCTTGAGGAGGGCAAACCTGAGATTCCTCAAAGACATGAGGGGCGGTTAACGGGGTATGTGTTGACCCGATCGAAAAAAGGAAGTATTCACGGAAGGGTGACAAGATGGGCTGCCAAGGTATGCGTGAAAATCTTCGTGGCTCTTGTCATCTTGAGCATCATAGAGGTGGGTCTTCTGAGGTTTCTCAATCCTCCTTTCACCGTCTCAATGGCCAAAGAGTGGTTGGAAAGCAAGCTGGGTTCCGAGAAATATGAGCGGCCGACTTCAATCTGGCTCCCCTTGGAAGAGATTTCCCCCAATCTCACGAAAGCGGTCCTGGCTGGCGAGGACCAAAGGTTTCTGTTGCACCATGGTTTTGATTTTATTGAAATGAGAGAGGCCTTCCATGATCTCCTGTCGGCGAAAAGGGCGAGGGGCGCGAGCACGATAACAATGCAGGTCGCACGTACCCTGTTCCTTTGGCATGGCAGGAGTTGGTTGAGGAAATTCGCAGAGGCCTACTACACGGTTCTCATAGAGGTGCTATGGAATAAGAGGCGGATATTGGAAATCTACCTCAATACCGTCGACTGGGGGAAAGGTGTCATGGGGGCGGAAGCGGCCTCCAGGAAGTACTTTGAGCGGAGCGCAGCGGAGGTCACGCCACAACAGGCCGCCATGTTGGCTTCCGTGCTCCCGAGCCCATACCGGTGGTCCCCTGTCCGGCCAAACGATCACGTAAGGTTGAGGGCCAACAGAATCATGAAGGACATGAGTAAGATGCCGACAATTCATTGAACGGGGCAGTGGGGTTTGCTGCAATCCGCGCAAAAGGGCGAGTGCGGCGGAAGGCACATCTCGGCCGGCATACGGATGAAAGGGGGATGGGAGACACACAATCGCCCTTATATAGGAGTCAAAAGGGGCGGGGACTGGAACGCTCGTCCTAGGATGCGCCGACAGCCGCAGAGGGAAGCTCCTCGGCCAGGGCGGCGTTCTTGTCGGAGATCAGCATTTCGCAGAAAATCCGGAAGGCCTTGCAGTCCTGCTTGTCAGGACATTTGTTCTTGCAAATACGAACGTCGATTCTAGGATTATTCCTCTTTTTGTTGCAGACGATGTAGTAAGGCATCCAATCAGTTCTCCTTGGCTGAAATGTAATTATTAATTGTATTTAAATTATGTTATTTTATAGCATAAATATATTAACGTGTCAATAAATTTTATGTTTTGATTTCCAACATTATGTTTTGAGATCCGGCTGGCGTTTCCCCAGAGGGAAGTCGGCGCCGATGGTCTCGGGTATCAATTATGACGAGAAGCAGGGGAGTCGGGGCCTTCCCATGATAAGGTTTATTTGGCTCAACGCATTCATCGGATTAAACACCATCGTCGTGAGTGTTGTTGTCCTGGCGTTATCCCTCATTGACCGAAGCGGAAGACTCGTGCATCGGTATTGCGCAGTTCCCTGGGCAAGACTGATCCTTCGGGTGTGCGACGTGGACGTGGAGGTGAGGGGGCTTGAACATGTGAAGAAGGATGCCCCCCAGATATTCATGGTAAACCATCAAAGCATATTCGATATCTTTGCCCTCCTCAGTGTGTTGCCCGTGGATTTCAAATTCATCCTCAAGGAGGAATTGATGAGAATCCCCATATTGGGCTTTTCCATGAGAAAGGCCGGATACATCGGAATCGATAGGGAAAACCCAAGGAGGGCGATTAGGAGTATGAACCTGGCTGCGGGGAGGATAGAGGGGGGGGCCTCGGTTGTCATCTTTCCCGAGGGCACGAGGAGCGAGGACGGTCAGGTCCTGGACTTCAGGCCCGGCGGTTTTCATCTGGCCATGAAGAGCGGATGCGATATTGTTCCCATTGCAATCATCGATAGCCGGAGGATCACCCCGAAGGGGAGCTTGAGAATAGAGAGGGGCGGGTTTTCCATGGTAATCGGCACACCCATTTCAGTGAAAAATTATACCAAGAGGGAGATGGATCGACTGATGAAGGAAGTGAGGGACGCCATCATCGGTCAGATGAGCGAGGGTCAAGGAGAATGACGGGGTTCAGCAGAAGCGCGCTTGAGTATATCAGGAGAGTTGTGGCCTTACAGTGCTTTCCATTGGCGGGCCTGCTTGTAGGGCTCTTTTCCCCTTTGCTCCTGGCGGGGCCCTGTCGGCCATATATCATGCCCGTGGAGCAGATAGTGGGGCTCATGGGTAAGAATTTTGAAACATTCAAATCGTTCAGGATCGTTCAGTTGACCCAACAGGATTACAGCACAAACGAGGAGGCCTTATGGCTCTTCAAGGAGGAATTGATATTGAAATCACCGGGTCTGTATCATTCCAGGGTGATGGACAAAGGGATCACGAGGGGGCATTTACCGGACAGTTCCTATCGGGAATTCCTTCTTGCAAACGACACGGAGAGGCTCGTCACCTTGCTATCACGGATGGGAATAAACACAGAGGCAGTTGCCTTGACAAGGTTCAAAGGATCCATAGCTTACAGAATTGGCGAGAAGGACCGTGGTGAGCCAAAGCTCCTTGTGGAAAAGGATCGGTTTCTCCCCTTGCAGATATCCTACAGACCACCCGGTTCGCCCCCTGACCACGTACTCGAAGTGACGTTCCAGGACTACCGGCAGGTGGGGAAGGGTTGGGTCCCTTTTCAGATAACGATTGATCCCTCGACCGGGCCCGTCGAGACCTGCGTGATACAAGATATCGAGATCAATATTCCTGGAGTTGATCTGCTTCTGTCGCCGGCGACCTCGGAGACGGTGAAAGGGACTGAAGGCGGGGCCGCCCCGCGTGGCCAGGACGAAGAGAGACTGAGAAACGTTATTCGATCCTTTGAAGAGAGATATCGTTGATCTCTGGATTGCTGTTGATACCATGCCTGCGAAGGAAAACCCCACCAGCTCCCTGAGGGTGGCTGTCATCCTGCCACTGAATGAGACCTTCCTCTACCGTGTACCAGATTATCTCCTGGCAAGGGCCAAGGTGGGTTGCAGGGTTCAGGTTCCCGTAAAGAACCGGAGCGTCTTAGGCTATGTCCTTGAGGTAGTCAAGGAAGAACAGGACAGGGAGCTGAAGGGAATCCACAAGGTCCTGGACGAGGCCCCCCTGTTCCATGAAGGGCTTGTCCCCCTCTTCCAGTGGATGGCTGATTACTATTGCTATCCTATAGGCCGTCTCATAAGGGCAGCCCTTCCCAGCGGGATAAATCAGGCCACCTACAACTCAGCACGCATCACTGAAAGGGGGGAAGAGGCACTGCGATTGCTGTCACCCCAGTCCCTTGAAAGGGAGATACTGGGCTGGGTCAAGTCGAACCCGGGCAAGAAGCTGCCCTATCCCACGGACAGGGTCTTGAGGCTCGAGAAGAGGGGTTGGCTGATCGTCGAGGAAAAACAATCCAGACACAAGGTGGCTCCCCTCAAGAGGATTCTTGTCCGTCCAAGGGAAAAAGCTGTCTTGGAGAGGCTCCTGAGGGACAGGGGACAGGCCCTCAAGGCACGAAACGAGCAGGCCTTCCTGGAAACCGTCCTGGAATCAGGGGGAGTCCCCCTGAGGGAACTCACCTCCAGGTTCACGAACGGACAATACCTAGTGAGGAAATGGTCGGAAAAGGGGGTGCTGGAAAGGCATCCTGTGACCCTCTTCAGGGACCCTGCCGGGAACCTTTTGTCACCTCCTCCCGTACCCGCCGAACTCTATGATCAGCAAAGGAGGGCCTTGGAAGGAATCAGAGACAACCTGAGGCGCGGGGCCTTTCGGACGTGTCTTCTCCACGGCGTTACCGGAAGCGGGAAGACAGAGGTATACTACAGGGCCATAAGGCATGCCATGGATTTGGGGAAACAGGCCCTGTTTATGGTCCCGGAAATAGCCCTGGCGGTTTATCTGGAGGGGATCTTCAGGTCTCGGCTCGGTGAGCGGATCGCCATATTGCATAGCGACCTCAGCGAGGGGGAGAGATATGATCAATGGATGCGCATAACCAGAGGGGAAGTGGACCTTGTCATAGGGGCCCGGTCAGCGATCTTTGCTCCGCTTCCCAGGCTGGGCCTTATCATCGTGGATGAAGAACATGACGGATCATATAAACAGGAAGAGGCACCCCGGTACCAGGCAAGAGACGTCGCCGTAATTAGGGGAAGGCAGGAAGGGGCCCTGGTCCTGCTCGGCTCGGGTACCCCCTCTGTCCAGTCCTATTACAACGCCGTTACGGGGAAGTATCAACTGCTCACGATGCCGGAAAGGGTGGAACAGCGGCCAATGCCCAGCGTGCGCTTTGTTGACATGAAGGACGTCGCGACGGACGGGGATGCCATAATCAGTCCCGCTCTTAGGGAGGCGCTCGATAAAACCCTGGAGACGGGGAACCAGATAATCATCTTCTTGAACAGACGGGGCTTTAACAGGATCTACTTGTGCGGTCAATGCGGAAAGGCCCTGCGGTGCCGCAACTGCGACGTGGCACTCACCCACCATTTGAGGGGGAATCGGCTGATGTGCCACTATTGCGGGTACAGGATCCAGTCACCGGAGAGGTGCCCAAACTGCAACGCCGAGGGCCTAAAGGCCTACGGATTTGGTACAGAGAAGCTGGAACAAAGGCTGAAAGAGCTCTATCCGGACAAGGTGATCGCTAGGATGGACAGGGACAGCGTGCGGCGCAAAGGGGAGGCCTTCAGGATCCTCAAGAGGTTCAGGAGGCAGGGACATCATCGTGGGGACCCAGATGATCACGAAGGGATATGACTTCCCCAACGTGACGCTGGTGGGGATCGTGGCCGCGGATCTCTCCTTGGGTTTTCCGGACTTCCGGGCCGGGGAGAGGACCTTCCAAATCCTGGCCCAGGCCGCGGGAAGGACAGGCAGGGGAGAGCAGGGGGGGGCGGTCATCGTCCAGACCTTCAACCCGGACCATTATGCCATAGCCACTGCCAAGGATCATGATTATGAGTCTTTCTTTCAAAGGGAGATAGACCTGAGAAAGCAATTGAGATACCCGCCCTTCTCCCACCTGGCATGTATCAGATTTCAGGGGAATAGCAAGGGTGCCACGGAAAGGGCAACCCACCTTGTCAGCCAGGAACTGATGGAGATACTGGGAAAGTGGCGCAAGGGAGGGGATGAGGTGCAGGTGCTGGGACCTGCCGAGTCTCCCCTTTCAAGGTTGAAAGGGAAATACCGGTGGCAGATTCTGATCAAGTCCAAGGCCCCGGGGTTGAGAAATCACTTGCTCAAGGGGATCGAAAGGAGTTCCAAGAGTATCTTGAGATCCACGGGTGTCAGCATGATGATCGATGTGGATCCGTACCACATGATGTGAGGGATCAACGGGTTCGGGGCCCGAAGATTGCCGCCGAGACGTACCCTACGACCCTGCTGCGCTGGCCGGTCACATCACCTGAATTGGCATACCGGAGGATCCTGGCGTGGTCGGCGCCCAGGTGTTTGGCCACCAGCAGGGCTGTCAAGACCGGGCTGCTGCCGCAGGCCTCGCATTCGCCCCTGGAGAGGGCCCTGTAGAGGCCTGGGGCATCCAATCTACTTACATAAGCCATAAACTCGCGGTCGAGTTCCACCGCTGTGTCATAAGAATGAAAATGGGAGAGGTCGCTACTGGCTACCAGTAATGTCTTGGTCGTCTTTCCCAGGAGGCCCGCGATCGCCCTTGCCAGGTCCTGGCAGGTATCATAATCCCTATCACCCATCAGTATGGGGACGATCCGAAAACCAGAGGCCACCATCTGGAGGAAAGGCAACTGGATTTCCAGGGAATGCTCCCTGGCATGGGCCCTGGGGTTCCAGCCGGCTTGCGGGGTCTTCTTGATCAATTCCTCGGCCATCCTGCGGTCAACGGGCACCACCCCGAGTGGGGTCTCATATCCTGCCTGAAGATTGACGGAGATCCCCTTGAAGGCCAGCCTGTGGCTGGGCCCCAGCAAGATTATTCTCTCATATTGCCTCGACAGGAGGAGGCTGTAGGCATGCGCAGCCACCTGGCCCGAATACCTGTACCCAGCGTGGGGCACGATTATGGCCAAGAGCTTTGCTCCAATGGCACTGGCCCGAGCCTTGGACAGATATCCCTTCACCACCCCTTTGAGCTCTTTCGGATCAGCGGGATACCAGGTTCCGGCCAGTATCGGGCTACGCGTCGTGTTGGTTTTGATCGCCTCGCCGAAAGCATGGCGCGAACCTTGGCCCAAAGCAATGAAAAGGGCCAGCATGACGAGGGCTGTCAACCTCCCCGCCATCTTTGACCTCCCCGAAATCGCAACACCCTGCGATGCTCCCAGGTGAGAGTTTGATGAAAGGCACCTCCTTTTCCGCACAGAGGTGGCGGAGTTCACCAATTCTCTCCCATTGTCCCCGGCCCGCCTCCCCTCTCCAGAATGAGAGTCGAGCCGAGAATAAAGTGACCCGCAAACCAGTTTAGAAAGTATAGAGTTGAAAAAAAAGATATTTGAGTATATCAACTTATGTGCCTTTTCTCAAACAGGTATGGCGAAACAAACGCTTCATGTTCGCGGTGAGAGCCGTACGTCCGCAGGAAGGACCGCTTTTATGATCATTGATTTTCATGTCCACATATTTCCGGACTCCTTCATAAGGGAGCGGGAGGCCTTTTTCGCCGAAGAACCGGGCTTCAAGTGGCTCTACGATGACCCGAAGGCAAACATGTCAAACAGGGAAGAGTTGATAAGGGTAATGGATGAAGAAGGGGTGGATAAGGCCGTGGTCTTCGGCTTCCCCTGGAGAACAGAGGATTACTTCAGGAGACATAACGATTATATCTTGGAATCGGTTCACAGGCACCCAGAGAGGTTGATCGGGTTCTGTTGTTTCTCACCAACTTCCCCGAAGGCCTCCAAAGAGACTGAGCGGTGTCTTGAATCAGGACTCTCAGGGGTAGGCGAGATAGGTTTCTATGACGTTTCCTTTGAATGGGAGCACATCGGGGCCCTTGGGGCAGTCATGGGCCTGTGCCGGGAGAAGGAGGCACCATTCGTGCTCCACGCCAACGAGCCCGTGGGGCACGGGTACAAGGGCAAGACCCGGATGGATCTCGGGCTCCTCTACCAGTTCATAAGGACCTATCCCTCCAACCGGATCGTTCTGGCCCATTGGGGAGGAGGTCTCCTGTTCTTTGCCCTCCTGAAAAAGGAAGTCAGGGAGGCGTTGGCCCGCACGTGGTTCGATACGGCGGCATCCCCCTTCCTTTACAGGCGGGACATATACAGGGTGGCCGGTGATATCGCAGGCTTTGACAAGATCCTGTTCGGTTCCGACTATCCCCTCCTGAGGCCTGCGCGGTATTTGGACGAAATGAAGGAGACCCTCCCTTCCCCGGAGTTTCTGAAAATGATAACCTTTGAGAATGCCTCACGTCTATTGAGGTTAGCCCATTGAATCTAAGAGGTCGCCCTCTATTTCTCGAGAAACCGGCCAGGAACTCCAAAAGGTTGGGTCCTCTCCGCTTTTCCCCGCTGGGACTGCGGTTGACAAATCGCGAGAAATTCAATATATTTAAACACATATCAATTCCGAAAAAATCAATCCCGCCGAAGGTTCGGATGCACTCCAAGGCCGCGAATGGGTGCCCTCGATGTTCGGAGCGGATGAGCGAAAAAAGGCGCATCAGACAGGAGGTCCCATGGAAGGAAGAAAGAAGCGTCGCCAGTATGCCCTCGTGGACAAATCGCTCCAGTACAAGTTCTTGGCCCTGGTCTTTGTCTACGGGATGATCATCGTCCTTTTCATTGGAGTAGCCCTGTTTGTCCCGGATATCCTGGATATCGTGAATGAGGATCTGAGCCTGGAGCTTCGAGCCAGGGCAGCTGACAGGATGCTCAGTCTCCATTTCAGGGTTTGGCCTGCCGTGTTGGCCCTGGTGTGTGTGCTGGCCGTGCATTCTTTTCGGACCTTCCTTAAGATCGCCGGACCCTTGTATCGTTTCAAATGGGCCTACGCTCGCCTGGGGGAGGGTGATCTCGGTTTTCGAGTGAGGCTCAGGGAAAAGGACTACCTTCACGCAGAAGAGACGGAATTCAATCGGATGATGGATGGGCTCCAGGGGCGCCTGGAGTCATTGTCCCAATGCCTTGACAGGAGCCTCGTGTCAATGAGGGCCCTGGAAAAGTCCCTCGCCGGGACCGATCATGGGAGCGAAGAGGGGCGCGCGTTGTTGGAACACAGGAGCAGCCTGGAGGCACTGGCAGGGGAAATGAGTCGATTTCGTTTCAAGGAAAGGGAGGACAAGGAGGAAGGGCCGGATCCGGGGGCGGCATAGGGCCGGGCCCTTCCTCCGGGCCCTGGAAACCCCTTCTTTCATGGAAGACACGGGTCGTCACGGAGGCCCTTTGAAATCACAAAGGGGTGGGCGCTTGAGAGTTCAACAAATGAAATTCGGACATCGGGACAACCGGGGTTTTACCCTGATGGAGCTCCTCATAGTCATAGCCATTGTCGGAATCATCTCTGCCATGGGTATCATGGCCTATAATACCTTTATGGAAAAGGCCAAGAAGGTCCAGGTCCTTGCCCAGCTCAAGAAGATACGGGTCGCAATCGAAGACCTCGCCTATGACACGGAGATGTGGCCGGGTCCCAACCCCGTGGGTGAAACAGCGGACAAGGAAGTGTGGGACCTGACCAAGAAGAAGGCCGGTCTTCTCAAGGCCAGTAAGAAATTTACCAACTGGAACGGACCCTATATCGATGAAATCCCCCTGGATCCCTGGGGGAGCAAGTACTTCTTTGACCCGGATTATTACATCGATGGTGAGGAGTATGCCGTTATCGGTTCTTTCGGGCCAAACAAACAGGCCAAGAACAAGTATGACTCGGATGATATTGTCATGATCCTTCCGGCAACCTAGGCTCGGCCAGGACAAGCGATCAGACAGGGATAAGCAGTCCGGCGCTCGCTAACACGGGGACCAGTAGGCCTCGAATGAAAAGCCGCTTTCCAGGTCAGCGGGGGAGTGAAGGCGCTCAATCGAGAGGATAGTTGGTAGCCCTCCGGGCCTTCCTGGGTCCGCCCGCTCCATGGGCTGACCAATCCTTGAAGGTGAAGAGCTTTTCGTAGTCGTCGAGGCGCCCGAGCGCCTTTAGTCGGTCAATGATGACCTGCCAGGCGCAGTCCACATCTTCGCTGACTTCGCACTTTCCTCCGGAAGAACCGCCGCAGGGACCATTGAAGACCCTCTTTGCACAACGGGCTACGGGACAGATGCCGGCAGTGTAGGTGAGGATACAGTCCCCACATCCACGACATTTTTCCCTCCAGGTCCCGGGTTCGTCCAGGGCACCCAGGAATGTGGTATTGATGGCAGGAATGACCGGTAGGTCAGGAAAGGCCTCGGCAAGGGTCTGAACACCGGCGCCGCAGGCCAGGGACAATATGGCATCGGTGCTCTCCGGAACCTCGAGGTATGTCTTTACCAGGTCCAGCTCGCACTGCCTTTGAAAGGTCTCGACGTGAAAGGACGGCGGGCCGTCCTTATACTGGGGTTTGTTGTAGAGATCTTGTGTCAGTGCGTGGGCCTCACGGTCTCCCCCCGACAGGCACACCGTTACGCAGCTCCCGCAGCCGATAACCAGTATCTTTTTGTAGCCGGTGATACTCGAGACAATTTCTTCAAAGGGTTTCAACGTGCCGACTATCATTTCCGGGCCCCCTCACCTTGGTTTTTGACCGGAGCCAGGCTCTTCCACAAGCCGAGGGGAAGGGATTTCCTGTGCCGGGAGCAGAGTGCCTGCACTTCGTGATCGACCCGCTTGGAGAGTGTCCCCTCGAACTCTGCCGTGTAGAGGGGTTCACCGCAAACGATACAGCGGACGAGTTCCATGGTTGCCACCTCATCCCATGTGCCCCTCAGAAGATGCTGGAATTCAACGGCATCGTTAGGGCATACCCTCCAGCAATTACCGCACCGAGCGCACCTGGTCATATTATGGAGGAGGGTCCTCGTGTTTCCATCGTCCTTGTAGTCCAGGGCGTTGGCAGGACAGTTTTGAACGCAGGCAAGACAACCATTACAGTTCCTGTTGACTTGAAAGAAAGACATGTTCCGGCCTCCTTCCGGCTGGGTTCCTATGCCGCATTTGTCCCTGCCGGCCGCCAAAATCTCTCTGCCGAGGAGAGTATACGGGGATATTGCAGTCTGTAAGGGTCGACATAGCTCAGGGCCCTTGGCTCGCAGACACGGACGCATTCGGGGGCTCCGCCACAGAGATCACATTTGAAGGCAAGCCCCCTTGACTCATCGAAGCCCATGGCTCCGGTCGGGCAGGCTGAAAAACACATCCTGCATCCAATGCACCGGCCCTTGTCAATCATGACACGACCCAATTCCTCGTCTCGATATATGGCCTGTTCGGGACAAGCAGCCAAACAGGGTGGGTCTTCACATTGCTGGCAGGTGGCGGGCAGATAGAAGCTGTCGTCATCATCAAGCTTGAGGATTCGAATACAGGAAAGCTCTGGATCATGGAAGCCCTGCTGCCTGACCGAGCAGGCAGTTTCACACTCCTTGCAGCCGTTGCAATTCCCCGGCTCAACGAATATCACTTTGTTGTTCATAGCCCCATTGCCTCGAAGAGTACTCAACTATCGTCAGTTATCGAAAGTGGCGTTCATGATAATGAACGTTAGGAGAATTCCATGTAATTATAAACTTAACAAGAGGAAAATATCATGTCAAGAACATTTTATATTTTTTTCCTATAAAACTAGTATTAGCTGTCAAATCTCGACCTTTGCCGTATTTCGGAAATATGGGGAAAAATCAGCGGCAGAAACGGGTTAGGAAAAAGGCTCGAAAAATGTTCAGGATAATGAACATGCTTAGAATTCTCCGCTGAGGTAGTCAGGTTTTGGGGGTTTTGGGGGTGGAGGCCTAATGGAACGGGGGTAAACTTCCCTGTCCCGGCGTCGTTTGTTCACAGCTTCTTGATATAAGGACTGAATTGTTCTATAAAAAGAGGGCTGCGGACTCGGAAGGGAGATGGGCGGGAGAGAGCTTTGTTTTATCCTGTCTCGGCCACGGGCGGATCTTGCGAGTCCACATCCGGCAAGAGGGCAAGAGTTCGTTAAAAGAACCACCCCGAGGTTCCCTGTGCTCTCCAATGGGGGGCGGTAGCGCGAACCCCCAGTTCTGCAAAAGGAGCCTATGGTCGACCTGCAAGAAACCAGTACCCAACCAAACAAAGGGCAATCACTCATCGAGCTCGAAGGCCTGGTGGAGAGGATTACTTACTCCAACGAGGAGACGGGGTACACGGTGGCCAGAATGACCGTCCGGGGCCATCGCGACTGCGTGACCGTTGTGGGGAACCTCATATCGCCTGCACCGGGTGAGACACTCCTCATGAAGGGCGTGTGGCAGGAGCACCCAAAGTTCGGCAGGCAGTTCAAGGTATACGATCACCACAAGCGGTTTCCGGCATCGATTGAAGGAATCAAGAAGTACCTGGGGTCCGGTCTTATCAAAGGCATAGGCCCCGTTATGGCGTCGCGAATAGTGAATGAATTCGGCAAGGAGACCTTGAAGGTCATCGAGGGCCGCACAGAAGATCTGACCAGGATCCAGGGCATCGGACGAAAAAGGGTTGATATGATCAAAAATGCCTGGAGGGAGCAAAAGGAAATAAGGGAAGTCATGATGTTCCTTCAGCAGCACGGAATAAGCCCAGGCTATGCGACCAAGATATTCAAGAAGTATGGCTGGAATTCCATATCTGTAGTCACCAAGAATCCCTATAGGCTGGCTACGGAGGTCTTTGGTATTGGTTTTGTGACAGCAGACAATATAGCAGAAAAGCTCGGTTTTCAAAAGGACTCGCTCCCACGGGCGGAGGCGGGAATCCTCTATGTCCTGAACAGACTGACGGAGGAAGGCCATGTGTTCTACCCCTATGACCTCTTGATAGAAAAATGCCGTGACATGCTCGGGGTGGACAAAGAGATTATTCAAAGGGCCTTCAGTGCGGTTGTGCTGGAGAAAAAGGTGGCACTGGAAGATCTCAATCCGGATCTGAGTCGATTCGAGGCCAACCGGAAGGCCGTTTACCCGGGGCCCCTCTATACGGCAGAGAGGGGTATTGCCAGTCATTTGGGCCGCCTCATCCAAGGGAAAAAGAACATCAGGGAAATTGACTTTGAGAAGGCTATAGCCTGGGTAGAAAAGCGCATTGGCCTCACCTTGGCCCAAAAACAGGCCGAGGCGGTGGGCAAGGCCGTGGCAGAGAAGGTCATGGTAATCACGGGGGGCCCGGGTACGGGAAAGACAACAATCATAAGGGCGGTCATTGAGATCTACAGGCAATTGGGCGCCAGGATAAGACTTGCCGCGCCAACGGGGAGGGCCTCTAAGAGGATGAGCGAGGCCACCGGCTACCCGGCTCAAACCCTGCACCGACTGCTGGAATTCAGCCCAAGGACCTGGCGATTTGAAAGGAATCAGGAGAGGCCGCTGAAGGTCGACGTCCTGGTGGTGGACGAAGTCTCCATGATCGATACGGTCCTGGCCTACCACCTCCTCTGCAGCCTCCCGTCAGGGGCCACGGTCATCTTCGTGGGGGACGAAAACCAGCTTCCCTCGGTGGGGGCAGGAAACGTGTTGAAGGATATCATCGACTCGGGTGTTGTTCCTGTCGTCGAACTCAAGGAGATCTTCCGACAATCGGTTGAAAGTCAAATAGTCATCAATGCCCACAGGATCAACAGCGGACGCATGCCCGAGGTGAGTCCAGCAGGGAAGAGATTGGAGGATTTCTATTTCATCGAGCAGGAAGATCCGGAGCAGGTCCTCAGCATCATCATGGAGTTGGTCCAAGAGAGGATTCCCAGACGATTCAGGATGGACCCCATCAATGACATACAGATCCTCTCTCCGATGCACAAGGGAATCGTGGGCACGGACAATCTCAACAGAAGACTTCAGGGGGTCTTCAATCCTTCCGAAGACGAACTGGTTCGAGGCGGGAGGGCCTTTCGCTCAAAGGACAAGGTCATGCAGGTCAGAAACAACTATGAAAAGGAGGTCTTTAACGGTGATATCGGTCGGATTGCAGCCATAGACATGGAAGGGCAGGAGCTGATCGTGAATTTCGACGGTGCCCGGGTCTCCTATGACTTCTCTGAACTGGACGAACTTGTCCTTGCCTATGCCATATCCGTCCATAAGTCCCAGGGGAGCGAATACCCGGCTGTCATCATCCCCTTGCTCCAGCAGCATTACATGCTCCTTCAGAGAAACTTGATCTACACGGCAGTGACTAGGGGAAAGAGGCTGGTCGTCATTGTGGGAAGCAAAAAGGCCCTGGCCATGGGTGTCAGAAACGACCGGATCATGAAGAGATATACATACCTTTCGGAAAGACTGCGCAGCACAAGAACCCGAGGCAGGGTGTAGGGCATGCAAGAGGGAGTGAGATCCCGGAAATGAAGCTCACCGCAACAAGCTGCGGGCTACTCTGGCGAAGGCGACTCGTTTCGCTCCTATGACCTTTTTCTGAAAACCAGTCTGATGGGTGTAAGGCCAAGCTGGAATCTTTCCCGGAATTGATTGATGAGGAATCGCTTGTATGAAAAATGGATGTCTTCCGGCCTGTTGACAAAGACGACGAATGTCGGGGGTCTCGTATCGGTTTGGGTTGCATAGAAGACCTTAACCCTTCCCCTGCCCGCCCTCGGCGGAGGATTCTTGGCAAGGATCTCTTCCACGGCCTTGTTCACGGCCCCGGTCCCGACTCGGTGGGTGAACTGGCGGTACAGGGTGTCAATTGTGCTGAATAGCTTGGTTACCTTCTCGCCTGTGAGGGCGGAGAGGTTTACCCTGGGAGCGAAGGAGACGAATTGGAGTTGGCGGTCAATGGACTCATTCAGGCGCTTGATCCTTTCGGGGTGCCCCTTCAGGATGTCCCATTTGTTGACTGCGAGGATGACGCCCCGTCCCCTTTCCAGGGCATAACCGCAAACGTGGGCATCCTGTTCCACGATGCCTTCTCCCGCATCCAAAAGGACCACTGCGATATGGCATCGGTCAAGGCTCCTCAGGGATTTGATCATGGAAAACTTCTCGATCTTCTCTTTGACCCGCCCCCTTCGTCTGAGGCCCGCGGTGTCTATCAAGAGGTAATCCCTGCCTTGCCACGTGCACAGCGTGTCCACGGAATCCCGGGTGGTCCCGGGCAGGTCGCTGACGAGCAATCTCTCAAACCCCAGAATTCGGTTGATGAGGGATGACTTCCCGACGTTGGGTCTTCCGAGGATTGAGACCCTGATTCTGTCGTCTTTCTCCTCTTCCCTTTCATGTTCATGGACCCCCTCCAGGAGCGCTTCCATGAGGGACTTGAGGCCGTATCCATGGGCCGCAGAAAGGGGATAGACCTTTTCAATGCCCAGGGCATAGAAATCCGAGAGCAGGCCGTCCTGTTCCGGGCCGTCAATCTTGTTCACCGCCAGAAAGACATCCTTCTCGGCATGGCGGAGAAGCTCGGCAACATCCTGGTCCCCCGGCATCAGTCCCTGTCGGCCGTCGACCATAAAGATGATCCTATCCGCCTCTTCTATGGCGAGGGCGATCTGCTCCTTTATCTTGTCATGGAAGGGCTGACCGTCCTTGTCATCAAATCCCCCGGTATCGATAATGGTGATGCATTTGTCCTCCCAGCGAACAGGGGCGTATAAACGGTCTCTCGTAACACCCGGCTGGTTGTCCACGAGGGCATCCCTTGACCTGGAGAGCCTGTTAAAGAGCGTGGACTTTCCCACATTGGGTCTTCCCACTATGGCAATGGTGAGCGTCATGACTTCAGGCTATCTCCCCCCAAAAGTTCTTCTCTGCTACGCGAAAAGAGGATACAACACGGGAAGCCTCAAAGGCCACAGAATTTTTGGCCTTGACTAAAAGCGGCGATCGGGATAAATAGAATACCAACAATTCTTGAGCAAGAATAATAAAAATGCCCACCAAATACATTATTGTCACGGGTGGAGTCCTGTCAGGCCTGGGAAAAGGGATAGCCTCCGCCTCTATCGGCCAGCTCCTCTCATCCAGATTGAAGATTATCCCCCTCAAGTGTGACGGTTATCTCAACGTTGACCCGGGGACCATGAATCCCTTCGAACACGGAGAGGTCTTTGTGCTGGATGACGGGGGAGAGGTTGACATGGATTTCGGGCACTATGAGAGATTTCTGGGGGTGACCTGCAAATCAAAGTGGAACCTGACAATGGGCAAGGTCTTTGACGTGGTCAGGCAGAAGGAGAGGAGGGGCGACTACCTCGGAAAAACCGTCCAATATATTCCCCACGTGACCGATGTAATCAAGAGTCATATCTTCGAGGTGGCGAAGGAGGAGTCTGCAGACCTGGTGATCGTGGAGATCGGGGGGACGGTAGGCGATATTGAAAACGAGTTATTCCTGGAATCCATGAGGCAGGTGAAGGAGGATGTGGGCAGGGAGAACATCATCTATATCCACCTCACCTATGTGCCGATCCCCTACGGAGTGAACGAGCAAAAATCCAAGCCCACACAGCAGAGCGTCAATCTTCTCAAACAAAGGGGCATATTCCCCGATGTCATCATAGGTCGATGCTCCCAGTTTCTGACCAAGGAAATCAAGGCCAAGATATCCAATTTTTGCGATGTTGAACCCGACGCCGTTATCACCGGGCTCGATGTGGAAGACATCTATGAAATCCCGCTGATCTTCGAGCAGGAAGGGTTGGCGGAGATCCTCCACAAGAAACTCAATATCTACAGCCCACCCGACCTGAGGAAGTGGAAGCAGTTGATAGAAAACCTGCGCAATCCCACGAGAGAAGTAACCGTGGCAATGTGCGGGAAATACACGAAATTGGAGGATTCGTACGCCTCAATCATAGAGTCTTTCAATCACTGTTCGGCTCACCTGGGCTGCAAGATAAACCTCAAGTGGGTAGAGACGACCAACCTGGAGGACGCCTCCTTCTTGGACGATATTGACGGTCTGGTCGTGCCGGGCGGATTCGGCTCCAGGGGGACCGAAGGAAAGATAGAGGTCATACGGTTGGCACGGGAGAGGAATATACCCTTCCTGGGCCTATGCCTCGGGTTGCAGTTGGCGGTGATCGAATTTGCGCGACACGTGTGCGGGATGGAGGGGGCGAACTCCACGGAAATGGACCCGAATACTCCCTATCCGGTGATTGATATCCTTCCGGAGCAAAGAGGCATCACTGAAAAAGGGGGGACAATGAGGTTGGGGGCGTACCCTGCCGTGCTCAAGAACGGGACATTGACGAGGGCCCTTTATGGGTCGGCAGAGGTCTCTGAGAGACATCGGCACAGATATGAAGTCAACCCGGAATTCCATAAGATGATTGCGGATCATGGAATGATCTTCTCGGGATGTTCGCCAGACGGCAGGCTCGTAGAATTCATAGAGCTGCCGGACCTGAAGTTTTTCGTTGCCACCCAGGCTCATCCGGAACTGAAGTCAAGGATGGAAGCACCCGCCCCTCTCTTCCACGGGTTTGTAAAGGCCTGCATGGATCAAAAGAACGCCATGACTTAGGCAACAGCTTGAAACGGCCTGTGAAAGGTGACCGATCTACTCCGACTTTGGACCGAGGCAACCATGTTGCCGGCCTTCCACCGACACGGTCGGCTCGCTCCATATTCTGGCCCGAGGTAACTGCGTTGCCGGCTCCAAGATGTGATTTTTCAAAGGTCTCTTGATGCATTCTTTAAGAAAAGGAAGTCGCATGGTGATATACAATGGACAGGAAGTACAGGGTTGTCTTTCTGAGCCTGATTGAGGGCGAGGACACCTTCAAAGAAAACATGACCCGACTTGGAGTCCCCCCTGAGACCGCTCAGACCATAATCCAAAGGGCCCCGGTCATATTGAAGAGAGATATGCCCCTGGCCGAGGCAAGGCATTATGCCGAGGCAGTGCAGTCTGCGGGAGGCAGGGTGAGGATCCAAGATGACGGCCTGACGGAGGAGGGCCAGAGGAACTTCAAGCAAATCGAGGTAATGCCCATGGACCATTTCACCAGGTGCGTGCGATGCGGCTATATGCAGCTTAAGAAACCCAGGTGCGAGAGATGCGGTCACCACCTCGATTGATGACGGGGTAAGTTCAGGGGAAGGGGCTCAAAAGTGTCTCGTAAGGTTATCCGGTTGAGTGACGCTCGCTTGGAAAAGAATGCCAGGCGGGCATTTCGAAATTGGGAGAGTGAATTTGGAGAGCCATTCGGCCTGGACACGACCCTTGGCCAAATCTCCGCCAAGACCCTTGCCCTCCTGGCAGAGGGGAGGAACAAGAGCACCTTCTACTTGCTGGATCTGATAATGAATCTCCAGGGAATGGGGTCAGGCTTCGATTTTGGTGGCCGGTCACCAAAGGAACAGATCGCTATTATGGATCGCCATCTCTTTCTGCTGGACCTGATCCGCTACGAGTACATGAAAAGGTTGGGCTGGCTTGAAAGCTACCCGGGCGAGGAATCTACCCTGGTGGAACTTGTGATCAATTTTGAGAAGCTGGCCCCGGGTCTCAAGGCAGATACCCCGGCCCTCGACCCGAATCATCCCGCCTACGGGGTCTTTCGCTCAGCAAGCATCTTGGAAAAGGAGGAGCTGATAAGGAAATTGATCCCCAGGGCCCTGGAAAAGATTCAGGATTCTTCTTCGACCCTGTAAACCTTATCGTTTTCCCTGACCCGTTCCTTCACCTTGATCCCTATCAGGTCTCCGACCTTGGCCTCATCGATCGCCTGATTGTCCTTTTCCATGCTCGTCACTTCTTCGGAGAAGTCCGTGGTGTGGCCCTTATACTTGAGGACGTCTCCCTTCCGGATCGACCCACTGGTCACCTCGATGGCAGCCACGCTGGGCTTGGAAAAGAACTTGACGACAACCCCCACTTGTTCCTCAGCCATAATGGAACCTCCTGTTCAGTGCCCTTTAAGCGGGCTAGGGTTATTTGTCAACGGGCCTTTGCCCGAACACCACTTTATATGGCTGCACCTTGAACAGAGAGTACCAGATCATTCTCTGGCAAGGCAGCCCTGCTACGTCCATTTGGAGTGAGGCAACCATGTTGCCGCTATTGTGGTCCTTTGATCGAGGCACCGGAAATATCCCTTCCAAAACAGGGAGTCCATAGGGGCAGTTTAGAGAAATTAGCTTAAATATATATGGGTTAGCAATGTGCTTGTCAAGCAATCATTTTGGCACAATATCCGAGGAAACAGCAGGGTTAGGCTTTCCATTTGAGGGGTTTTCCTTTATTATTGATTAAAACCATCTATCCCCCGGATCTGCACGGGATTCATGAGCATGTTGAGGGGGGAGAGAGCCGCGAGAGATTCGTCGGCCCGGAGGTAAGGTGAAAGAGAAAGACTTGGCGGGCATAATCAGATATGTTCTGGGGAACAGGGAACCCGGGGCCATCGAGGATGAAGAAGGCCTGTATCGACACGCGTCGGTCTTGATCCCCCTGTTCAGCCACAACGGAGAGTACAGGGTCCTTTTGACCAAGAGGACGACCAGGGTAGAGGAGCACAAGGGACAAATATCCTTTCCGGGTGGCTCGGTTGACAGGGATGACCAAAGCTACGAGGAAACAGCCCTCAGAGAGGCCCAGGAGGAGATAGGCCTGAAAAGAGAGGATGTCACCATCCTGGGCAGGACCGATGACACCCTGACCCTGGCCTCCAACTTCATTATCCATCCCTTCGTGGGGGTCCTGCCATACCCCTATCCCTTCCGGGTCAACTCGTTCGAGGTGAAGAGGATCCTTGAGGTCCCATTTGATTTTTTCCTTGAGAGGACATTGAAGTATCACACAGGACAGATCGAAGAGAAGGGTCAGGTGTACGAGGGTCCTGTCTATCACTACCAGGGAGACGTCATCTGGGGCGCAACGGCCAAGATCCTGGAAAATTTGGTAAACATATTGAAAACAGACTTGCTTGAGCGCGGCAATTAGGCTATATTCTCCCTGTCGGGACGTGGCTCAGTCTGGTAGAGCACCGCGTTCGGGACGCGGGAGTCGCTGGTTCAAATCCAGTCGTCCCGACCACTGAAGGTAAATAAGATCAGCCAGTTACACTTTGATTCGTGGCTGATTTTTTTTGCGAATTCTTTGCCCTCCTGCAATAATGGCTTCAAAACCCCCCAGAGCTTACAAGCCTTGCAAAATGTTCAAAGGATCTATCGTAGGTTGCCTCCGCGTTTTTCGGGAAACAGCAGCCCGGAAGCTCTCTCATCTTCAGGTGGTAGGAGATACACTCACAGCAGTTTCCCTTGCGGGGGCAGGGGTCATAGGTGCATGCGCATTTCTTGATATTCTCTTCTTTCCGGCAATCCATAGGCAAGTTCTCCTCTGATCCCACCCGGGTCTCTTCATGCCCCTACCCGATGCATGGTTACAACGGCGGTCGAGCTCCTGAACAGTGATCTCTTGTACCCTACACTTAGAGTCCTAAAGGGAGTCGGGAAAGGCCTCTCTTCAATCAACCCGACTTGGGGTCTTTTCGAGATTGTTCAAGAACTCTCGGAACCAGGGCGGGTTGAAAATGAATATATAGGCAAGAAAGATGGCAGTCAACGGCAAAAAGAACACCACCAGGTCCACCGCCAAAACGCCGATACCCAAAAGGATTCTTTTTTTCATGTCCATAGCACGCCCCTGGGGCCTAAAATAACTACTAGTTAGTATAAATATATTTAATTAAATAAAATAATATGCTATCTTTGAGAAACCGTGATATAGTTTCACCATCTTAAGAATAAAATACCCTGTATTATGCCGAAAACAATATGTTTATCTCAAACTACGCATTTTTTTCTTGACAACTTGCGTTCAATTATTGAACAATAGCTAATGTTCATATTTTGAACATTTCACCCATGTTCCAATACGATTCAATTCTCGGGTAAGGGTATATTAGGGCAGATTACACCATGATCTCAACCCCTCCAGGAAACATTCTTAGTCCCCAAACTCCACATAACGGATTTAGATGCCCGGCCGAGCCAGTCCATTCCCATCCTTCTTTTTTCCGCTCTATTAACGGGGTCTAGATGGAAAAAGAAGATCTGCATATCCTGCGTTTGATGGGTGAGATAGACAGGGATGGAAACTCAAGCCAAAGAGAACTATCCCGCCGCCTGAACATATCCCTGGGTCTCGTCAATACATTCCTCAAACGCCTGGTGAACAAGGGCTACTTCAAGGCAAAGACCATGCCCAGAAACCGGCTGAAATACTTCCTCACTCCGGAAGGGCTCGCGAGAAAAAGCAGGCTCACGGTCGAATACCTCCATTACTCCATGAATTTCTACAGGGACATCAAAGAGCTTTTGTTAAACAAATACAGGGACATGGAATCTAAGAACGTTAATCATGTCCTCTTTTACGGGGCCGGAGAGGTCGCTGAGCTGGCATACCTCTACCTACAGCTCACGAGCATCAAGCTAGTGGGCATTATTGATGAAGAGAAGACCGGGAAGAATTTTTTCGGGCACAGGATTTCTCGCCTCAACCGGATTGAGAGGACGGACTGGGATATGATCCTCCTGACGCAACTGGAAAACACGGAATCACATATAAGCAGGCTACTCCAAAAGGGGGTGAATCTGGAGGATATTGCGACATTATGAGCGTGGATATTCTAGGGTGGTATGCGATTCACACCCGGAGCCACTTCGAACAAAAGGTGTTTGATGGCGTATCGGCAAAATCGATAGAGGCCTTTTTGCCGAGGATCCAGGTGATGAGCCGCCGAAAAGACCGGCGCAAGAAGATCTATGTGCCCATGTTGCCGGGTTATGTGTTTGTCCGATTCGACATGAACCCGGTCACCTACTGGGACATCATAAAGACTACCGGGGTCGTTAGGATGATCGGGTTCGATGGAAAACCGGTGCCTGCCAACGAAGAGGAGATCCAGTCCCTCATGATACTGGATGGAACGGACCGCACGGTTCAGAACAGAGCCTACATGAAGAAAGGGGACAGGGTCATGGTCATGGAGGGTCCACTCAAGGGTCTGGTTGGTTTCTACCTCAGGCACAAGGGGAACACCGGGAAGGTCGTGGTGAGCATTGAGCTTCTCCACAGGTCGCTGGAGGTGGAGATAGAAGGGTGGGCCCTGGAGAAGATCACGTAACAAAATCCCTTCGGGATTCCACAAAACGCGGTTTCACCGCTAAAATATGGCAAATATTGTAATGATTACAATATATTATAGCTCTTACAAGTATGTAATCTAAGGGGCGGAGCTGTGCCGCTTCGCCATAAAATCTTGACTCCGTCAAGATTTTATAAAAGGAACCCATGAAAATCATTGTTGACTATCGTGAGAAGGCATCTGGCCTCATTGAGCTACTGAAGGCTGAAGGTATTCAAGTTGAAGTCAAGAGGGTATCTTTCGGTGATTACATAATCAATGATTCTATTACGGTTGAGCGTAAGACCGCCAGAGATTTCCTGGTTTCCATCATCGACGGAAGGCTGTTCAATCAATTATCCAACCTGAAAAGGTATTGTATAAACCCGATCCTGCTTGTTGAAGGGGATCTTTACAAGACAGATCTCGGCTTTGATGATGCGGCCATCCGAGGAGCCCTGGTATCAACCCAGGTCATTTGGTATGTACCGGTGTTGTATTCCCGCACCAAGCAAGATACCAAAGAAATCATCGTGATGATCGGCAGGCAGGAAGAAGCCAGTAAGGATGTGGTGCCGTTACGGGGCGGTTATCGGCCCAAGAGGCTAAAATCAAAACAGTTATTCATGTTACAGGGCCTTCCCAATGTTGGTCCCACCATGGCGAAAAGGTTAGTTGAGCATTTTGGGTGTGTATCAAGAATATTGAATGCTTCGATCGAGGAATTGATTGAGGTGGATGGCCTAGGGGAAATTACTGCGAAGGGAATTAGGGAAGTCCTGGATGCCGAAGTAACTCAATAATAAAGTGGAGATGATGCGTCTTGCAAGTTGAGGGGGCAACAATTCTTCGAGGTAGGATAGAGCGACGAAGTCGCGTTTTATAAAATCTTGACTCCGTCAAGATTTTATTGAGGAAAGCGATGAGAGTGTTAATAACAGGCGGTGCGGGTTTCATAGGCTCCCATCTGGCTGAAAAGCTGATCGATGAGGGACACGAGGTCTTTATCATTGATAATCTTTGGACCGGCAAACTGGAGAACCTGAAGAGAATCCAGGACAATGAGAGATGTCACCTGGTCATTGACACGATACTCAATGAGTCCGTGATGAATGAGTTGATATTCAAGGTGGACCATATCTACCATTTAGCCGCTGCCGTCGGGGTCAGGAACATCATGGACAACCCTGTCGAGACCCTGGAAATCAACGTCAAGGGTACGGAGACAGTATTGAGGCTGGCAAATCGCTTCAAGAAAAAGGTGCTCATCGCTTCAACCTCGGAGATCTATGGAAAACACGTGGATCATTCCCTGAAGGAGGACGACAACAGGGTCATGGGCACGGTCAAGAAGAGGCGCTGGGCCTATGCCTGCTCAAAGACCCTGGACGAGTTCCTGGCACTGGCCTATTTCGATGAAAAGAAACTGCCGGTGGTGGTTACCCGCCTGTTCAATACGGTCGGCCCGAGGCAGACCGGTCGGTACGGCATGGTCCTGCCCAATTTCGTCCAGAGTGCCCTGTTGGGCAAACCAATAACGGTCTTTGGCGACGGGACCCAGAGCCGGAGTTTTACACATGTCAGTGACGTGACAGACGCGCTCATCAAGCTCGTGAACAAACAGGAGGCCGAGGGGGACGTGTTCAATGTTGGCAACGATCACGAGGTATCTATCAAGGACCTCGCCCACAAGGTCAAGGAGATGACGCGTAGCAAGTCTGAGATAGAATACATCCCCTATGAAAAGGCCTATGGCCCCGGGTTTGAGGACATGGAGCGGCGGTGTCCGAACATAGACAAGATCAAGGGTCTCATCGGGTTCAAACCCAAGCATGATCTCGAGTCCATCATCCAGAGCGTCATCGATTATTTCAAGTCCTGATCATCAAAAAAATCATTGAATTGTGCTATATTTTCGCATAAAATGAGTCACAAAAATTGTGGCAGAGAGAACCATGAGAACGACTGTTACCTTAGATGAAGAATTGGTGCAAGAGCTTGTGAAGGTCTCCAATGCGAAAACCAAGACCGCGGCTGTAGCACTGGCAGTGAAAGAACAGATTCGAAGGGCAAAATTGAAAAAGCTTGCAGATCTTCTCGGAACTGTTGACATAGATGAGGAGGCCATTAGGGAAGGAGAAAAGGCTGATTTGAGGAGGGCTCAGTGGCTCGAGGATATGGTAGGTGAGAATAGACAATAACACGAATTTGGTCTTGCTAGACACCTCCGTGTGGATTGATGCATTGCGAGGGAAGACACCCCATGTTGTCGAAAACGCTCGAAAACTTCTGAAGGAAGACCGCGTCGCTACCTGTGGCCCCGTGATATTCGAAATCAGGAGAGGCCTCCGAACCCTTGAAAGAAAGAGGGTATTGGAGCTATTTGATGCGTTGGTCCACCTCCCCTTTGAAGAAACTCTCTGGGAAGAGGCTGGGGAGTTGGATGCCTCTCTGCGAAAAAAGGGGATAAGCATCCCACCAATGGATGTCATTATAGCCCAGATCTGCTTTCATCATGAGGTATCCCTTTTCACATTGGATGAACATTTTCGATCGATCTCTGGATTGAGGATCTTCGAACAAGCAGCCCCTTAAAAGGAGTCTTAACCTGAATCTCCTCTGACCTTGGCCTTGAGACCGTCAGGTTATTCCCTTCTCCCGCAGTGCCTCTGAGTGCTCGATCGCCTTTCAGATCCGGGCGTGAACTAAGAAACTGGGGATTTCAAGATCGTTCCATTTCCGCGAGCTTTGAAGAACCTTCCAAAAGTTGTCAACCGACCGATGAATGCGCAAAAAAACCTTTGGAAAACTGGGTACTTTCATCGTAACACTTTAGCCTTTTGAAATGCCTCCTCAGATAGGGAGAACGGGTGATGATGCCTTTTCTGGAGTGACTGGCGGGAGGGCGCCGTCTTTTCGCGACTTGTCAGTGGGGG
>JAFDHO010000272.1 GCA_019308745.1 Deltaproteobacteria bacterium
CGAAAATAGATGGATTAAATGTTCTCACTGTTCAGACCATTCTTTCTGAAGTTGGTCTCAACCCTGAGGCCTTCGGCACAGAAAAACGCTTCGCCTCCTGGCTCGGGCTCTGTCCTGAAAATCGTATTACAGGAGGAAACATTAAATCGGTTCGAACCCGTAAGGTCGTAAACCGAGCAGCTAAGGCTTTTAGAATGGCCGCTAATTCTCTAAAAAATAGCTCAAGCGCACTCGGGGGCTATTATCGTCGTATGCGTGCCCGCCTTGGCCCGCCAAAAGCTATCACTGCTACTGCTCATAAGCTCGCCCGCATATTTTTTCACCTCTGGAAAAATGGTGGTACTTATCAAGATTTAGGTGCAGACTATTATGAACAAAAATACAAGGATCGAGTCATCAAAAATATGAAAAAAAGAGCTAAACAACTAGGTTTTGAAATATCACTTCAGCCGATTGTAAACGCTGAAGTTTTTTAAGAGGGTTTAGTTCACTTTTGGTTGAAATTAATCTTGACAGGCATGTTTCATTCACGTTAATCTGGGGTACAGTATACATGAAAAATCATAAATTTAATATATTATAGTGGGTTATGGTTAAGATATTATAGTTTTGCAATAAGGATTCACACCTTGGAAAAAAGCCTCAAAATGGTCATTAGAAATCCCGTTTCCATTCGGGAAAAGGTCTATAAGGTTATAAGAAACGACATCCTGAATGGTCGCATCCCACCGGGAGAGCGTATGGTGGAGACTCGTCTTGCACAGGAAATCAAGACATCACGTACACCGGTTCGAGAAGCCCTGCACATGCTGGAAATGGAAGGGCTGCTGGAGGCCATTCCGCGGGTTGGTTACCGGGTAAAACCAATTGAATGGGATGAGGTGGAAGAGATCTGCGAAATCCGGGCCGTTAATGAAGCATTAGCTGCACGCTGGGCCATGAAACGAGTTACCCCCAAAGAGCTTAAGGCCCTGGAGGAAAACCTGGCTGTTGCGGAAGCTGAGGTCAAAAAGGGAAATCCTAAGTCTTTTGTAGAGTATGACGCCGAATTCCATGAGATCCTGGTTCGTGCCAGCGGCAGCGAGCGTCTCTTTGAACTCTGCCAACTGTTGCGCCGCCATATGCTGCGCTATCGGATTGAAAGCCTGTATCTGGCGGAGACAGCGCTTCGTGCAATCGCAGGACACCGTAGAATTCTGGAATGTATCAGGAGCAAGGACGAAGGGGGCGTTGAAGCGGCAATAAGGGAGCATTTAGAGCAGTCCAAACGAGATATCCACCGTTATGCCTTCCTGGAGGGCCGGGAGAAAGATATTGCATTAGGGTCGAAAAATGAATGAGATCAAGTTTTATGGCCGCGGGGGCCAGGGGGTAGTCATGGCCTCACAAATGCTCGGTTTGGCTTTTTTCAAGGCCGGCATGTACCCGCAGTGCTATTCGCTGTTTGGCGGAGAGCGTCGCGGGGCGCCTGTGGTCAGCTTTCTGCGTGTGGATAAAGACAAGATCTTACTGAAATGTGATATCAAACACCCTAATGAAATGATTTATATTGATGAAGGCCTTATGGAGCATGAGGAAGTTCGCACCTCGATGCCTCCGTCCGGATGGATTTTAGTGAATACAAACCGGCCATGGGAAACCTTTAAAGATCTCTCCGGATTTAACCTGGGGCTCATTGACGCACCGGCCATTGCTGAGGAGTTAGGTCTTGGCCACGTTGTCAATACTACGATTTTGGGGGCCTACTGCCGTCTTACCGGCCATTTTTCCATGGATTATCTTTTCGACGCCATTGAAGAGGTGGTCCCGGCCAAAAAGGAAGCCAATCTGGAGGCTGTCCGCCGGGGATACGCCGAGTTGAATATTGTCAACCTATGCGAAGGGTCAAGGTAACCACAATGCGATGCATTGATCCTGAAAAGATCATTCCAATTTCCCGTTCCACTACAGAGGTATTTAAGACCGGCGCCTGGGGTAGTGGTCGTCCGGAACACCTTGAGAAAGTGTCTGCCTGCCGGGCTGCCTGCCCGGACGGAAACAATATTACCAAGGCGCTTTTCAAGGCCTCACAGGGCGACTTAGACGGCGCCCTGAGTGCATTCCTCGAGGAAAGTCCCTTGCCCGGCGTGTGCGGCAGCGTATGTTATCATCCGTGTGAGGACCACTGCAACCGAGGCCAATGGGACGGAGAGGTCTCTATTCGGGCCCTGGAGCGCGCGGCCTCGGAACTGGGTACGGCCCTGCCCGGCCTTTTGACCAGAGATGGGCGCGATCATCCTGTTGCAGTGGTGGGCTCCGGTCCTGCCGGACTTTCCGCAGCATACCACCTGGCACGAATGGGGCACCCCATTACCCTGATTGAATCCGAGGACGAGCTGGGCGGTCTCCTGCGCTGGGGCATTCCCCAATACCGGTTGCCTCAGAATGTGTTGGAGCGCGATATGGCACGCATTCTGTCCCTGGACATCCGGGTGCGCACAAATACTCGAGTTGACGCCCAGATGCTCGCAGAGTTGCGTGCCACACACCGGGCCGTTTTTATTGCCGCGGGGGCGCAAAAAAGCCAGGGTCTGGACATCCTGGGTACTGATCTGGATGGCGTGTTTCCGGGTGTTGACTTTCTCAAGGACGTCAGGCGAGACAGCATAAAAGATCTTCCAGGGAAAGTGGTCGTTATCGGCGGAGGAAATGTTGCCATTGATGCGGCACTGACCGCCCTTAGACTGGGGGCAGAGCGAGTGGAACTTGTCTGCCTGGAGCGGCAGGATGAAATGCCGGCCCACGGGAGGGAATGTGAGGATGCCCTGGAGGAAGGCATTGTTTTCCACAATGGATGGGGGCCAAGGAACATCCTGGAACAGGACGGTCGCTCTGCCGGTGTTGAATTTATCCGGTGCACGTCGGTGTTTGATAGAGATGGCCGCTTTAGCCCTTCCTACGATGAATCGACTGTCCTGAAGCGCGATGCTGACTGGGTGATACCGGCAATCGGGCAGGCCCCTGACCTTTCATTTTTAGAAGGAAGCGGAATTCCGGGTGGCGCCCTTACGGTGAATGACCAGACCATGGAAACCGCCGTTCAGAATGTTTTTGCCGGGGGGGATGTGGTGCAGACGCCCGGATCTGTTGTTGAGTCCATTGCCTCGGGCAAGCAGGCTGCACTGGCCATTCATATTTACTCAAGAGGAATGCCTTTCAGTGAGGCAGAGGAAAAGGTACGCCTGGGGGAGGGGCCCGGTTTCTCTATTGAAGCCCTGTTTCATCCCCGTGCTGGTTGGGACCGGCGGTCGGTGGTAAGATTTGAGGACCTTGAACCCCTGTTTTTGGATCTCCAGGCCCCGGTAACACTCCCCCGTCTTGATTCGGCGCTTCGGGTAAAGGGTTTTGAGGAAATCAACCAGCCGTTGAATATGGATGATGCGATCCGCGTGGCAGGACGTTGCTTTTTCTGCGGTACCTGCACAGGTTGCGATAGATGTTTTATCTACTGCCCCGAAATATGTATAACGCCTCCTCGTGAAGACCATGGCCCCTATAGCGCAGATCCAGAGTACTGCAAGGGATGTGCGGTGTGTGCGGCTGTTTGTCCGAGAGGTGTAATGACAATGGGTGAGGGAACATGAAACAATTTATCACGGGAAATCATGCCGTAGCCGAGGCAGTACGCCTGTGCCGCACCCAGATCGTGGCAGCCTACCCCATCACTCCCCAAACGCCAATTTATGAAAAACTCTCAGAATGGGAAGCGGCAGACCAATTGGGGGGAATAATGATGCGCGTTGAATCCGAGCATTCGGCAATGGCGGCATGCCTTTCAGGGTCATTGACAGGGGCGCGTACCTTTACTGCCACTTCGTCCCAGGGCCTTGCCTTGATGCATGAAATGCTCCATTTTGCTTCAGGCTGCCGGGCCCCGGTGGTCATGGTCAATGTCAACAGGGCCATGGCGGCCCCGTGGGCCTTCTGGAGTGATCAGACGGACAGCCTGTCACAGCGCGATACCGGATGGCTCCAGATTTACTGTGAAAATAACCAGGAGGCCCTGGATTCCGTCATTCAGGCATTTCGTATAGCCGAGAAGGTTTTGCTGCCCTGCATGGTCGTCCTTGAGGCGCATTTTATTTCACACTTCATGGAGCCGGTAGACGTGCCGGATCATGCCATGGTGGATCGCTTTGTGCCCCCGGTGGATATCCCCAGGCGTTTTGACGTGGATAATCCGGGATTCGTAGTGCCCGTGGTCACCCAGGCCCAGTACAGGGGCTACCGCCG
>JAFDHO010000273.1 GCA_019308745.1 Deltaproteobacteria bacterium
AGTCGCAGAAAAGACCAGCCCGGGAGGCTCGGAACGCAAGAAAAGGCATCATCACCCCCGTTCGTCCATCACCGAGTTCTCTGAATCGCTTTTCAAACGGCTAAAATGTTACCACGTTCCAGGTTATGGGGTGGAAGCCCTTGTGCCCATCTATCACGGGGGAAGGAACTTTATCAGACCTGTTGGGGTTTCAATCGGATACTATGGACTGGTCAGAGATACACTACGAAAAGGACCCTGCCTGGGCTCTGAGGCCCTTGGCCTTCTTCTCTTTTCTCTACGGTCTCGGAGTTCGACTCAGGGCACGGGCGTGTGCCGGCAAGGCGAGGAGATCCCTGCCGGGATTCGTGGTGAGTATCGGGAACATAACCGCGGGTGGCACGGGAAAGACCCCTGCTGTTATGATGCTGGCGAAATGGGCCAGGGAAGAGGGCTACCACGTGGCGATTCTCACAAGGGGATACCGCGGGCGACACAGGGAAAAGGTCCTTGAAGTCGGGGAGGGGGCGGGCAGAAGAATAACGCCCGCCCTGGCGGGAGATGAGCCCTTTCTCCTTTCAAGGAATCTGAAGGGGATTCCGGTCATGATCTCCAGGGACCGGCACCGGGCAGGCTGCCTCGCCCACGAGAAATACCGGACGAATTTCTATATCCTGGACGACGGGTTCCAGCACACGGATCTGAAGAGGGACGTGGACCTTGTCCTGCTGGATGCATCGAACCCCTTTGGAAACGGACGGCTCCTCCCTTTGGGTCCCTTGAGGGAACCGAGGGCCCATTTGGTGAGGGCGGATGCCTTCATACTGACCAGGTGCGGCACCATCGGGTCGAGGGCTGTCCCCGGTTTCCTTGAGCGGGAGTTTCCGGGCAAGCCCGTCTTTAGGAGCGACCATGTGCCCGAAGGGGTCGTCTTCCCCGTCAAGGGGGGCGTCAACGGCCCGGAAAGCCTGCGTGGTAAAAGGGTCATTGCCTTTGCAGGTATTGCGCGGCCCGCCTATTTCAGGGAGACCCTTGAACGACTTGGGGCAAAGATTTTGCTCTTCAAGGCCTTCAGGGATCATTACCCTTACAGGATCGAAGAATTGAAGGGGTTCATTGATGAAAAGAAAAGGCAAAAGGTAGACCTCATTATCACAACCGAGAAGGATTGGGTTCGCATTGATCATCTAGGGATAGGAGAGACCGAATTGGCTTACCTCACCGTTCGGTTCAAGCTATTGGAGGAAAAGCCCTTTTTTGACATGATAAGGGAGAGGATGGAGAGGGAAGGGGGTCTTGCGGGAAGGAATGGATAGGGGACGTGTGACCGGGGAAATAACCTATAGATTCCTGCAGGGTGCGATACTCTTGATGTCGCACATACCCTTCAAAACAGGGCAGTTCCTGGGCAGGGCCCTTGGTGCGGCAGCCTATGTGGTGCCGATGGAACGGAGGGGGGTGCTTCACGAAAACATAAGAACGAGCCTGGGACAAAACATGGAGGAGAAGGACATAAGGGCATTGGCCAGGAAAGTCTATTCCCACTTCGGTCGCATGCTATTCGAAGTGCCCCATATCCTGAGGATGACACCTCAGAACGTCAGCGAATACGTGATATTTGAAAACTCGGAGATCCTGGAAAGGGCCCTCGGAAAAGGCAAGGGCGTCTTTGTCCTTACGGGGCATTTCGGGAACTGGGAACTGATGTCCGCGGCCGTTGCCATGCGATTCGGCCGGGCTGCCGTGGTTGCGAGACCCATTGATTTCAGGCCCGCCGACAGGGTCATCAATGAGTTGAGGGGCAGGTTTGGTACCGAGATCATTAACAAACAGCGGGCAATGCGCAGGATCCTGGAGGCCGTCAGGGAGGGAAAGATGGTAGGGATCCTTCTGGATCAGAACGTGGATTGGTATGAGGGCGTCTTTGTGAACTTCCTTGGGAAATGGGCGTGCTCCAACAAGGGGCTGGCGGCGATTGCCCTCAAAACGGGCAGCCCGGTTATCCCCTGCTTTTCGATCAGGAACAGGGACGGCCGTTACAGGGTGGTCTTTGAACGGGAGATAGAGTTGGCCAGAACAGGGGACAGGACCAGGGATGTGGAGGAAGGGACCATCCGGTTTACCAATATCATTGAAAAGTATATAAAGGATTATCCGGATCACTGGTTTTGGTTCCACAGGAGGTGGAAGACCCTTCCCTACTGCGTGATACCAGATTCGGACAGGAATTCGTAGAGCACCCCGAGCCATGCCACGACCTATTGATAAGTCGAAGATCAGCAAGGTGCTTATCCGTTCCACCAACTGGGTTGGGGATGCGGTCATGAGCTTACCGGCCCTGGAATCCGTGGCGGCGAATTTCCCCGAAGCGGAAATAACCGTCCTGGCAAGGCCGTGGGTCGTACCGCTCCTGAAAGGCCATCCTGCGGTGAGTCGTGTGATGCCGTTTGCCAAGGGCAGGGGACTTTTCTCTGATCTCCGGGAGGTGATCAGGATTTCGCGGACCATACGTGGTGAGGGTTTTGACCTTGCCGTCCTCTTTCAAAACGCCATAGAGGCAGCCATAATCAGTTTTCTGGGGGGGGTGAAGAACAGGGTAGGGTACAACACGGACGGACGCGGGTTCCTGTTGACCCATGCCATAAAGCGGAAGAGAGAGGTCCTGGAGTTGCACCAAGTAGAATACTACCTTTGGATCCTGAGGGGCATGGGCTGGAAGGCCGAGACAAGGGATCCAGAGATCTTCCTGGATTCGGAGGACCGAAGGAGGGCTGACACAATACTATCCTCCATGGGATTCGGGAGGGGAGATTTCGTACTCGGCCTGAGCCCCGGGGCGATCTACGGCCCTGCAAAGAGATGGCCCCCTGAGAGGTTTGCAGCAGTGGCTGATAGGGCCGCCGAAAAATGGAGAGCCCGCGTCCTCATCTTCGGAAGTGAAGGCGAGAAAAAGGACGCCATAGACCTCTGTGGCCAGACCTCCCTGGGCGAGGCCATGGGTCTGATCAGAGCCTGTGACCTCTTCGTGACGAACGATTCCGGGCTCATGCACGTTGCGGCTGCCTTGAAGGTTCCCCTGGTAGCCGTTTTCGGCTCGACTAACCCCAAGACAACCGGACCCAGGAGCAGGAAGGCACGGGTGGTGACCCACAGTGCGAGCTGCGCCCCCTGCTTGAGAAAGGAGTGTCCCACGGATTTCCACTGCATGCTGGACATTCAAGCCGGGGAGGTATGGGAAAGCATGGAGGCACTGAGGTGACCTGCTCCGGGAAAGGGAACCGAAGGGGATACCATAAAGGAGATGGACAGTGAAGAGACCTGCCGTGTTTGTCGATCGAGACGGGACTATCAACGAGCAGATGGGGTACATAAATCACCCGAGCCGGTTCAAGATACTTCCGGGCGTGCCACAAGCCGTCAGGCTGCTGAACGAAAGAGATTTCCTGGTCATTGTAATATCAAACCAGTCAGGTGTTGCCAGGGGTTACTTCCCCGTGGATCTGGTTCACCAGGTCCATGACCTCATGAGGCAAACCTTGGAGGAGAGCGGAGCACGCATTGACGGCGTCTTCTTTTGCCCCCACTACCCCACGGGCACTGTCCCTGAGTACACTCTCAGGTGTAACTGCCGAAAACCCAGAACGGGGCTGGTAGAGCAGGCATGCCGAGCCTTTGATATCGACATGGGGAACTCCTTTGTCGTGGGCGATCGTTATACGGAGATAGAGCTTTCCAGGCGTTTGAATCTCAAGGGTATATTGGTCAAGACGGGCTACGGCTTGGGCGAAATTGAATATGTCCTCCCGGGCAGACCGGCACCGGATTACATTGCCGATGATCTTCTCGGGGCGGCCGAATGGATAACAGGAAGGTCCGTGACAGGCGGTGGCAGCACATCTTAAAAGCATCTTGATCGTCAAACTGAGCGCCATAGGGGACGTGGTCCACACGCTTCCCCTCCTGGAGGTATTGAGAAAGTGTTACCCTGGTGCCAGGATCGACTGGGTCGTGGAAGAGGATGCGAGCCAGATCATAGAAAGACACGAGGCCCTCGATCAGGTGATCGTCTCCCGGAGGAAGACATGGCAGAGGGAGATACTCAGGCCGGGAAAGCTCGGGAGGGTTGCCAGGGAAGTCAGGGACTTCATCAGGGGCCTGCGTTCCACCGAGTATGACCTCGTTATTGATCTCCACGGGTTGCTGAAGAGCGGTATCCTGACAGGTCTTTCAAGGGGAAAGAGGAAGATCGGGTTCTCCTTTGGCACGGAGGGAAGCTCGCTCTTCTTGACGGAAAGGGCCCATGAGGTCGATATGGACCGGCACGCCCTCGAAAGATACCTCCAGACCATCGAGATCCTGGGGTGCGCCAGGGATTCCTGGGAAGGAAAGATCCCTATCGGGCCTGGGGACCAGGAATCCGTCGATCGCATCATCTATGAAAGAGGCCTGAACCGGGCGACCCTTGTGGCAATCAATCCGGTGGCCAAGTGGGAGACAAAGCTCTGGGATGATCCGAAATTCGCCTCCCTCGCAGACAGGATAGCGGGGGAACTCGGCTGCAGAGTGATATTCACGGGAAGCGGCACGGACAGGCCCGCGCTTGAGGGTATCATTGGGGCAATGAAATCCGAAGCCATTAACCTGGCAGGGACAACAAACTTGAGGGAACTGGCCTATCTCTACTCGAGATGCGCACTCCTGGTAAGCACGGACACCGGTCCCATGCATATCGCAGCGGCCATGGGGTGCCCGGTCATTGCGCTGTTCGGGCCGACAGCCCCCTGGAGGACGGGACCCTATGGTAAGGGGCACACCGTTATCAGGGAGGCCATGGATTGCAGTCCCTGCTTCAAGAGGCGTTGTTCCCACAGGAGCTGCATGAAGGACATTTCGGTCGAAAGGGTCTTTGAGGCTGTTTCGGAGCGCCTGAAACCGCGGGAGAAAGCCCCTACTCCCACGGTTTGAACTTCCGCTTCGGGTCCCACTCTTCCCAGAACTTGTCAGCAGGCTTTGACTTGCCGTAGCCAAAGAGCTTGTCCATCCGGACGTAGAAGCGGTCTCCCCATCTGGCGTGATCCGTAAACCACCTGACCATTCTGTGAAAGGCGGTATCGGGTTTGTTGTAAGGACAACAGGCCATACACACCGTGCATCCCTGGTTCTTTCTACCCCAATACATCCGGCAGGTCTCCGCGTTGATGGGCCATTTTAGAACCCCCCCAACATTTGAGACACTGTTTGGCTCAGTGGTCCTGCCGCCATAGAGGATCGACTGAGAAGGGCAGTTCTCCGCGCAAATCATGCAGACCTTGCAAAATTCCGTGACCCCGAAGTCGAGGGGTGCATCAGGGACGAGGGGGAGATCCGTAATCACCTTGCTTATCCTAACCCTGGGGCCGTACTTGGGGGTGATAAGCAAACCGTGCCTGCCTAGGTCTCCAAGCCCTGCCTGTATGGCCATGGGGATAGAAAGGGCGACATCGTTCGTGGTGCAATCAATGGCCTTGTATCCCATGTTTCTGATAAAGGCCGACAGATAATGGTTGGTAATCGCCATCCTGCTGTATCCCATGCTGCTGGCGGCATTGGAATCCAGGGTCGGGTAGTAGGAGAGAAGGTCGTAGCTCTGTTCAAAGCACATGACCACGGCCCACTGGTACTCCTCGGGGATATCCTGGGGTACGGATTCCACGTCCAGGAGTTGGTCGTCTTTTGTGCCGCTATAGGGAGGGGCATCATAGGTGTGAGAGTAAACCCATCGCCGGTCAAGCCTGCATATCCCGACGAGATCCGCCCCGAACCAGAGCGCAGCCTTCTTGATCTTACTGGTCAAGGCCTCGGGGCTGGGGTCATGAATCCTTGCCCCCTCCGGGGGCTGGCGGGGCATCATGGTTTGGCCGCTCGGAACTATAGAGGCCATGGCTTTCATGAGGGCCATGGAGGATTTGCCGGGGTTGGGCTTGGAGGTATTGAAGAGCCCGAAGAGGGTGCCCCGCCGGCTCGCCCAGTGAAGGGCCCAGTCCTCCAGGTAATAGCCCGGCCTGTCCTTTATCGTTCCGGCAATAGCCCAACTGTCTACCGCTCCGTGTATACTCTTATCCCATCCGGGCCTGTTGAACATGGTGTTTCGCTGATCGAACCTCTTGATGTCTCCTTTGATGTATTTCTCTTCCCATTGCTCAAGGGTGAATTTTTTCATGGCTCTATTCTCCATGCTCCAAAATCAGTCCCAGGCTACCGGAGTAGCCCCTTGAAAGAATGGTATTTTAAGCGATTCAATCCCATATGGCAACCGGTAGAACACGGCTCACCACGATAAATTTGTTTTGATTTTGGCGGCCTTGGAGATTTCACCTCCCCTCAGAAAAAAGTCTTTACATTTCCTCTTCGGTAACATACTGTTAATAACATACTGTTAATAACAAGAGGTTAAAGAAAGAGACATGAAACGCTTCAAGAACCCTTTTCAATACGGGGGCAAGGTAACGGGAGGCAACTTCTGGGACCGCGAAGCTGAGATCCGGGAGCTCCTGGAAGATATCCGCTCCCGTCAACACGTCATCGTCTTTTCCCAGCGCAGGTTGGGCAAGACATCCCTCGTCCACAAGGTCCTTGAAGAGGCGACAAAGCATGGGATTGTCGGAGTCTATGTGGACTTGTATCCCATATCCGGGCTTGAGGAGTTCATCGAAGAGTATGCTCGCTCAATTGCGCGGGCCCTAAGCCCTTACGAGAAGACGAAAAAGCTGATGCGCGAGCTTTTCTCACGACTCCATCTGACCATGGGCATTGACCCGGCGGGCAATCCCCAGTGGAGCGTAGGCTTTGACCGGAGCCAGGAGGCGGAGACCTTTGAGGAGGTAATCTGGGCCCTGGAGCATTACCTGGCCAGGAAAAGGAGATATGGAGTGGTCGTCTTTGATGAGTTCCAACAGATTATCGAGACCGACGGTGAAAAGACCGAAAGGCGCTTGCGCAGTGCCATCCAGGCCCAACGCCGGGTGTGCTACATGTTCGTAGGGAGCAAAAAGCACCTTCTCTCCGACCTCTTCTCCAACCCCAACCGGCCATT
>JAFDHO010000274.1 GCA_019308745.1 Deltaproteobacteria bacterium
TTGTTCCATCTGGTTCTGTTGCCTTGTTCGCTGTTTCTTGTCACTCGTTACTCGTCACTCGTAACTTGTCACTTCTTCTTGCTGCTCACTGCTCACTGCTTACTCTCCCTTCCTACTGTCTAGCGCCTCTTGCCTCTAGCCTTCGGCCTCCACCCTCTCGCCTTAAGCCTCTAGCCTCGAGCGACTCCGCTATCTTGTCACTGGTGACTTGTTTCTCGTCACTATTCCTTTGCCTGCCACTGCTTAGGACCCCCAAAATGGAAGAGGAGCCTTGATTAGACTCCCCTATTCCCGTTCCCGACAAAATCTGACGGGGGTTAAAAGACGTGTTCCACCCTTACGGTCACGATCTTGCCCTTGGAATATTTCCATACTTCGATGGGGGTAATCACATCACCGTTCTCGTCAAAGTCCACGGAACCGGCTGCACCCTCGTAGTTGATCTTCTTGCCCTGTCTCAAGAGGCCAAAGGCCTTCTTGAACTCGCCCGGCTTGATGATCTCCCCCGGCGGATTGGCCACTTCCCTCAACTGGTCTCTTATGTTGACGGAGGTAAGGGGCAATCCCTTCAGCTTGGCAGCATAGGCCGCAAGACCGATGACTGCCAATCCATCATAGGCATTGGTGATGAAGGGAAGAGGCGGAAGTCTCCCGAACTCCATCCTGTAGTCTGCGCTGAACATGACATAGGGTTCGCCGCCTGCCGTACCCGGGGCCGTTCCCATCTGGCCTTCCACGTTTCTGGCGCCCACGGCCTTTACAATGTCCTCTGACTTGGTGCCATCGCAAAAGAGGAAGCGCCTGTATTTGAAGAACTCGATGGCCTCCTTGAGATAGACCTTGGCATGCTCCGGGTAACTAAAGGCAGCCAGCCTGTCCGGATTGCTGGCAAGGGCCTTCCTCAACTCCGCCGTGTAGGATTCTGCAGCCTTTTCGTCATGGGGTACCATTGCGAGGACCTTTCCGCGCCTCTTCTCAAAGGACCTCTTGAAGGTCTCTGCGAGACCTTGCCCGTAAGGATTGTTCACGTACAGGACCGACGCCGTCTTGTTGTATCTGGCGGCAAGCTTGCCTGCCACAACGCCCTGGAGGGCATCGGAGGGACAGGTCCTGAACAGGAAGTCTTTTCCCCTGTCCGCAGGAAGCACCGTGATCAGAGGGGAGGTTGAAGCAGGTGACATCATGATCACATTATTTGGGGAGGTCACGGATTCGGCCACGGGGACCGTCACACCGCTTGCCAGGGCCCCTATGATGGCCACCACCCTGTCCACCTCAACGAGTTTCTTGGCAGCGTTTGTGGCGGGAATCGCCGATGTCTCGCTGTCCTCATGGATCAGCTTGATGTCCAATCCCGCAGCCCCGAACTGTTTGGCTCCCAGGACCACACCGTTCTGGATGTTTGGACCGAACTCTTTCAGGGGCCCGGTATGGGCCAGAAGGGTTCCCACCTTTATATCCTGAGCCATGGCCCCGGATATAAAGGCGAATGAAAAGACCAAGATGCCGATAAATACCAATCCCTTCTTCATGATAACCTCCTTTCTAGTCAAGCGTTACAGGTTTAACCAAAAAGATACCCAATCCTTTGCCATGACCACGTAAATCCTCTTGGTTCTGATTATTAGCAGTAACAGGGCCCGAGATCTCGCTAGAAAAAAGATTTCACCAGGTCCCCTGGAGAGGCCAAAGACCCTCCCCCGGGGTTGCTCTATCCGAATCTTGAATGGCGTGGGTCCGGCGACCCCCGGTCGACACCCCTTCAAAGAACATCCCCAAGGCCGCATCGACGAGCACCTTATGCTTACGTGAGGCACGGTCACAGGGGTGATATCCTCCAGAACCTATAATGGGAAAAACAGACAAAGTCAAGAAAATACTGGCTGTTTCCCCTCCTCTATTTCCCTGTCCGCCGCTTGCGCACCGCCTCCTTGATGCGATTGATGTGGCCCCTGCCAAGGCCTTTTACCTCGCATCCCAGTTCAAAATATCTTTCTATCTTGCCGTCCTCGAGGATCCCGAAACAATCCACGATGGCCGCGGGCCCCCCGATCATCCCAACCACTTCATCCGGATCCAAATCCAGGTATTCCCGGTGCCTCACCGCAAACACAACCGCCTCCGACCCCTTGAGGGCCTCTGCCAGCCTGTGGGTCATACGAAATTCCTTCAATTGATCCTGGTTGCGGAAGAACCTGGACCAGCTCTTCCCGGAAGCGGGGTAGGTATCCTGCTTTTCTATCTCCCACCAGTGCTGGACGTAGGGATCGTGGGCCTTTATTTCCGCACCCATTTCAGTCAGCTTCCTGACCACGATCTCCGAGCCACTGTAGCGGGTGTCTGAAACGCCTTCACGGTATGAGACACCCAGGATGGTCACCTGGGATGCGGCCACGATCCTTCCCATGTTCCTCAGGGCATCCCTGACAAGCTGCGCCACGTGGAGGGCCCGGGTATCATTGACGTTGATGGCTTCGGGAGTAATCTTGAAGATGTCCTGTTCAAAACCCAGGAGGTGCCTGTAGGCCCAGAGGCCGAGGCCTCCGTCTTTCGGAAGGCAATAGCCTCCTATGCCGGGACCGGGGAAGATGATATTGTCGTGGGTAGGTCTCACCTTTATGGCACGGATGATCTTGATGAGATCCACCCCATTGGTCTCGGCAAACCTGCTCCATTCGTCCATGAATGCCAGTATGGTCGCCCGGTAGCTGTTTTCAACGATCTTGCAGGTCTCGCTCTCTATGGGCTTGTCCAGGGTGGTCAGGGGATATTGCTCCACATTGACGATGTCGGACAGGAAGGACGTGACCCTGTCAAGGCTCTCCCGGTTGACTCCGCTACACACCCTCCAAAAATCCCGAACTGACCGAACATAGTCCCTCCCCGGCATCACCCTTTCAAAACTGTGCGCCAGGAGGGGCTCTTCTTTGATGCCCCTCCTTCTGAAGGCCTTCTTTACAAGGGGGTAGGCAACGTATTCCGTTGTCCCCGGAGGGACGGTCGTCTCGATGAGGACCAGGCATTTGGGATCTATCTTTTCCCCTATGACCTTAAAGCTCTCCTCCAGGGCGCTGATGTCCGCATACCCGCTCCTGAGGTTACCCAGTTCTTCCTTGTGGAAGTCGCACTGGACATCGACGACCAAGGTATCTGCCAGGCACAGGGCATCATAGGTGTAGGTAGCCGTCAGGGTCCCCTTTTCCTTGACGCAACGTTCGATCAAGGGTTCCACCTCGGGGTCCTCGGACTTGACCGGCGAGATCCCCCTGTTGAGCATGGGGATCTTCCAGAAGCTCCTCGTGCTTGGTCTCTGCATCCCGATGACGAACTTGTTGGGAGCTCTTGTCTCCCTGTCCACGGAGTCTGCCACGACCCCTGCCATGACGGCCCCCACAAAGCCGAGGCCCATGACCACGACGATCTCTCGACCTTCCTTTCGATGTTTCTGGGCCAGTTTCTCGAGCCTCTCGAATTCCTTGAGATAATCGTCCCCTTCCGGCACCTTGAATTCTTCACCATCCGGGCTTATTGAATAGGCCATGGTATGTCTCCTTTCCAGTCCAAACGCTATGGCTTCCTCTCTTGCTCCGGTTTGATGGAAAAACTAGTTGAGCCTGGCCTGGAAGTCAAGGAAATCGTTGGGGGCGCTGGGCAATGGAGGCATGCGAGACACGGGCGAATGCGAGAAATGCGAGAAAGGTAAAAGCAAACTGGCGAGAGGCAATGGGCGATAGGCAATGGGCAATGGGCAATGGGCAATGGGCGATAGGCTATGGGCAATGGGCGATAGGCAATGGGCGATAGGCAATGGGCTATGGGCAATGGGCTATGGGCAATGGGCTATGGGCAACAGGGGCATGCGAGACAAGGGCGAAGGCGAGAAAAGCGAGAAAGGTAAAAGCAAACTGGCCAGAGGCCAGGGGCTATGGGCGATAGGCAATGGGCAATGGGCGATGGGCTATGGGCAATGGGCTATGGGCCAGAGGCAATGGGCTATGGGCAATGGGCAATAGGCAATGGGCAATGGGCAATGGGCAATGGGCGATAGGCTATGGGCTATGGGCTATCTCGTTCGGAGCGTTAGGAGCGATCAAATTCCAAACAGGGGAATCGCGGCAAGATGCCGCTCCTACAGAGGAGGTTCAAGGTTCAGGGTTCAAAGTTCAAAATCTGGTCCGTTTCACTAGTTTTATTGGTTGAATTAGTCTCATTGGTTCTATTGTTCCATCTGGTTCTGTTGCCTTGTTCGCTGTT
>JAFDHO010000275.1 GCA_019308745.1 Deltaproteobacteria bacterium
ATCCGCATAGAAGAGGGCCTTGATCCTGGCACTCGTTCCAGGGGTGTTCCGCGCCATTTCGAGACCTGCTAGCCTCACCTCCTCCTGAGGCTTGTATTGCATAGTCTCATAGTCCAGGGAGAGAATGGCTTTCCCTCCCTTCTCATCCTTGCTCACTTTGTAGAAGCCCTGCTTCGCCTTTTCGCCCAGGAGGTTGCCTTCAAGCATCTTGTTGATAAGGTCAGGGGGCTGGAAAACGTCTCGCCTTTCATCCTCTGGGGCCCCTTCGTAGACATTCCTTGCCACATGGACCAGGGTATCCAGTCCGACCAGGTCAGCAGTCCTGAAGGAAGCGCTCTTAGGATGCCCTATGACAGGACCTGTCAACTGGTCCACTGCTTCGATGGACAGGCCGAGATCCATCATGGTTCTTATGACCGAGAGTATTCCGAATACCCCGATGCGGTTTGCAATGAAATTGGGCGTATCCTTGGCCTTGACAACACCCTTTCCCAGGACCCTGTCGGCCGTCTCATCAAGGGCTTCTATGGCTTCAGGCTCCGTACCGGGCCCGGGAACGAGTTCAAGGAGCTTCATGTACCTGGGGGGATTGAAGAAGTGGGTCACGGCGAAACGGCGCTTAAACACCTCAGATCTTCCTTCGCTCATTGCGGCCGCGGATATGCCTGATGTATTGGATGTGATGATCTTTTCGGGGTCCAAAAGGGGCTCTATCTTCTCAAAGACAGCCCTCTTTATGTCCAACCTCTCCACCACGGCTTCTATGATCCAGTCCACGTGCTTCAATGTCTCGAGGTCATCTTCCATGTTTCCGGTCCTGATCAACCTGGCGTACTCGGGCAGGTAGAAGGAAGCCGGTCTGGACTTGAGGGCATTTTCAAGCCCCTTGTTGGACAGCTTGTTCCTGAATTCTCGGCTCTCCGGGGTCAGGCCCTTCTTCTTGTCCTCCTCTGTCAATTCAGGAGGCACGATATCCAGAAGCACCGTGTCCATGCCTGCATTGGCCATGTGGGCGGCTATGGTCGCTCCCATCACGCCAGCACCGATAACCCCTACCTTCTCTATTTTCTTGGTCATGAAAGGGCCTCCTTGACTAGGGTCTCAAGGGAAAAACTTAGAACCGAAGAGGGTTGTAACCATCTGATTTCTTGATATATTAAGGGAGATAATGAATGAATCATCATTCATTTTCGAAACCTAGCATAGAATTTGGCGGGAGTCAAACCTTTTCCCTCTGGGGCATGATCCCCCCTAAGGCAATCCAAACGGGCTTTACTCCAGACAAAATGCGTGTTAGATTGCTCCTGCCCTCGGTATTGACATCTGGGCCTATGTGGAGAGGGCGTACATAGGGCCGACATTCCGGCTCACTTCACATTTTGCTGTCATCCCGAGGAGGTCGCTCCTACGTCTGTAGGAGAAAGGTCTTCCTTGTGATGATGGGTTCAAGGTTCACGGTTTTGTCTCGCTCGTTACTCGTCACTTGTCACTCGTCACTTCCTTTGGATTGAGGCAACCGTGTTGCCGTTATCCCACCGACCCGGTCGGCTCACTCCATGGTTTGGACCGGGGCAGAAGGACGGCTCATCCGAGCATTCTATCGTCTCTTGACTGGAGGAACACATGCGTTTCGTTGTAATAGGCGGCGATGCCGCAGGCATGAGCGCTGCGAGCAGGGCCAAGAGAAACAATCCGGATCTCGAGATCATCGTCTTTGAAATGACCCATGACGTGTCCTACAGTGCCTGCGGAATGCCTTACAACATTGCCGACCCGGAGCGTGAAATAGATGACCTTGTAGTGAGAGAGGCAAGGGTATTCAGGGAGAAGCAGGGCATTGACCTGAGGACAGGTCACAGCGTCCACTCAATCGATCCTTCTTCCAAGACAGTGCTCGTGAAGCGAGTTGATGGTCAAGAACTGGAAATGGACTATGACAAGCTCCTGATTGCCACCGGAGCCTCTCCCAGGATCCCTGACCTCCCGGGGTTCGACCTCCCTGGCGTGATGACCCTTAAGAAGCTCGAAGACGGCCGAAGGATCAAACATTACATGGCCACCCATGGAGTCAGGCGCGCCGTTATCATAGGGATGGGCTATATTGCCCTCGAGATGGTGGAGGCCTTCTGCGCCAGGGAGATGGAGGTCTCCATGGTAAAGCCGAGGCCGATCCTCCTCCCGTGGATGAACCGGGAAATGGCCTCGGTGGTGGAAGAGGAGGTCAGGAGGCATGGAGTGACCATGCACATGGGACAGGAAATAAAGGGTATCGAAGACTCCGGCAGCGTCCTCAGGGTGTATTGCACCGACACGACCTTAGACTGCGAGATGGTACTCGTTGCCACGGGAATCCGGCCCAACAGCGAGCTCGCGAAAGATGCGGGGCTCGATCTGGGCCCGTCCGATGCCATATCGGTGGACAGGACTCTCCGCACATCCGATGAGCACATATTTGCTGCGGGTGATTGTGCGGATGCCTTCCACGTGGTGACAGGACAGCGGACCTGGGTCCCCCTCGCATTGAGGGCCAACCGGGCCGGATGGGCCGTGGCCGACAATGTCACGGGAAGGCAGGTGAAGCTTGACGGAATCGCTGGGACCGCGGTCTTCAAGGTCTTTGACCTCCAGGTGGCCCGTACCGGTCTGAGCGTCCAGGAGGCCAAGAAATACGGTTTTGAACCCCTGGAGGTCATGATAAAGAGCGGGTCCAGGGCCCATGCCCACCCCGGTGGATCTCCCATCTGGGTCCAACTCGTGGGCGATAGGAAGACCGGCCGGTTGCTGGGTGCCCAGCTCCTGGGCAGGGAGGGGGCAGCTCACCGGGTGAACGCCCCCGCGGTCGCGCTCCATGCAGGCATGACGGTCCAGGCATTCAGCCAGACCGATCTCGCCTACGCGCCGCCTTTCGGCCCAACGTGGGATCCAATGCTCACGGCCGCCAATCAGCTCTTGAAACGGATGTGAAGCCTCGAACCATCTACACCCTCGGCACCAGCACGAGATCCATCGATGATCTTCTTGAAATCATAACTGAGTACGGGATCAGAGCCGTTGCCGACGTGAGGAGATTTCCTTCCAGCACAAGGTATCCCCACTTCGGTCGCCAGAACCTAGAAACTGTTATGAAGGAGAGGGGGCTTGCTTATTACTGGCTTGGAGATCTCCTGGGAGGCTACAGGAAAGGGGGCTATACAGCCTATCAACAGGAACGTTCCTATCTCAGGGGCCTGGAAGAGCTCGAGTCCATAGCAAAGAAAATGCGAACGGCTCTGATGTGTGCGGAGAGGTTCCCCTGGAAGTGCCACAGGCTCCAGATTGCCGGAAGCCTCCTGGAGCGTGGCTGGGACGTCGTTCACATTATTGACAAAGACCGCACCTGGCAACCCGGGAGGCATTAGAGATATCATGTCGTGCTGAATAGGGACTCGCAACGCGGAGCTTGCTCTTACGAAGATCTGATCCATCCTTCTCTGCAGGAGCAACTTCTATTCACAGCGTCATGAATAATTGCGCATAATCGATATGAATCCGTCAGTCCTGGGAAAGCAGGAATCCAGATCCTAGGAATACGTGAGCACCCGGACACTGGATGGCGGATACGCGAAGGCTTATGGCGCGGTGTATAGTTGCGATATATCCCCGCTTGGAGCGAACAGTGCAAAAGCTCTCTCACCGGGCAGACAGGACAGTAGTAAGGAGAAGTTTCATGCGCTATGAAGGCCCCATATACCGGCCCCCAAGTGAGGCAGACAGCCTGCTGATCCAGGCGACCGTTGGCTGCCCCCATAACAAGTGCACCTTTTGCATGGTGTACAAGAAAGGCCCTCCTTACAGGGTGAGGCCTGTCAAGGAAATATGCGACGACATCAGGGAAGCACGGGATATCTATGGCCCTCATGTCCGAACCCTTTTCTTTCCCGCAGGAAACACTATAGCCATGCCCACCGAGGACCTGGCAGCCATATGCCGGTTCGCAAGGGAGCAGTTCCCAAGCCTTGAAAGGATAACGGTCTATGGCTCCTCCCAGTACATTGCAAGAAAGGGGCTCCGGGAACTCAGGACCTTGAAGGAATCAGGACTCAGCAGGATCCACGTGGGCCTGGAAAGCGGCGATGATGAGGTCTTGAGAAGAGTCAAGAAAGGGACAACCGCATCCGAGCAGGTAGAGGCGGGACGCTGGGTAAAGAAGGCCGGGATAG
>JAFDHO010000276.1 GCA_019308745.1 Deltaproteobacteria bacterium
TTGTCAATGATATTCTTGGTAACCCGACCCCCTGGCTTCAGTGGATTGTTGCTGGCACCTATAACGGCGACGCTTCTTGGCTCAAAAAGGGCCTTGAAGATCTTCTTTTTCTCCCGGACACTCATAGGAGTTCCCTCCCGGCCATAAAGGCAGCGTAGTTTGCGGCCCAGAATGCAGGGTTTGGGCTCACCTTCCTTATGGCCTCAAGCCATAGATCCAGGGGGAATCCATTAAAGGGCGCTATCCTACTGAGTGCGCCTATCATGACCACATTGGCAACCCTGCCGGTCTTATCACCGATTTCAATGGCACTGCCCAAGGCATCCACCTCTATGATCCTATATTCACCCAGGGCTCCCTTGATCCTCTCCGGGGCCGGATACTCCTCCGGAGTGATTACCTGGGGGATTATGCTCGTCTTTGAAATCAATATCGTGCCTCCTTCTTTCAGGAGATCCAGGAATCCAGGCCTCAGTATCTCACTCACCTCCATCGTTATCAGGCAATCAGCACTGCCGGGAAACAAGACCGGGCTGTGCACCTTGCCGCAGGAAAAGGTGCTGATGACCGGACCGCCCATCTGCGCCATACCATGGGTCTCCCCCTTGACAATGTTCCGTTCCCCGTAGCCTGCCAGGAATGCAAGCTGTGTCAGGACCCGTCCAAAAAAGAGGGTCCCCTGACCCCCGACCCCGCGGATGGCGAGGGTCAGCCTCTCAGGCAGGGTACTCCGATCAAATTGCCTTTTCATGATCTCCGGGGGCTTTGGAAATTCCGCCAAGGTCTTTTGGGTCACTTCCTCTTCCCCCAGGAATTCCATGGCATCAAAGGGGCACATCTGCATGCAAGCAGGGTTTTCCCCGGCACAACCGGAGCAGAGATTACTGAATTGGGGGAAACCGTCCTCTCCTTCTTCTATACCCGGACAGATAAGGCAGATATGGCACTTGTCGCACTTTTCCCTGCTGATCTTCAGGCGGACGCCTTTCTTGTCACCCGGAATCTTGTTGATACAACTACCCCTTACTAAGATTACGACGAATTCATCCTTCTCTGCCAATGACAGGGCATCTTTCAATGCCTTTCGGATGTCCTTGCCCTCATAGGCATTTACTTCCAACACCCTGCATCCGTTCGACTTCAGGGCCCTGGCCAGGTCAAAGCGGACCTCATCTCCTGCCAGGTTGACGGGCGAGCTGGGGGCCGGCTGGCCTCCTGTCATTGCTGTCCAGTAGTTGTCCAGGACCACCTTGATGCCCGGAACCTTCCGGAACACGGCGTTCCGGGTGGCATCCAGGCCCGAGTGACATTCAGTGCTGTCCCCTATGATACTCATACACCTGGCCGCCTTTTCAGGCCTGGACAATACGAATCCCTGTCTCTTGCTGTCGCTTGCACCCATTGCGAGTCCCGTATCCAAGACGCCCATAAAATATAGGAGGGAATTACAACCTATATCTCCAAAGATCGCTTCTATCTTTTTCCGCTTCTTCAACCGGGCGACCTCCAGGGCAAAAAGCCTGTAAAGACATCCGGCACATATCATGGGAGGTCTCGGCACAGGTTCCAGCTTGACTTTTTTCTTTTTGACACCGTAACCCATTCTCTCCGCCACGAGCGCAGGTGACCACTCGGTGATCCCGGAGTAGCTTTCCTTGCCTATAACCTTAAGCCCCAATCTTTCCATGGCCTCCTGGAGGAATTGATAACCGTCTTCAAAGATATAGACATCCCCTTTCATGGAACCATAGAACTCTTGCATCAGCTTTAGGGGCAAAGGATTGGTGAAGGCCAGGGACAGGATGTCAAAGTCTTCCCCGTATATCTCCCTCACCTCTTTCACATAGGCCGTGGTGATCCCGTAGGTGATCACTCCCTTTTTCCCCGACCCTCTGATCCACCGGTTCAAGGGTGATTCCTCTACCATTTTCTCCAGGCCGGGCATCCTTTCAGCCACCACCGTATCGTAGTTGACCCTGGCAATTGGTGGCAGCAGATTGAATTTCTTCAGGTCCTCGGGTATATCCAGCACATCCCGTTTCCCTGCGCTGTTCAGGATTACAAGTCCCTCACTGTGGCAGAGTGTACCGCTTGCGAAGATAACGAAGGGGGTCCTGTACCTGCGACCGATCTCCGCCGCAATTCCGCTCGCCTCCAGCATCTCCTGATGGCTCCTCGGTTCAAACACAGGCACCATGGAGCTCTTGAAGAGGTACCTGGGATCGATCACATGCTGGGTGGAGCTGGGAGTAAAATCACTGGCAATGAAATAAATCAACGCCCCCCTCTCTTCGTAAAAAAGGGCGGAACTCGTAAACACGTCGCATGCCTGGAAAAGACCCGGTATCTTCATGGTCACCACTGAGTCCTCGCCTGCCAGGGTATGCCCGAAGGCCACACCGACGGCTACCGCCTCATTGACCGACCACCCGACCTTTATCAAATCCTGGACCCGTGAAAGGCCCCGGTCTATCACCTCTGTACTGGGCGTACCCGGATATCCGTCGGCGCTATGAATGCCGGACCTGACACAACCCACGGCAAAGGCTATATTCCCCTGAAGCACTACCTTCTCCCCCTCTTCCGCCAAGCACAATCTCCTGATCTCATTATTACTCATGAAAATTTTCTCCTTGCACATTTGATGAACTCGTAAAAAGTCAAAATTGGGATGGCAAAGTAAAAAGTTCCAAGTAAGTATTCAAGTTGAGCCTGCGAAATCCCGCTTAGCGGGAGCGCGCGAATCTCGTGTGATCCCCGCGCAAAAGCGGGATCTTCGAGAGGAGTACTTAGTGTACGCCGCAATCACAACGAGGTGAAGCGCAACGCAGAAATTGGACTTTTTGCGAAGCCATCACATTTGTTTTCAGTACTGTGTACTAACTATTCAACAGCACCTTTTCACACTCTCGCCGGTGTTGGTCTTGAATTCGCCAACTTTGGGCAAAGCCAGAGTATCAGGCGTAATTTCTTGAAACCGTCACCGAGAGTGTAGACTACCACAAAGGTGCCCACCGCGAAAACAGCTCCTTTTGCACGCTTTCGCAGTCCATTTCTTCTTGCTCCTGTATGGACCTTGGAAACAGTCTCTTGATCGCGACCCCAAGCCGTTGGATAATACCCTAAAACCGAAGAATTTTCATCAATGAAATTCGAGTATTGTACGCCACATGTTCTTGCAATGGGCGTGACACTTTGATATAAGCAAATTCACTGTAAGTTGCATATTTCCTTGGAACTGGAATCGATATGCGAGCAAGTTCTTTGAATAAACCTTCAACAGAGTGCTCTAGGGCGGATTCATTGATATGGGTTGAGGCTATGGCTTCTTGCTTTGGCAGTTGTGGTCTTTATTTTCGTCTCCCTTAACCACTCTACAAGAGGAGGTCAAAAATGAAAAGAGGCAGATTGACGGTATTTGTCGGCACCTTAATAACATTTCTGCTAACATTATTTCTCCTGGTCTTCCTGGCGCCAAGCTCATCTGTTGCAAAGGATAAACCCATTCAGCTGAAGATGTCTGTGGAGCACAGCACAAAGGGAGGGAAATATATCCGCGGGCATGCCCCCTGGGCCAAAAAAGTGGAGGAGGCGACAAACGGGAGAGTCAAGGTGATCATATATCCTGCCAACTCCTTGTCAAAGGCCAGGGAGAGGGTGGATGCCACAATCGACGGTATTGTGGACATCGGCTGGTTGGCACTGGTGCACTTTCCAAACCGCTTCCCCTTGACTGAGTCCTTTCAATTTCCTGGCCTGGGGTTCAAGGGCCCAAAGACCGCCTCCAGAGTAGCATGGCATATCTATAAGAAGTTCCCTGAGATAAGAGAAGAATGGAAAGATGTGAAGGTGCTCTTCTTTCACGCCCTTGCTCCTATGGTCCTTGCAACACCCAAAAAGCGCGTTACTAAAGTTGCTGATTTGAAGGGCCTGAAATTGCGTGTAGCCGGCAAGGCAGCTTCCAGCCTGTATAAGGCCACAGGGGCTTCTCCCATGTTTATACCGCCTGCGGACATTTTCTTGAACATGCAGAAGGGAGTAATCGATGGGGCCATTAACGGCTGGGAAGGACTCAAGTCCTTTGGGGTCACCAGGCTAGCTCGTTATTTCAACCCGGTCCCCGCCCATACGGCGGTACTTTTCGCAGTAATCATGAACAAGGAAAAGTGGAACAG
>JAFDHO010000002.1 GCA_019308745.1 Deltaproteobacteria bacterium
GAACCAGGCCCCTCTTTACCGTATCCCGGCGGATGTGTTGAACCTGGAGGAGTCATAATGTCCCATAGTCTCCTCATAAAAAACCATTGTAATTCATCCCAATAATCAGCCTTTCCATCTTTATTGACATCCACTGATGTCCAAAATCTTTGAAGGCAGTCTTCAAAATGTAATCTTGCACTAAGCTCACAAACTGACCTTCTGATTTCATCGCATAAAGTGTCACAGCCTGACGTTTCACTACCAAATTGATCGATACACCTTACGACGTTCAAATAACGAAACTCTTCAAATGACCTTAGACCAAACGGATCTATTGAATTCAGCGCATTACCTAATACGTATCCATAAAGGTTCAGATCTGCCATAAGCCCTAGGGGGTCGGGGGTGATGTATCTGCCTGTGTGGGGATCATAGTAGCGGTGGTAGTTGTAGTGGAGGCCGGTCTCCTGGTCATAATACTGGCCGGGGAACCTGAGGTTGTTCTCAACCCCGGAGTTGGGACTCATGGCTGCCTTCCCAAAGGGCAGGTACGTGGCATTCCATACAACCCGTGGCATTCCATACAACCTGACCGTCTTCATCCGTCACGGCCATGGGTGTGCCAAGGTGATCCAGATGGTAAAAGTAAATTGAATCACCCATGTGCACAGTTTCAGGGGAGGGGATGTGCGCCTTCCTCTTCTTCCTTCCCTTGCCCTTCACATAGACGGTATCTGTCCCGAGGAAACTGACACCACCTACCTTACCCGATACCTCCAGCTCCACCTCCTCACCCGGAGATGGATCAATTGCCTGAAGGAGCGACTCCCTTGGGAATTTCACAACCAAGTGCCTTTTCCTCCCCCTGCCCCTTACCTTCACTTTGCCAGGGGCAATGAGCCCATTGAGCCTTATGCTCCCAGGTTCGATATCCCTCACGTCATACCCATCAGGAAGCTTGATGCGGCAGGTAACCCACTTGCCCTTGCCCTTTGGTCTCCAGACACCAGGGGTGATATCTACAATGGCACCCACCACTGCCCTTCCTCTTACTATCACTGCAAGGGGTCGGCCGTTCAGGTACACATACTCCCTCTCAATTTCACCGCTGCTCCCTATCTCCACTAACACATTGCCTCGGAGGTCGTAAAGGAAAAAGGCCTCTTCTCCTCCACTTGTCTTTATGACCCTCTGCCCCAGCCCGTTGTAAGTATACCCCCCCTGGACCTGGGAGCCCTTTGATGCACGTATCAGACGATTTTCCTGGTTGTAGATAAAAGCCTTGTCTCCTATCCCTGTGATGTTACCATTCGCGTCATATGTAAAGGGTTCATCATTTACCGCAATCAGCCTGTTGGCACCTTCGAGGTAGCGGTAAACCTCGGTCTCTGCGTCATGCTCCCTGCTCAACCGATTGCCCGCCTCGTCATAGGTGTACCTGATAGATCCATATGGACCATTTGCCCCTGTGAGTCTGTAGAGATTGTCATAGGTGAATGACTGGCTCCTGGAAAGGTCCAGGTTGTCTGATATCTCCAGGATATTCCCGGTAGGATCCAGATCATAAGATACATGATAAATCGAGCCGTTATCTATTCCTGTCAACCGATAAAGGCTGTCATAGGTCTCTTTGGATGACACAGCGTTGCCATAGGAGAAGCCATTTATGGGGCCAAAGGGAAGGTAAGTTATCCCCTGGGCCAGTATCTCCATCTCACCATCCGTCTCTGTGCTCACCCCGGCTACCCTTCCATTGCTGTCCAGCTCATAGGTAACCACCCTGCCACCAGGATAATGGACAGCAGTGAGGTTACCGGTTGAATCATAGGTATACTCGGTGACAAAACCCATGCCCTTTATGGTTCTTTCCTCCCGGATGAGGTTCCCCAGGGGATCGTATTGGTAGATGTAGGAACCAGTTGGATCAATCATCCCGGTGAGCCTGCCCTTGCTGTTTGTACCGCCATCATAGCTGTAGGTAACGTTCTGGGAAGGATCAGCAGGATACTTTATCTCCGTGAGCCTGTTAAGGGCGTCATAGGAGTAAATAACAATATTTCCATTGGCATCTGTCTTTGATGTCATGTTTCCTGGCGGGTCGTAGGTATAAATCGTAAGGCCAGTATCAGGAGAGATACGCCTCAAGGTGTTGCCTAGGTCGTCAAACAGATAACTCGTCCTGTGGCCTTCAGGGTCAAGGATCGAGGTGAGGTTATCTCGGGCATCATAGCTGTAGAAGATGGTTGCAGCATTCCCATGAGTCACTCTTACGACCCTGTTTAGCTCGTCATAATCATAGCCTGTGCTATAGCCATTGGCATCTGTCGAGATCATCAGGTTGTCGTTTCCATCATAGCGCCTCTCCTCAAGGACATTGCCCTCGTAGAGCACTCTTAAGAGACGATTGAGCTCATCGTATTCAAGATCAATGTATCTCTTAAGCTCTCCATCTTGATCACGGATCTCTTCCCGGTTCCTGTTCCCCTCCCTGTCATAGAAGTACCTGATATGATTTCCCTTACTGTCTTCCACCCTTTCCAGAAAACCAGCCTCCCCATAGCTGTACTTGAGACTCCTACCAGTTGGCAAGTGGACGGCAAGCAGGTTCCCCTTCTCATCATAGAGAAACTCTGTCACCGTCTTCTCCCATGGCGGAGACACACTCTCCCTTTCAATGGATGTAACAAGGGCATACTCGGGGTGATAAGTGTAGGCAGTAATCCTCTGGGAGTCACTGCCCTCCGCCTCTATCTCCCTGATAATGTTGCCCCTTTCATCATATTCATACCTTGTCCTGTTCCCGTTGCCGTCAACAGATGCGAGAACCATCAGCCTGTCATTGAGTTCATAGTCCCCACCCAAAGGGCCTGGGCAGTTGCTACATCCTGACCCTGATACGGAGTTGATACGCCCTTTAGGGTCAAAGTCATCTTCATCAGGGATTCCATCATGGTCATTGTCTCCTGCGCCCTCATAGGGAGCAGGGCCCCGAATAATATATCCTTCGGCCCTCCAGTACCAGGTGCCGTTGGGGCAGTCACAATAGGTATGGTGCCTCAGGTACCTTTCCCGATGATACCAGCTCCACAGCACTCGTAGCTCCCCCTTCAGTTCACAGTACTCCTTAAAGGTGCCTCCGGCACCACCCGGCTTGCTAAGATATATGGCACCGGTCCAGTTCTCCTCTCCGATCTGCTCTATAATCCTCTCCGGCTCGTCTATGTTTGCCCACAAAGGCCCTTCGCACTTGAGGATGTAGCCCCCCGAGGTGTGAGGCAATATCTCAAATAGCCTTGTTGTTGTTTCACCAAGACACTTCTCCTCTGCCGTAAAGAATGCGGTTGAGCCTAGAAGGAGCAGGGCGCAAAGGCACCTCCAGCTCGATGCTCGGAAACCTCCCATGGCTTCTTCTCCTGAAAGTGCACAAGGACGGGGACGGTGATTGGTAATTCAGTAAGTGATCCAGGGTCCTTCTATTCCTGTATCACGCCAGCCCTTGCTTGAAGATGGCCCGTTCGTAGGATAGCTGATATTGGGATCATGGGCTTTGTGTTGGGTGGGGTTAGACCAGCAACATGGTTGCCTCGGTCCATACCGGAAGGCAAGAGGAATCGCAACTGAAAGTTGCTCCTACAGGGGGGATAGGGAAGTGAGTTGGGGACGGGGATTTGTAATTCAACGTCCCTAAAGGGCGGCCTTGAATCGTTCAAACTGGTCCTTGAGGTCCCCGAAGAGGTCTCTTGCCCTGTCCAATTGGCCTGCCTTTGCTGCCTTCTCGATCTCATGGGCCACGTTACTCAGCACCTTTGCGCATATATTTGCAGCCGATCCCTTGATCGTGTGGGCGGTACGCTCCAGGCTTTTCTTGTCGCCTTGATGCAAGGCGTTTTTCAGTTGTTCGAACTGGGTCTCAGCATCCCGGAGAAAGACGTCCATGAGCTCAATCGCAAAAGGCTTCATCTCCACCTATCCTCTCAATCAGGGCAGTTCGATCAAAAACCTCCTTATCAGGGCGATCCTTGGGTTCGGAAAGGCCTTCCTCTTCCTGAAGGCTTCGAAAAATCTGTCTCTCGATGGCCTCCAGGAGTTCCTGTGGCTTGACAGGTTTTGACACGTAATCGTCCATGCCCGCCTCGAGACAGCGTTGCCTATCCCCTTTCATGGCATGAGCGGTCATGGCGATAACAGGAACCTCATGGTTGAGGACCTTTGACCCGGGGTCCCTGATCACACTCGTGGCCTCGAATCCATCCATTTCCGGCATCTGCACATCCATTAGCACCAGATCATAGGGTATTGATTCCAGGGACTCCACGGCTTCTTTGCCGTTTGCCACGGCATCTGCGCGAAATCCGAGCTTTTCCAGTATTCGCACCGCCACCTTCTGGTTCACAACGTTGTCCTCAGCCAGAAGAATGCGGAGCTTCCGCTTTTCCCCTTCCGGGAGACTGTGCCTCGTGATGATGGTAGCACGTTTCTCCCGTGCCTCCGCAGAGGCCGTCGTGACCACTGATACGAGGCTGTTGTAAAGCTGGGATTGCTTGACGGGCTTGGTGAGATAGGCCGCAAAGCCTATCTCTTGCATCCGAGCAGCATCGCCCCGCTGCCCCATGGACGTTAGCAGGATCAGGATGGTTTTCGTCAGGTCTGGATCTTTCTTGACCTTTTCTCCCAGTGTCTCGCCGTCCATCTCAGGCATCTGCATGTCCACGATGGAGATATCAAAGGGATCTCCTCCTCCTTTGGCTCGCTTCAACTTTTCCAGTGCTATTCTCCCATTCTCGGCCTCTTCAACGCGGCATCCCCAGGATTTGAGCTGCTCCTTTAGGATGAAACGGTTTGTTTCGTTATCGTCTACCACCAGCACATGCTTCTCCCCGATATCCTCCGGGATAAGGACTTCGTGCTCTTTGACCTCCTTTTGCTTTTCGAAAAGGACCGTGAACCAGAACGTGGAGCCCTTGCCCTTTTCACTCTCCACGCCAATATCCCCGTCCATGAGTTCGACCAGTTGCTTGGAGATGGTCAGTCCCAGGCCCGTTCCTTCGTACTTCCGGGTCGAAGAAGTATCCACCTGGGAAAAGGATTCGAAGATGTGTTCCAGCTGCTGCCGGGGTATGCCAATTCCTGTGTCCGAGACCTCAAAGCGGAAGGCGGCATGGGAATCGGTTTCCCTCTCCAGGTTCACCCGGATCACCACTTCCCCCTCATCCGTAAATTTGATGGCGTTGCCGCCCAGGTTGAGGAGTATCTGCCGCAACCTGCCGGGGTCTCCTTTGAGGTGTACGGGGATCTTCGGGGGGATGAGGAAGGAGAACTCCAGGCCCTTCGCTTGGGCCTTGATGGCCAATACATCACCCAAGTCCTCCACCACCGCCCTTAGGTCAAAGTCCAGTATCTCCAGGTCCAGCTTTCCAGCCTCTATTTTCGAGTAATCCAGGATATCGTTTATTAGCTCCAATAGGGCGTCGGCGCTCTTGCGAATGGCCTCGCCATACTCCCGTTGATCTGGGGACAGTTCCGTGTCCAAAAGGAGACCTGTCATTCCGATAACCCCGTTCATGGGCGTGCGGATCTCATGGCTCATATTGGCCAGGAACTCGCTCTTGGCGCGCGTGGCCTCCTCTGCCTCCTGAGCCAACATCCTGGCCTTTGCCACAGCCTCCTCCAGGCCCCGGTTGGCTTCTTGGAGTTCCGCGGTGCGTTCCTTGACCCTCTCCTCCAACTCTCTGTTCAAGGTGCGTATCTCCTTTTCGACCCGCTCCCTCTCATTCATCTCCTGTTTCAGGAGATCATTGACCTTTATCAACTCTTGGCGTTCTTTCTGGAGTTTCTCGCTGATTTCAACACCTTGGAGGTAGTTATCTCTCACGGAGATTAGCATTTTTGACTGGAGCAAGATACCCAGAAGCACAAAAACAGCGCCGAAAAAGAATATGCTTCCTACAAAGAGTTGGCTTATGAATTCCGTCCTCGTGACCATAGCAAAGAGTACTATCAGGTAACCAATGAGGAAGAAGGCCATCAGGATTTGATGAAAATCAAAGAACACCTTCAATTTGCTGTGTTCATCTATGGAAAACTCCTTGAGCATGAGGGGTAACTTCCTGAATCTCAATATGCTCAAACCCATGACAATAGCGCCCAAGAAGATCATTAGACTGCTGATTATTGATGCAATACTCACAGCTCACTCCTTTGATAGGGGCCTTTCTTATTCAACCTTGGCTCGCTTTTCTTACCCTCAACCCGCGGCCCAGTGATAGCAGGGGAGACCAACCGACGCCACCATTGTCGTCGTGCCTTTGACTGCTCCCTGTTTAATCCTTGTCCAACGACAATTTCCTTATTCCAGCCAAATTCTGGCTTCTCTTTTTTATTTTACCTTAATGAAGCTTGTGTTTGGTCCTGTCAAATTTACAGAACTATTTCAAGTATGGCCACAAAAATATTTCGATCGAAGACACCCTTCCTCTCCCAGGATAGACAAGTGGCACTGGAAAGATTTTTTTGTTCTTTCTGAAAAAAAGGTTGACAGGCCTACCACGCTGTAGCACATCTATCCCTGCGACGCGTTATTACCTCCGCGTTCTTACCTCCCCAGGAAACCCCTGAGCCTCAGCACCCCCTCCAAAATCCGGCTCAGGGGTTTTCCTATCCCCTCCCTAAGACGCACTGTAAGCCTTTGCGGTCTTCCGTTGACGAACGGGCCTCTCCCTGAAGTCCCCGGAAACAGCAGGCCTTTGTCCGGGCCAAGGCACAGGGTTTTTATGAATTGTCAAACTATCATTTTTTCTTTATAAATAGAAAGGCTCCACTTGCAAACGTGCCTTTCAGGATTGTGAGGTCGTGACCTTTCCTCTTCATACCTGCTTGAAATACGCCGACTGAGCCTATCGGAGGATGCCGCCATGCCCAAAGACCACAGAGAAGTCCCCGTCGACAAACTCAGGAACAGCATCAAACCCGAGACGCTGCCCTTTGAAGACACATCGAGCCTCGATCCACCCGGAGACCCTATCCTGGGGCAGGAGCGAGCGACCGACGCCATAAGGTTCGGAATTGGGATGAAGCAAAACGGCTACCACATCTACGTGGCCGGACCCCCCAAGACAGGACTGACTCATATTGCCAAGACCCACCTTGAGGAGCAGGCCAAGAAGGAGCCGACCCCCCCTGATTGGTGCTATGTGTATAATTTCAAGGAGCCAGATAGACCCAAGAGCCTCAGGCTCACCGCCGGGAGGGGCAAGGAACTCAAGAAGGACATGGCCGAGTTTATCGACTCCCTCAAGTCCAAGATCCGTGAAGTATTCGACAGTGACGACTATCGAGCCAAGGAAAGCGAGGTGCATCAAGGCTTCGAGAAGACCAGGCGTAAGATAACGGAAGAGCTATCAGAGTTGGCAAAACAGGAGGGCTTCATCTTACAGATATCCCAGGTGGGGATGGTTATCATTCCCGCGACCCAGGATGGTCAGCCCATGAGCCAGGAAGACCTCGCCCAGTTGAGTGATGAGGAGAAGAAGCGGCTCAGGGAAAAGAGCGACGACCTGCATGAAAAAATGAAGGGCGCCATTCAGAGGATACGGGAAGCCGAGGCAGAGTTCAAGAAGAGACACAGCAAACTGGACAGCGACATCGCCCTCTATGTAGTAGACCAACTCCTCGAGTTTTACCTCCAGAAGTATAGGGATGAACCTGACGTCACGGATTTCCTCGCGCAGGTCAAAGAGGATATACTTGAAAATATTGATGATTTCAAAAAACAGCCCGAGCCTCCTCAGCCCCAGGTGGGCCAATTCCCGGTCCAGCCCAAGGAGCTCGTGTTCCGCAAATACGATGTCAACGTCCTCATCGACAATTCTGAGACAAAAGGGGCACCGGTCTTCATAGAGTCCAATCCCATCTATCCGAACCTCTTCGGGACCATTGAGAGGCAGGCCTGGTTTGGGGCCCTCTTTACGGATTTTACCATGATCAAACCCGGAGTCCTCCACAAGGCCAATGGGGGCTATCTTGTCATGAAGGCCCTCGATCTCCTCAAGTGGTACTTCTCCTGGGAGGCCCTGAAGCGGGCCCTCCGGGACCAGGAGATTCGAATCGAAGATCTGGGAGAACTCTATGGACTGTTCAGCACCAAAACCATCCGGCCGGAGCCCATTCCCCTGGACACCAAGATAGTCCTGACCGGGGACCCTTACCTCTTCGAACTCCTCCACCTTTATGATGACCGATTCCAAAAGCTCTTCAAGATCAAGGCCCACATGGATGACAGGCTGGACAGGAAGGAGGACACCATCCTCCAGTGCGCCCAGATGATAGGCCGCTTTTGCAGGGAGCAGAAAATACGCCACCTGGATCGCTCCGGGGTTGCACGGACCCTCGAGTACAGCATGGAACGCACGGAAGATGGGGAAAAGCTCACCCTGGAACTGGCCGATATCAGCGATTTGATCAAGGAGGCCAATTATTTTGCCTCCCTCGAGGAAAAGGACCTGATCGGCCGAGACCATGTGGAGAAGGCCATCCAGAAAAGGATCTACAGGTCCAATCTCGTGGAGGAAAGGATCAAGGAACTCGTAAAGGACGACATCTTCTGGATAGAGACCGCAGGCTCCAAGGTCGGGCAGATCAACGGGCTATCCCTCCTCATGACCGGGGACCACGAATTCGGGAAGCCTAACCGGATCACCGCCGTGGTCTCGGTCGGCAGGGAGGGCGTTATTGCCATAGAAAAGGAATCCAAGATGAGCGGTAATATCCACACCAAGGGGGTCATGATCTTGACGAGCTTTCTCAAGGAGCGTTTCGGCCACAACAAGCCCATCTCCCTTACGGCCACCCTGTGCTTCGAACAGAGTTACGGCCTTGTCGAAGGTGACAGTGCCTCCAGCACCGAGCTTTTCGCCCTGCTGAGCGCCCTGTCCGGCGTGCCCATAAAACAGGGTATCGCCGTGACCGGTTCGGTCAGCCAAAAGGGGGAGATCCAGGCGGTCGGAGGGGTCAATAGAAAAGTGGAGGCCTTCTTTGATATCTGCAAGCACAAGGGCCTCAACGGAGAACAGGGCGTCATCATCCCGGAGAAAAACATCCGAAACCTGATGCTCAAGCAGGAGGTCATCGATGCGGTCAAGGAAGGGAGGTTCCATATCTGGCCCATCGCCACCATTGAGGAGGGGATAGAGATCCTCACCGGCATCGAGGCAGGCACCTTACAGGAGGATGGGTCTTATCCCGAAGGGACCCTCTTCAGGAGGGCAGACGAAAGGCTCATAGAGATCGGCGAGATCGTAAAGAAATTCGGTAAAGGGGAAGAGGCAGCAGGGAAGGAGAATTCCAATGGAGAATGACAAAATGGTCCGTGCCAAGGAGGTATACATAAAGTCCGATCCCAGTTCGGGCAAGATGGTCATTCTCAAGGAAGACGCCGAGGCGAAACGCTATTTCTTGATGTTTGTGGGCGATGCTGAGTTTGCTGCCATTGCCAAGGAGCAGGGTCTGGTGGACCCCAGAAGGCCCCTGACGCACCAGCTTTATTTGAGCATAATCGACAAGCTTCCGGTGGAATTCGTGCGGGTCGAGATCACCCACATGAAAGAGGACACCTTCTTTGCCAGTGTGGTGTTCAACGCGGACGGGGTGGAGCATCGCATGGACAGCCGTCCGAGCGACGGGGTGGCCCTTGCATTGAACAGGAAGATCCCGATCATGGTCAACGAAAAACTCTTTCGCCGAGAACTCACCCAGGAAGAGATCGAGGAGTACGAAGGCATTGTCAAGACCATAAAATTCTAGGGGCCTTCACCTTTCCCCCTGAGCTGCCTCTCGATCAGGTCCCGGAATCCTTTCATGCTCCGGTCCTTCAACAGCCTCCCGTTGATGAATACAGCCGGCACGCTCTTCACACCCAATCTCTTCGCCTCGCTCCTGTCCCTCTCAATCAGCCTCTCTACCTCTGGTGAGTTCAAGTCCCTGTGGAATCTATCCATGTCCAACCCTAGTTCTTGTGCGATTCTCTCGATCCTGTCCTCGTTGAGCCGTTTGTAGTTCTTGAACAGGGTGAAGTGGACCTCCTGAAATTTCCCCTGTCTGTGTGCCGCCAAGGCTGCCTTGGCAGCCATCATCGCATGGGTGTGTATACCAACCAGCGGGTAGTTCTTGATCACCAGGTTTACCTCTCGAGGGTAGTGCTCCATCACCTGATGGAGGACGGTCTCCAACCGCGCACAGGCGGGTCACTGGTAATCGCTGAAGACGGCTATGGTTACAGGCGCCTGGGGCGGGCCTATGCGTGGCAGTCCCGAATAGTCAATGCTGAGAATAACCTCCGGTTCAATGACCTTGATACTCTTTCCCTTGCTGCTGTAAAGGATCAGGCGATTGGACTTCAAAGAGATGAGCAACCTGTCAAAGGACCCTTCAAAGGGAATGACCCGCATAACCCTCCTCTGGCGGACCGAGTAGATGAGGATCTTCCGGGGGACGAGGACGAAAAGGATATTCCCGTCCAGGTCGGCGGCTACGTCCAGGGGGTTTTCCTTGAGCACAATGTCGTCCAGGGCCCTCCATTCCACCCGTGCCGGAGAGACCCGGGGCACCCATAAGAGGATCATGAAGAGAGTGAACATGAGAACTGTCTTAGATATTCCCCTTGATTCCAGCATTTTCCTTTCCTCCTCATGATATGGAAATGCCGAGCCCCCAAATTAAATATTGCCACCTGGTGGGTAACTAATGATATACTAGAAACAACGGGATTGAAACCCAGCCCCTTTGATTATCCTACACGGGAACAAGGCGAGGTCTATGAAGGTCTTTAGTGATTGGTTTAGGCGACACTTTTCCGACCCCCAGGTAGTCATCTTGGCGGTCCTCCTGACCTTGGGGACCATCGTCGTCTTGATCCTGGGAAACATGCTTGCCCCGGTCCTTGCCAGCATGGTGATCGCCTACCTCCTTGAAGGCCTGGTAGGGCTCTTGCAACGACATCGAATCCCCCGTCTCTTGGCCGTGTTGCTTGTGTTTATAGGCTTTATGTCCTTTCTCTTCTTTTTGATCCTGGGAATGCTCCCGCTACTGTGGAAACAGGTGGTGCAACTCTTTCAGACCTTGCCTTCCATGATCTCCTGGACCCAAAGCGAGTTGATGAGACTGCCTGAACGTTACCCGGATTTCATATCAGAGCAGCAGGTGCTGGAGATCATAAATGTGTTGCGCTCCGAAATCACCATCTTTGGACAGCGGATCCTCACCGCCTCTGTGGCCTCTGTCCGGAGTATCTTCTCTTTCCTGGTCTACACGGTCCTCATGCCCCTGCTTGTCTTCTTTTTCCTGAAGGACAAGACCCGCCTCCTCCAGTGGCTGACCCGTTTTCTGCCGGCGGACAGGAGCCTTGCTGCGGAGGTATGGCGCCAGGTCGATCAGCAGATCGGAAACTATATTCGAGGCAAATTCTGGGAGATCCTGATCGTATGGGCGGCCAGCTACGTGACCCTCCAGATCCTGGGGCTCCAGTTCGCGGTACTCATCAGCCTCTTCGTGGGCCTTTCAGTCCTCATCCCCTATTTCGGTGCCATCATCATGACCTTTCCCGTGGCCTCAATAGCCTATTTCCAGTGGGGGTGGAGTTCCCACTTCGCCTACGTGGTTATCGCCTACGTCATCATTCAAATCCTGGACGGGAATCTCCTGGTTGCCCTGCTCTACTCGGAGGTCGTGAACCTCCATCCGGTCGCCATCATCGTGGCAGTGCTCGTCTTTGGAGGAATCTGGGGCTTTTGGGGGGTCTTCTTTGCCATCCCCCTTGCCACCCTGGTCCACGCCGTGATTCAGGCCTGGGCCCAGCACCGCAGCAAGAAGACCATCCAGGCTCCCCTCGAAGAAGCGGGGGCCGAATCCCAGGCCTAGGGCCTTCCCCTCTGCGCAACAATCTCCCCCAGGAAAGGCAGGATCTCTTTCTTGCAGATGACCTCCAGGACGTGTTTCCGCATGACATTTCTGAACATCTGGTGTGTGCTGGAACGCGCGAGGTATTCGACTATACGCCCGGCTATGGAGAGCGGGTGCTCCTCCAGGCGGAAGAAGCAGACCTCTTTCCCCATCTCCCGAAAGGGCGGGATCTCCGAGCACGCTATTGGCAGTTTCACCAAACCCGCTTCCAGCAGGGGCAGACCGAAGCCCTCGTCCCTGCTCGTCATGAGCAGCAGGTCTGCCATAAGATAGAGGTCCCTTATGAACACCCTGTCAGGGACGAGCTTCTTCCTGTCTTTGAATCGATATTCCGCAAGGACAGCGATATTCTCCTCCATCCCCAATTCCTTTATCCAGTACTTGAGCCTCCGGTAGTAGGAAATGGCCCTTTGTTCGTGGGGGTCATAGGCCCCGGTGAGCACGAAGAGGATATTGTATCCCAGCAGTTTGATGCCCCGGACGATATGTATGGAAAGCTCCAGGTTCTTCCGGGGCGTGATCCTGGACGGCTGCACGACGACCAGATCCCTGTTGAACAGATCCAGTTCCTGGGCCAGCCTTATGGACCTTTCATCCAGGTACAGGATGCTTGCAGGATCAACGCCGTTATGGATAACCCGCCACGGGACCCCCCCGCATATCCCGGAAAAGAGTTGCCTGCGGGACTCGGAAATCGTCACATAATGGATGTTCCTGTGGGTTTTGCGGAGCACGTTCCAGGGGTGATCATCCAGGTACGGCGGATAGTTGGGGTGGAAGTAGGGGGAGTCATGGGCCCAGCTTACGATAACGGGTCCCTTTGACCGTGAAGCCATGCGCCGAATTGCCAGGGTAAGCGGGAGATTGAAGGGCATGTGCAAGACATTATGCGCCAAAATGACATCCATACCATCGGCCCACTCTGCCAGCGTTTCAAAGATCCTGTTTGTGAGGCGCCTCAGGGGACCATAATCCCCTGACTTGACCTGCTCATGGGACTTGCTGATACTGCTGTTCTTGGACCCCAGTAGGGGCTCAATCCTCACCGGAAAATCTTCCCTGTAGACCTCCCCCATGCCCGCAAGGAGGCGTACGGACTGGCCCATCCTGTGGAGGAGAGAGGTGTGCTGGTTGATCACCTCCTCCACCCCGCCCACGAAGGGAGCACAGGAGTAATGAACAACGCCTATGTTGAGATTTCTGTCCATGGTCCGGTGTGAGGCTGCAGCGCCTCATCTTGTCTATGTCTCTTACCTAAAGGACTCTATCAGGGGCAGCAGCCTTTCCTCCAACACCTTGTATGAAAAATACCTTCTCCCCAGTTCATAGTTCTTGTCCACAAACCTATCAAGGTTTTCTCCATCAAGGAACTCCCTCAAACGATCCACGATCTTCTTTGTGACAAAGCTTTCAAAGCTGATGACCTCAAATCCGCAGGGCTCGATGTCTTCGATGAATATGGAATAACGGTTGACGACAATGGGTTTCCTAAAATATATGGCCTCGAGGAAGGCATTTCCAAACCCTTCATATCCGGAGGGGTAGGTAACAACGTCGGCTGTCAAGTAGACATCATCGATGGTATATTTCTGCTGGCAGACCTCCTTGAAACAACGGGCCGTGCCGACCCGATCTCCCATATAGATCACCTCCACACCCAAGCGATGGGCATATTCCAGGACCCTTTCAGCGTAGAGGTCGCCTTCATCCCCTGTTTCATGGGAGACCACCAGCTTTGGATTCTTCAGCTCAAGCAGGCTGACCAGTTCCACGGCCCTCTCTATCCACTTGCGAGGGACAACCCTGGTGGGCTGAAGCACGAAAAGATCCTTCTCATCCAGCCCCAGCTCCTTTTTCAGCTTCTTACCGTTAGGAGAAGGGTGTGTTGGGCTCTCAAAGTCAAAAACATTGGGGATGATGACATTACTTATTCCCCTCCTGTAACTCAATTGCCTTGAGGCTGCTGAGTTTATCACCACGTGACGGATTGAATTGAGGGTGGGAGGAAATGCATAGTGAATGTAGTCCTGCATGGCGTTGATGAGATACCGGTTGCGCTCCCAGCTAAAGTCATGGTGGTGGGCTACCGCGGGTATTCCCGTTTCTGCAATCAATTCCGTAATCGCCATCCCGAGGGGTACGTTCATGGGGATGGCCAGGGCATTTTCCGGTATGATAATGTCAATCCCGAATACGTCGCAGAACTCGTAGAGTTTCTCCTTGAGATAGTCCTTGAGTTCTTGAATCTTCTTGGAGAGTGCGTTCTCCCTCCTTGTCGTGCCGACCAGGGCATCATGTATTTCCCTGATTTCGGCTGTTTCGAAATGCGCATTGGGCTCAAGCAAGGACCTTTCCGGCGGGGTATCCAGTTCTCCTGCGAAGAAATGACACTTATACCCGTTTCTTTCCAGTACCTGGTACCACTTGTAGATCTCGAGCGATACACCGTCGGTCCCTGCTATGCGGGTGGAAATGAAACCGATCTTTTTCATCAAGCAACTTCTCCTCTTTCCTCTGGAATCTGGCCCTCCCCTGTGTGATGAGCCCAAGAAGATGTAAAATACCTTATTATCTCTGATAAATCAAAACCTAAAGGAATTCAACGCCTCCGGTTTTCAACAAATCTCGATAGAGATATGAGATCTCTCCGTTTCAGGGTAATCTTGTGGCGGGTGGAGTGTTTCTTGAAGTCACCAGCCCGGGACACCTCAGGGCGGAGGGGCGGTGTCTATCCGCACTTGGTGAAACCACAGAAGTGACAGGTCATACACCCTTCTTCAAAGCTGATGGTCTGCCCGCATTCCGGACAGGTCTCACCGCGAAGGCCGTATTCGTATTTGTGACGCCTGTGATGCCTTTCGCCTTGCAAGTATCTCCTGGTGAGGACCTTGCTTATGGCATCAGGAATGGACAGGATCAAGCCATCCTTCTGGAAAACCGGGTGTTCTCCGCAAATCCCCTCCAGTTGTTCCACTATCTTGTCCACCTTGATCCCGGACCTCAAGGCCAGAGAAACCAGGCGTCCTATTGCCTCCGTCTTTGCCGTCGTGGACTTGCCTGATTTTCCGATTGTAGCGAAGACTTCGAAGGGCCTCCCTTCGTATTCCGTGACTGTCACGTAGAGGTTTCCCATGCCCGTCACCATCTTTGTCGTGAACCCTTCGAGGGTTTCAGGCCTTTCCTTTACGTCTGCCAGGGACGGATAGGTCTGTTCATGGTCCCTGTTGTTATAGCTGAGGACTTGATTCTCCTTGCTTCCATCTCGATATATGGTGACACCCTTACACCCGAGTTCGTAGGCCAAGTCATAGACCTGAAGGACATCCTCCACCGTGGCGTCATGGGGCAGGTTGACGGTCTTTGAGACGGCATTGTCCGTATGCCTTTGGAAGGCTGCCTGCATCCTTACGTGCCACAAGGGCTCAATGTCATGGGCCGTCAGGAAGACCTCTTTTACGTCATCCGGTATCCCGGACACCCCCCGGATGCTCCCCTTGCGGGCGATCTCGTCCATGAGATCCCGGGCAAAGAAGCCCCTTTCCCTTGCGACCTTCTCGAAATAGGGGTTGACCTCCAGGAGTTCATCATCGTCCATGACTCTCCTGACAAAACTCAGGGCGAACAACGGCTCAATCCCGCTGGAGCACCCGGCAATGATACTCAACGTCCCGGTTGGAGCGATGGTCGTGGTTGTGGCGTTCCTGTACCTGCCCTCTTCCTTGCCCTTGTAAAGGCTCTTGTCGTAGTTTTCAAAGGTGCCCCTCTCCTCAGCCAGGTATCTTGATGCGTCCTTTGAGCTCCTTTGGATGAAACCCATAACCTCCTCTGCCGTCTCAAGGGCCTTTTCCGAATTGTAGGGAATCCCGAGCTGAAAGAGCATATCTGCAAAGCCCATCACACCCAGGCCTATCTTCCTGTTACCGCGAACCATGCCTTCTATCTCCGGCAGGGGGTATTTGGACACCTCGATAACGTTATCCAGAAATCTGACTGCCAACCAGACGATCTCCTTGAGCCCCTCATAGTCTATGCAAGATTTTCCGTTGTCGGATAGGACGAATTTGGCAAGGTTGACGGAGCCGAGATTGCAGGCCTCCATGGGAAGGAGAGGCTGTTCTCCACAGGGGTTCGTGCTCTCAATCTCGCCCAAGGCGGGCGTGGGGTTGTCCCGGTTTATCCTGTCCAGGAAAACGACCCCGGGATCACCGTTTTCCCAGGCCTGGTGGATCATTGCCTGGTAGACCTCCCTGGCGTTCAGCTCTCCTACCTTCTTCCTTTCCCTGGGATCCACCAGGTCGTAGGTGGTTCCTCCCTTGACCGCCTCCATGAAGGCGTCTGTAACCCCTATAGATATGTTGAAGTTGGTCAGCTCTTTGCTTCCCTTCTTGCAATGGATGAACTCCATTATGTCGGGGTGATCCACGCGCAGTACGGCCATATTGGCCCCCCTTCTGGTGCCTCCCTGTTTCACCTGCTCCGTGGCCGTGTTGAATATCTTCATGAAAGAGACCGGCCCTGATGCCACACCTCCCGTAGTACCGACCCGGCTGTTCTTGGAGCGCAACCTGGAAAAGGAAAAACCCGTGCCCCCTCCGGACTTATGGATGAGCGCAGCGTTCTTCAGTGCGTCAAAGATCCCTTCCATGCTGTCATCTACGGGAAGGACAAAACAGGCTGCCAGCTGTCCGAGGCTTCTTCCTGCATTCATCAGGGTCGGTGAGTTGGGGAGGAACTTGAACTCCGTCATCATCTTGTAGAAATGCTCTTCCATTTTCCGGTCCAGTCCCTCTTTCCCGAAGATCTTTTCCGCCCCCGCAACGTGTTTGGCCACCCTCCGAAACATCTGGGCAGGAGTCTCAATGACTCGACCCTCAGGGTCCTTCTTCAGGTACCGGCGCTCCAAGACCGTCCTGGCATTCTCCGAGAGGTTGATTTCCTGGGGCATAAAGATGGAGCTGTCCAGCTTGATGGGAGACGTCTTGCCAATCCCGTATTCCAGGAGCTTGGCCTCCACGATCTTCTCGAGAAGGGGTATGGTCAGGGTATGGAGCTCCATCTTGAGGATTTCTTCCCTCAGGGCCCGACTGATATCCATGGCCCTTTCACTGTCGATGTGGTTCTTCTTGGTCAGGTGATCGGAAAAGCGCTGATCATCCCAGTTGAATATTGAGAGGCTCAGTTCTCCTTCTTCGGTTATCAGAGTCTTCATTTCCCTGGCCAACGGAACCCTCCTGTTAGAAATTGGGATGACGACTGGTCTTTGAAGCAGACCAAATGCTGGTGAGACCTTGTTCGGCTGTAATCCTGCTACATTAGATCTCCGGGTACCCGGCTTCCGACTAGTATTGGTCCTTGATAGGGCATAGTAATATCTAGAGAGACAATAAATACTAAAATACAAGATATAGTATGTCAATAGAAATTGCCCCGACCAGATCCAAAGAATTATTTGGTAGAGGTCATCTCCCATATCTGATATACTTTTGCGACTGCGTCCGCGCGAGGTCTTCAAGACAACTCCCTTTTCAATACCCTGTTTAGCTTTTCAGAGTCAGGAGGCCCGAAACGGGGACAGGACCTGTTCGAGGGATCGGCCATTGAAAAAACACCGAGTTACATTTCTACCAGACGGTATCTCCCTTGAGGTCCCCGATGGGACCACCATCGCCGAGGCGGCCAAGCTGGCTGAGGTACACATCAACAACCTGTGCGGTGGCCAGGGTGTCTGCGGAGAATGCAGGGTCATTGTCCTGCGGGGACAGGCAGAGGCAGACGAGGCCTCTGCAGCCTTCTTCTCCCAGGAAGAACTGGACAAGGGTTTCCTCCTGGCCTGCCAGACCGAGATACACGATGGACTGGAGATCATGATCCCTCCCGAATCTCGCCTCGAGGAGGTGAAGATCATAACCAGGGAGGCCTCTGAAATCTCGGGCCGGGGGGAACTCAGACCCCTGGCCCGAAAATTCTACCTTGAACTCCCGCCCCCAACCATTGAGGACAACATATCGGACAGTGAGAGGATCTCCAGGGAATTGAGGAAAAAACTCGGCTGGCACTCTTACGAAATCGCCCTGTCCTGCCTCCAGCGGCTTTCCCTCACTCTGCGGGATAACGGTTGGAACGTGACGGCCACTGTCGTCAACAAAGGCAAGAATTACCGGATTGTCAAGGTAGAACCCGGGGATAGCACCTCCCGTAATTACGGCGTGGCGATTGATGTGGGAACGACGACCGTTGTTGCCCAGCTCGCGGATATCAACTCGGGCACGGTCCTTGGCGTGGAGGGCACTCACAACCTCCAGGCCAGCTATGGGGAGGACGTGATCTCCAGGATGATCTTTGCATGCAGCAAGGAGGGGGGCCTCCATCCCCTCCACGAGGCCATCATAAAGAACATCAATGACCTGATAGGAAAATTGACAGAAGAGAAGGATATTCCCAGGGAAGAGATCAACGCCATAGTCGCAGCGGGCAATACCACCATGAGCCATTTTCTCCTGGGATTGATCCCGTGCTCTATCCGGGTAGAACCCTATGTCCCCGCGGCCGACGTCTACCCCCAGATACTTGCAAGGGAGATCGGCATCCACATCGACCCCAGTGGCATCCTGGAGACCATCCCGAGCGTTGCCTCCTATGTGGGGGGGGATATCGTCTCGGGAGTCATGGCCTGCGGTATACCTGATCGGCCCGAGGTGCGGGGGTTGATAGACATCGGCACCAACGGTGAGATTGCCATCGGGAACAACGAATGGCTCGTTTGCTGTTCGGCCTCGGCCGGTCCTGCCTTCGAAGGGGGTGGAACGAGATGCGGCATGCGGGCGACGCGGGGGGCCATTGAGAAGGTGGAGATATCCGACGGCCATCTCCATTACCAGACCATAGGCAACGCAAGGCCGCGGGGCATCTGCGGCTCAGGTCTCATCGACTGCATCTATGAGCTGGTTCGGAATGAGATCATCAGTGCCGATGGAAAGTTTTCAAGGGATAGGACGGACCCCCGATTGACGTACCAGGACGACGTTCCACAGTACACCATAGCCTCCGGGGACGAGACCGAGGACGGAAGGCCCATCGTCATTACTGAACCGGACATTGGAAACCTCATCAAATCCAAGGGGGCCGTTTTCGCTGCCATCAAGTCCTTGATGGATTACATTGGACTGGAATTCTCCCAGCTTGAGACCCTTTATGTGGCAGGGGGCTTTGGCAGTTACCTGGACATAGACAAGGCCGTGTCTATCGGGCTCCTCCCCGACATCCCCAGGGAAAAGATACGGTTTGTCGGGAACAGCTCCCTGGCCGGGGCGAGACTGTGCCTCCTTTCCGAATCGGCCCTGGAAAAATGCCTCAATATCTCCAGATCCATGACCAATATCGAACTTTCCATCTACCAGCCATTTATGAACGAGTATATCGCAGCCCTCTTTCTGCCCCATACGGACAGGAAGCTGTTTCCTTCTGTGAGATACTGAAGGCCGCCTGTCAGCCATCGCCCGGCCTGCATGTGGGCCCGGATCCTTGTCACCCGTAGACCTCTTGGAGGAGACCCCATGGACCGAGTGGAAATCCACGATATCTTGGAAGGCTCAGAATTCTTCAGCAGGCTCAAGCGCGAAGAAATCGAAAAGGTCGCGAGCCTGTGCCAGGTGAAGACCTATGGCGCGGGAGAATTCGTCTTTCGACAGGGAGATTTTGGAGAGGAGATCTTCATCATTGCCGAAGGCCACGTGTTCCTCGAAAGATCCGTGGACCTGGACACAAAGAAGGGGACGGCCGTTTACGGAATACTGGGGCAGGGCAGGGTATTGGGGTGCTGGTCCACACTATTGGGGGAGCCCCATACCCTCATGTCCTCGGCAACCTGCCAGAAGCCCACCAGGGTCTTGTCCATCAAGGGCTCTGCTTTGAGGGACATGATGATCGAGAACAGGGAGTTCGGATTCAATATACTGGAAAGGCTCTGTTTCCTCCTCCGAGACAGGATCCAGGGGGCCCTTGGTGCCATGGAAAAGATATGACGTGTACCGGCCCGCGGGAACACTTTCGAGGCCTTCTTGGCCCGCACCCTTTCATTTCCCTTCCCCCTTGACATCAAAGCCCTTGAAAAAAACGGGGCAATGAAATATTAGATGGGAAACCAGGAGATCAGTGCTCAAGAACGTCCCATGGATAAGGAACGAGAAGAAGACATACTGGAGGACATCTCGAACTCTCTCAAAGGCTTTCCCCGGGAAAGGAGTTCCCTCATTCCCGTCCTCCAGATGATCCAGGAAAGGCACGCATACCTTCCGCCGGAGGCCATCAAGATGGTGGCACATCACCTTGAAATGATGCCCTGCGAAGTCTATGGGGTCGCAACCTTCTATAACCAATTTCGCTTCAACCCTCCCGGTCGCCATCCCATAAAGGTGTGCCTCGGTACCGCCTGCCATGTCAGGGGGGGCGATATCATCCTTGAGAACTTCGAAAGAAAACTCGGGATCAAGGAAGGGCAAACCACTCCAGACAGGGAGTACAGCATAGAGCGTGTCGCCTGTATCGGCTGTTGCGCCCTCGCCCCTGTAGCGGTAGTTGATGATACGGTTCACGGACACATGGCACCTAGCAGGGTGGAGGGGATAATACTGGGCCACAAGATAGAAAAGGAGCGCAAGGAGAGGGAGATCTCCCCCCGGAAGAATGAAGGCGGAACGAGATAGGATAGAACAGGCTTACAGGGCCCTCAGAAAAGAGGCCGAGGACCGGGTGGAGAAGTCCCTGAGAGACCAGGCCCCTAAGATCCATATCGGCATGGCCACATGCGGGATTGCATCGGGCGCCATGGAGACAAAGAAATCCTTTGAAGACTCGCTAAAGGAATTCGATGTGGACGCCCGAATCCACGAGGTCGGATGTATGGGGCATTGTTACGGCGAACCCCTCGTACTCGTTGAAAATATGGGGTTCCCTCCCATTCTTTATCACCAGGTAACACCCGGTAAGGCCAGGATGATCGTGAAGTCCTTCCTGGTGGATGGAGACCCCCTCTTCGAATATGTCCTGGGCGCAACGGAGGTCAATGAACTCATCCCTTCTGTTCTGGACTTCCCCCGGTTCAACCGGGAAGAACGCATCATCACGGAACACTGCGGCCTCATTGACCCGAACGATATCCACGAGTATATCGCAGGTGGGGGCTATAGCGCCCTGGCACAGGCCCTCCGGCTGAAGCCCGGGGAAATCCTGGAGATGGTTGAAAGTTCCGGTCTCAGGGGCAGGGGTGGCGCCGGGTTCCCCGCGGCACGGAAATGGGCCATGGTCCGGAGATCGGCTCACGGTGAGAAGTATGTCATATGTAATGCCGATGAGGGTGACCCCGGGGCCTACATGGACAGGACCATTCTCGAGAGCAATCCTCACCAGGTAATGGAGGGGGTCATCATCTGCTCCTGTGCCATTGGGGCCACCAGGGCAATATTCTATATCAGGGCTGAGTATCCCCTTGCAGTAGGAAGGGTCTCACAGGCCCTGGAGCAGGCACGGGAGAAGGGGCTTTTGGGCCAAGACATAATGGGGAGTGGGTTTTCCCTGGAAATCGACCTCTTTCAGGGCTCGGGGGCCTTTGTCTGCGGCGAAGAAACCGCCCTGATCCAGGCCATCGAAGGCAACAGGGGAACGCCGAGGCATCGACCTCCCTATCCTGCTGAGAAGGGGCTCTGGGGCAGACCCACGGTCATCAACAACGTGAAGACCTTTGCAGCGATCCCCCCCATCCTCAGGAACGGTCCGAGATGGTACAGGGAGATAGGCACCCCTGCCAGCGCGGGGACGGCCGTCTTTTCTGTTGTAGGCGATGTCATCCATGCCGGCCTCGTGGAAATCCCCATGGGGGTCACCATCCGCACCCTGATCTTTGATATCTGCGGAGGGATCCCGAAGAAGAAGAGATTCAAGTCTGTCCAGATAGGGGGGCCCTCTGGCGGGTGCCTGCCCGAAGAGCATCTCGACACCCCTATCGACTTTGACTCACTCATCGAGGCCGGTTCCATGATGGGCTCGGGGGGTATGGTCGTCATGGACGAGGATACCTGCATGGTGGATGTGGCCCGGTATTTCCTTGATTTTACCCAGAAGGAATCCTGCGGCGCGTGCACCTTTTGCAGGATCGGGACCTTCCAGATCCTCAAGATCCTCGAGAGGATAACGGCGGGTGAAGGTCGGGAGGGGGACCTGGAGAGGTTGGAGTCCCTCAGCGAAGATGTGAAGTTGGGGTCCCTGTGCGGTCTCGGGAAAACAGCGCCCAATCCTGTGCTCACCTCCCTCAGGTATTACAGGGACGAATACGAGGCCCATGTCAGGGAAAAGCGGTGCCCGGCAGGGGCCTGCCGCTCGCTCACCGCCTTCTATATTGACCTGGAAAAATGTGCCCGGGGGTGTGACGCCTGCGTGGGGAGCTGCCCGGTGGAGGCCATATTTACGACCAGGGACAGGAAGAAGGGGATTGACCAGGGTCTGTGCGTAAAGTGCGGTGAATGCATGGCGGCCTGCCCACCGGAATATAGTGCCGTGAGAAAGGTATCACCGCCCGGTCTGGCACCCGTAGTGGAACGACCGGCCGAGGACGCGGGCCACTAGGCCCCGAAAAAGAAGAAGGCTCTCCGATGGTGAAATTGATGGTAGACGGAAGAGAGATCGTTACGGACAGGGACGAGACCCTCCTGGAGGCCTGTCTCGAGAATGATATCTTTGTCCCCAATCTCTGCCACCTTCAAGGAATGGAGCATCCGCCTGCCTCATGCAGGCTCTGCCTCGTTGAGCTGGATGGAGAGTCGCGGCCTGTCCCCTCTTGCACGCTCCGTGTCAGGGAAGGCATGGTCGTGAGGACCGATACCCCTCTCGTAAGGAGGCTCCAGCGCACGGCACTGCGTCTTCTCCTATCAGCACACAACGTTGACTGTGCCCATTGCCCGGCCAACAAGAAGTGCGAAATCCAGCGCCTGGCCTCCTTCTTGGAAGTGGGCCTGAAACCCAAGGGCCTTGAACCGGCTCTCAAGGAACCCCAGGTGGACAGGGAGCATCCCTCTCTGGATTACTACCCGAATCGGTGTGTCCTCTGCGGCCGTTGTGTCCACGTCTGCCGCAGGGAGCAGGGCCGTCCCTTCTTGAGCTTTGCCCACCGGGGCATTAGGACTGCGATCAGCTTCTATGGCGGCGCAGATTCCTCCGAACTGCCATGTACCAAGTGTTTGGCATGCGTTTCCATCTGCCCTGTCGGCGCCATCACCTTGAAAGAAGACGCCCCCGCGACGCTTAAGTGATCCTTTGGGAATAGGCCCCGGGCCGGCTAGTGCTTGATTTTCACCCTGGATGTCCTGGCGGGCTGGGGCTCCCACCTGTCCCAAAAGCCCTTGGGGTCCGCCGGTCTTCCATAGCCGCAGATCTTGTCCATCTTGACATAGAAGGGGTCGGCCCACCGTACGTGGTCCACGAACCATTTTACCGTTGAATGAAACCAGTTATCGGGCTTGTTGAAAGGGCAAACGCTGATGCAGACAGTACAGGGCTTTCGGATCCTCGACCATTGACCGATACACTTCTCCGCATCAATGGGCCACTTCAGGACCCCTGGAGAATTAGACTCGTTCCTCGCTTCCTTGGTTCTCTCACCGTGCATGATGGCCTGCCCCGGGCATTTGTCCGCGCAGATTTCGCAGGCAGAGCACAGCTCTGTCACCCCGAAATCAATGGGGGTGTCAGGAACGAGAGGCAGGCTCGTCAGGACCTTGCTGATCCTCACGGCGGGTCCGAACTTGGGCGTGATGAGCAGGCCATTTCGGCCGAGCTGTCCAAGTCCTGCCTGGGCGGCCATGGGGATGGTAATCCCTATGGTGTTCGTTGAACAGGACATGGCGTCGTAACCCAAGACTTTAATGAACTTGGAGACATAGGCGTTGGTAATTGCCATGCGGCTGTAGCCCAGGCTCGTCTCCGCATCGGCAATATAGGTGGGGGCATATCTGAGCATCTCGTGGTCTTCGCCAAACCCCATGACAATCGCGTATTGAAACGCGTCCGGAATCTCTTGGGGGTTGTATTCCCCTGACCCGAGGTCAAAGGATGTCGAGTAGATCCACCGCCTGTCCAGTTTACAGATGCCCACGATGTCCGCCCCGAGGTAAATGGCCGCATTCTTGATATCCCGCGTGAGTGTCAGAGGATCTGAGACGTCCCATTTCTCGCCCGGCGGTGGGAGAGAAACCATGATGTTGCGGGCGACCCTTTCCGGGGTGGCAATGGCCCCGATCTCCCGGGCGATTGCGCTGGGGTTGGGACGATCATTCTCAAAGAGGTGCATCATCGTCCCTGTGCGTGATGCAACCCTCAGGGCTTGATCCCGAAGGGAGCTTCCCTCCTTGTTTTTGCTCTTTGATTTATCCAGAACCCAATTGAGTAGTGGTTTTACTCTATCATCCCACAGTGGCCTTGAAAACATAGTGTATTTCTCGTCAAACCTCTCCACGGGCCCGACAATGTATTCCCTTTCCCACTCCTCCAAAGTCAATTTCTTCATGGTTCAGAGTTCCCTCCCCGTGCCTTGAATCAAGAGTAATCTTCCCATTGAAGGCCTGCCCTCCTGGAATACCGCTTGCCGAGCGCCTCCCCCCAGGACGCGGTGGACACTCTCCCGGATCTGCAATCGGGGCGTTACGTCTTGGGTATCCGAGTAATGGTCCTCTCCCGGAGAAAGGCCTTTATGTCTTCATCTGACCTGAATTTTGCCGGGTCATAGTGTTCCTTGTGGAGGATGTCCTTCAGGTCCCTGCTGAAACGTGCCCTCTCCTTGACAGTGCGAAGTGTCGACTGTTTATCTTCTGCCTCTTCGTCCGGGTATCCTACTGGGATAATGTGGTCCACCGTGAAGGCCTCGGGTATACCGAGCATATCTCTGACGACCTTTTCCGTGGGACCGCTCTGAATAGTGGCCCAGGCCGTCGCAAGCCCAAAGCAGGCCGCTGCAAGCTGAATTGATAAAATACAATTGGAAAGGCTCTGTCTCAATAGGGCATATCTGTCCATCCACGCGGGATAGGCCTCCTTGAGCCTCCTGTCTCCGCACACAACGATCAATACAGGGGCCGTGTACAGAAAGGGCTGGACTGCTATGCCACGGGCGATATCCGGATCCTTCTTCACTTCCTCCCGGATCTCGAGGGCAATTCTCTTGGATAGCCCCTTCTTGGTCTCAGGATCCTGAACCAGGATGAATTCCCAGGGCTGGCTGTTCCCGGCTGATGGTGTATACCGACACGCCTCGAGGATTTTCTCTAGGGCCTCCCTGGGGACGGGATCGGGCTTGTAGCGCCTGACACTTCTCCTTTTTTGCAGCAGGTCTATGAATTCTTCATAGTTCATTTTGACCTCCATCCAAATAGGTTTCTTCTCTACTGCCTGTTGCCCGACTCCCCTTGTTTGCTTTACCCCCGATAGGGCCAATCAAATCGCCAAGCCACACTCCTGTTCTGCTTTTCAGCGACAGCAGGTTCATACCAGGACCCTGCCCACAAGCTCCACAAGATCAAGGACCCTTTTCCGGGGCCTCGTCTTTCTTGCCGCTATCTTGAGGTTTTCCTTGCATGCCGGGCACGCAGAGAGGATGAGGTCCGCACCCGTATCCTTCATTTCCATGACCCTCTGGTTGGCCAGGAAGTCGGCATGATCAGGAAAGCCCGTCGTCAAGAGGCCTCCACCGCCGCAGCAAAGGCTGTTCTGCTTTGAACGGCGGGCTTCGGCCATCTCAAGACCTCCTATCTCCGCCAGTATCTTCCTGGGCGCATCATAGACGCCCTGACCCCGCCCGAGGTGGCAGGGATCATGGAAAGAGACCCTCATCTCCTCTTGCAGGGACCCGAGCTTCAGCACGCCCTCCTCCATGAGACCCTCCAGATACTCGGTGACGTGGAGGACCTGAAAATCAAGTGCCCCCTTGAGCCATCGGGGATAGTATTTCTTGAACATCAGACTGCACGTGGGACAGGTGATCACCACGGTGGAGGCGCCGCTTTCCTCTATGGCCCCCACGTTGTGTCGAGCATAATCCCTGGCCCCTTCTTCGTTTCCAGAGAAATAGAGTGGTGCGCCGCAGCACCACTCTTCATCACTCACGGTAAAAGAAATCCCCAAGGTGCTCAGGATGCCGGCAAAGGCCGAAGAGATCTCTGTCTCCCTGTAGGAGGAAACACAGCCCACGTAATAGAAGACCTCGGAACGGGGAGAGAGACTTTTCCGGAGGTCCTTGCTCAGCCAAGCATTCCTTCCAGCCAGCCTGCCGCCATAGGGGGCCTTGGACTTGAGCATGTTCTCTTCCACAACCCGGTGGGCTTCCATGAGGGGAACCCCATTCTCCCGCAGCCCGCCCTTGATGATGGTGAAGATGTCCACCTGGTCGCCTATGACACCACAGTTGACCTCGCAGGCCCCGCACGTGGTACACAGGTACACCAGGTCCCTGATGGATTCCGAAAAGGGGATCTTTCCCTCGTACAGGGCCCTGGCCACCTGCATGAGCCCCCCTGCACTGTAAGTAAAGAAACGTCCCTTCATCTGCAGGGGACAGAGTTCCTCAAATCCTGCTTCTCCATTCCCATAGGTACACTGGCCGCACCGCGTGCATTTGTGGATGGCCGTGTAGAGGTTCTCATCAATCCGGATTCTTCCTGTCATGCCCGACTCCTCCTAGAACATCAACATGCCTGGGTTCATGATGTTATTCGGGTCCAACAACCCCTTGATGTCCCTCAAGAGGCTCCCGTAGGTCCCGGTCAAACCGAAAAACATGGGGTCCTTCCTGTAGCGGAACATCACGCCCCCGAATCGACGGAGCAACTCCCTGTAAAGGTTTCCGTAGATCCCCTTGAGGTGCTGGACATACTCTCTCTCCTCTATGAGGGACCCGGTGACATAGACGACAAAGGCAAGGAAAAACTCCCTGGCGTGGGAATAGGGCAACACCCGGTAGAAGTAGGGTGGCTTGAACTCTTTCTCTGCAATGGCCCTCATATATCTTTCGATCTCAATAACCTTGGATGGCTCTGCGGATATCAGACACCCTGCCAGGTGGAGCCCGGCCCTTATCTGAGATTCTTCTCCCGGTTTGGGGTGGACTCCCTCCACGAAGTAGTCGTGGAGGTACCCGTAACAGCCGGGGTACCGCTCGCTCGCCTCCTGGTTCTCCAGGTGATTTCCTCCCAGGTCCCGCGCGATCCTTATGCAGGCCCTTTCCTGGGCCTGGACCACCTCACGGTAACCATTGAGCCGCGCGGAGGCGATCCCAAAGGGGATACCAGGAGGTGGCGTCATCTGATCCGGCTTGAGCATCGCTTCCGGGATCTGTTCCGACTTGGAACGCATCATTTCATGAAACATATTCCACCCCCAGGTCCAGAAAGTGACGCTCTCGGCCAGGTTTCCCCGTATGATCCTCTTCATGTACTCTATCGCCGGGGGGAGGTTGTCAAAGGTGGTCAAGAGCAACCTCTCCTCTTCACCCCTTTCGAATATCTTCACGGCCCCTTTTGTGACGATCCCCAGTGTCCCGTAGGAACAGGTAAAGAGACCGGTAAGGTCGGGGAAGCAGTGATATCTGGATCTCCACCCCGCTGTTTCAAAGCTGGCAGAGCCTGTCTTGATAATCCCTCGCCGGGGAGTGACCACCTCCAGGGAGGTTATGGGATCAGGGTCCCACTTGGCCGCATAGTTCCCGGAGGGTCTCATCAAATAGTTGCCCAGGGGACTGCTGCCCCCGGCAGCCGTGGGAAGGTGGCAGAAGAACCCTTCCTCCCTGAGGACCCTCGCAAATTGATGAAAGGTCACCCCTGGTTCGATGACCGCGTAGGCGGCATCGGTATTGACCTCAAGGATCTTGTCCATGAGCCTCAAATCGACCACGATGCCTCCCTGAACAGGAACGGCCATTCCCGCAATATTGGAACTTCGAGACTGAGGTGTCACGGGTATCCGAAAACGATCTGCGATCTCAACTATGTGCAACACTTCTTCCACCGTGCTGGGCAGAACCACTACGCTCGGTCTGGCCATGGACCCGGGCGGTGTGGCTGAGTCGGCCCCATAGCCCGCCAAGACTGCCTCATCATGGCTGATCCTATCCCCGGGAAGAACCGATGAGAGCGCCCGCACAAGATTATTCATTGTTCCCCCTCCTTCTTTGACGGATTCACAAAAGGTCCGATTTCCACTCGACAGGCTCACGGCCTGGGGCAGCAGTCATAGAGGCTTACCAAAATGCCCTCAGAGGCTTGTGCTTTTCTCAATATACGAATATGATTGAAAAGGCAAGTAATATCGAGAATGCCCCTCTCGCAAAACCCTGATGGAGAGCCTTCAGGGGAGATCACCTTGGCGAACAACAGCTATGAATGTCCCGCACGATAACCAGGCAAGCAGGCATAGGCTCAAAATAGGGACCCTGGAACTCGAAGGCCGTCTCATCATGGCACCCATGGCAGGCATCACGAATTTACCCTTCCGCCTCATGGTCAAACGACTTGGGGCCGCCATGGTCACCACTGAAATGATAAGTGCAGCAGGTCTTTGCCGGGGAAACAGGAGGTCCCTGGAGTATTTGAAGAATAACCGGGCAGAGAGACCACTTGCCGCGCAGATATTCGGCGCAAGACCGGATGAGATGGCCGTGGCGGCTCAAATGGCCCTTGAAGCAGGTGCCGACGTCATTGATATCAATATGGGTTGCCCCGTAAAGAAGGTGACCAGGACAGGTGCAGGCGCAGCCCTGCTCAAGAACCTCCGCGAGATCAGCCGGCTGGTCACGTCTGTTCGACTCTCCTGCAACGCCCCCCTCACTGCGAAAATCCGGGCGGGTTGGTCGCCCGGGTACCCCCCTTTCCGAGAAATAGCCCGGGTGCTCCAGGACTGTGGCATAGACGCCATCACGATCCATTCCCGTTCTGCCGTCCAGGGCTATTCCACCCCGGCCGACTGGTCCGTGATCCGGGAAGTAAAGCAGGAGGTCGCAGTCCCCGTCATCGGTAACGGTGATGTCTTCAGGCCCGCCCAGGGCATCCGCATGATGGAAGTTACGGGGTGCGATGGTATCATGGTGGGGAGGGGGGCCGTGGGAAATCCATGGATCTTTCGCCAGATCCTGTCCCTGGAGATGGGCCAAGAACCCAGGGAGCCCGAGCTCCAGGAACGGAGGGCCCTTATCATGGAACACTTCAGTCTCCTTGCCGATACCATGGGTGAACACCGTGCGGCCCTCTCCATGAGAGGCCTGCTCATTTGGTACAGCAAGGCACTTCCGAATAGTAGCGTCTTCAGGGGCCTGGTTACCAAGATTAGGGATCTGGGCTCCTTAAGGGATGCAATGGATCGCTATTTCTCAAGCTTAGAGGGGTGCCGCCCTTGAAGGTCAAACTCGCCACTGCGGCCGGATTCTGTATGGGAGTGCGGAGGGCCATGGAAATCGTGCTTTCCGAGGTCAACAGGGAAGGGGGACCCATATTTACTTATGGCCCCCTCATACACAACAGACAGGTCATGGAACTCCTCGAATCAAAGGGGGTCACCTCGGTCGAGGACATCAGTGAGACTTCCGACTCCAAGAACGGCACCATCGTCATCAGGGCCCACGGTATCCCCCCCGTCACGAGACGGGGCTTGAAGGCCTCCGGGTTGAGGATCATCGATGCCACCTGCCCCCGGGTCGCCAGGGTGCAGTCCATCATCCGCTACCATGCGAAGAAGGGCTACCGTGCGGTCATCGTGGGAGACAGGGATCATCCCGAAGTGGTCGGGCTCCTGGGTTATGGTGACGGGAGGGCCACTGTCATCAAGAGCCCCCAAGAGGTGGCCGGCCTCACCCCGGCCGAAAAACTGCTCGTCGTCGCCCAGACGACCCAGGATGAGGAGACCTTCAAGGAGATCGTGGCCGCATTAAAGGAAAGGTTTCCCCACACTCTCGTCTTCGATACCATCTGCGACGCCACCCACAAGCGTCAGGCCGAGGTAAGGTCCTTTGCCGGCCAGGTCGACGGGGTCGTGATCGTGGGCGGCCTCCATAGCGGCAACACTCGCAGGCTCGTGCAGATCTCGGAAGCGGTGGGGCTGCCGGCATTTCACGTGGAAACGGAAAAGGAACTGGATAGAAAAAAACTGGCTTCCATGGAGGTGATAGGAGTCACCTCGGGTGCGTCAACACCCAATTGGATGATCAAGAACGTCATCAAGGAGATTGAGGCCATAAGGAGTCGGAAGGAGACCCTCCTGGCCCACAGGGTGAGGCAAGTTTTCAAGGCCCTTTTGCTGGGCAATCTGGTCGTGGCCCTCGGGGCCTTGTGCCTGTCCTATGCCATTGGCTTTCTGCTGGGGAGGGGCCCGGACCTCGTACATCCGGCCATGGCCTTCTTGTACGTGCACGCCATGTATGTCCTCAATCGCTTCCTGGATAAAGGGGCAACCGCCTACAATGATCCGGAAAGGGCGGCCTTTTACAGAAATCATCGGAAGGTCCTGATCTTCACCGGGGTGGTTGCGATCTCGGGGGCTCTTGGCCTCGCCCTCTCCCTGGGTACCAGGGTGTTTGTCTCCATAGGAGGGCTGAGCCTCCTGGGTATATTCTACAGCATACCTCTCATGCCCAAGAAGGGGGGGTATGCCTTGAAGTACGCGAGAATAAAGGATATTCCCGGTTCGCGGACGTTGTCGGAGGCCGTCGCCTGGGGAATCATTCTCTGCCTCATTCCTCTCCTGGAGCCCCCTAAGCCGCCCCTGGAGGCTTCCATTGTTGCTTTTTTGTTCGTATTTTCAATGGTTTATGTTAGATCCGGACTCTTCGATATTCTTCAGTTCCAGGGTGACCTCATCGTTGGAGTCGAGACCCTACCCATCATTCTGGGAAGAAAGAGGACCTTGATGCTCCTCAAGATCATCACGCTCCTGACCATTCCCCTCCTGTCCCTGGCCCCACTTGCAGGCCTTGCGGCTCCCTTCTCCTTGTTCCTGGTGCCAAGCGCCCTGCTTCTCTTCCTTTCTATTTTGATCGTCGAAAGGCAGTGGATTCATCCCGGGATCAAGATAGAGCTCCAGTTGGAGGGACACTTTTTTGTCGCTGGTTTGGGGGGGCTTCTCTGGCACCTGTTCCTATGGCAAGCGTGAGCGTCATCATCCCGACCTTTAACAGGGCTCAGCAGGTCAAAAGGGCCATATCCTCGGTACTTTACCAGGAATTCAGGGACTACGAGATCATCGTCGTCGATGACGGTTCCAGGGATGATACCCTGGAAGGACTGAAGCAGTTTGAACGGTACATCAGGCTTATCATCCACTCTGAGAACAGGGGCGTCTCTTCCGGAAGGAATAGTGGAATTAGAGCCGCAACGGCCCCCTATGTTGCCTTCCTGGACTCGGACGACTACTGGCTCCCGGGAAAACTCAGGGCTCAAATGGAGTTTTTCAAAAGAAATCCCGGGGCACTGGCCTGCCAGACAGAAGAGATCTGGATAAGAGCGGGCCGCAGGGTCAACCCCGGGAAAAAGCACCTCAAGCCCAACGGTGACATCTTTTTCCCTTCCTTGAGAAGATGCCTCGTCAGCCCCTCGTCGATTATGCTGAAACGGGAGATCCTGGATGAAGTCGGGCCGTTCGATGAAGCCCTTCCCGCGTGTGAGGATTATGATCTGTGGCTGAGAATCGGGTGTAAGCATCCGATCTACTTAATCAAAGAATATCTCGTCGTGAAGGAGGGAGGCGCAACAGATCAGCTCTCCGCCCGTATCAGGGGTATGGACCGGTATCGGATAGCTTCTCTTACCAGACTTGTCAGGAGCGGAATGCTCAATGAACGGCAACTGGAGGCGGCCCTGGATGAGTTATCCCGCAAATGCCGTATCTACGGGGGCGGCTGCCTGAAACGGGGCAGGCGTGCGGAGGGAGAGGCGTACCTCCGGCTGCCCGATAGCTTGAGGTCGTCCCTCCGAGTTCCCGGCACCCCTCCTCTTCCGCCTTTAAAGAACTCCTAAATGCCTATCAGTCCGTGTCGCGCTGGCTCTTGGGCAAAATCAGGACATCCACCTTCCCCTCCAGGGCCTCTTTGAACCTCTTGGCATCACCCTCATCGCCGACGATGGCGCCGTAGTGCATGGGTATCGCCAGTTTCGGGCGTATGGCTAGGGCTGCCTTGACCGCTTCATCTGCTGTCATCACGTAGGTCCCCGAGACGGGGATTAGGGCGATATCTACGTCCAAGGACTCCATCTCCGGGATAAAATCCGTGTCACCGGCGTGATAAATGGTGACACCCTTCACCTCCACGATAAACCCGAGCCAACCGTTCTTTTTGGGGTGGAAATCCTTTTTCCTGTTGTAGGACGGGACCCCGGTGATCTTTATACCATCCACCTCGATGGATTCCCCGGGCCTGATCGTCCTCACATCCCCCTTGAGCTTCTTTGCCGAGTCCTTCTCCGTCACAATGACCGTCCCTTCTTTGCGGATCTTCTCCACGTCTTCAGGGGAGCAGTGATCGAAGTGCTCGTGGGAAATGAGGATGACATCCGCCTTGGGCCCGGGCGGGATTTGGTAGGGGTCAAAATAGATGATCCTCTCCGAATCCAGCCGGAAGGCATCATGCCCTAACCATTTGATGTTATTTGCTATTTCGTGAAACATGCTTACTACCTCCTCCTTTCTCAGTGTGAAGGTCTTGCTTTCACAGGGCCTCTAAGAGGATCTTATGGTCGAGCAGCGATAGGGACTTCACTCTTGCCTTGACTATCTTTTCTTCCCCGAACATGTCCTTGATCCTCACATGGTCCTCCTTTGACTCAAGGCGGTCCACGTTTTCGAGGACCAGTTCTTCTCTCCCTCCCTTCAACAAGTAGACCGACGACTCACACATCTTTGGCCATCTCCTTTATGATCCTAATGACCTGGTCCACGAGGTGAGGCAAAGGCTCTCCCTTGGTCCCGACCAGGCTTACACGCTCCTGCGTAAGGGGAATGAGGATCTTTCTGCAAGTGCTCGTGCTCACGGCCTCAGCCATCCGGGGAGTTACCTCTCCCATCATGGCATTTGGCATAATGATGGACATGGGGCCCAGGATGATGTCTGCCTGCGGGCATGTCTGGACGACCGCGTTCTCACCGGTGGCCCCCCGGTTGGCGCCCGATTTCATCATTCGGGAGGTTGCTATGGAATTGGTCCCCAGGGCCAAGACCTCCAAGTGATCGAGCGCGGGTTCGTGCCTGAGGGCCTTTATCACCGCGGCCCCAATTCCGCCTCCCTGACCGTCCATGACCACGATAACCACTGACATCCCCTCTGGAAGCATTAGCGATGTAAACAGTTCCCACGAGAGTCCAGCACCGGCACCACCCCTTCCCCTGCTTCTACCCGTCCCGGGGGGGGGCAGATACAGGCTATTTCCGGTTGATAAGATCTGTGCCAGTCGCTTTCTCAGTCTCAGGCAAAGGCGCCCCCATACAATGGGAGTGTCTAAGTTTACAGGATTTAGGTCAGAAGGTCGTAGAGGCGCCCCAGCTCATCCTCCGAAAAGAAATGGATCACAATGCTGCCTCTCTTCCCCCGCTTCCTTATGCGGACCTTGGTCCCCAAGGACCTCTTGAGACTCTCCTCCATGGACCGGAGATAGGAATCAATCTCCCTTTCCCTTTCTCCCCCGGCCGCCCCGGTCCTTGATTGCTTCTTGATGAGATCTTCTGTCTGCCGCACTGAAAGGGCCCTTCCCACGATCAGATCCCTTATCCTGTTCTGCTCCTTCCTGTCATTGAGGCCGGCCAGGGCCCTCGCGTGCCCCATGGTGAGCCTTCCCTCAAGTACATCCCTTTGGATGCCCTGGGGGAGCCTCAGCAGCCTCAGCATGTTTGCGACCGTGGAGCGATCCCTGCCCAGTCTCTTGGCAAGGGTCTCCTGGGTCACGTTGGTATCTTCGATCAGCCTCTTGTAGGCCAGGGCCTCCTCAATGGGGTTCAGATCTCTCCTGTGGATATTCTCTATCAATGCCATTTCAAGTTGTTCCGTTGACGTGGTCTCCTTTACGACCACCGGGACCCTTTCCAGACCAGCCCTCGCGGCTGCCCTCCATCTTCTTTCGCCCGCTATGAGCCTGTAGCCTTTGTCGGTCTTGGTGACGAGGAGGGGGGTCAACACCCCCTTTTCCCTTATGGAAGCGGCAAGCTCTTGCAGTTCCCCATCATGGAAATTCTGACGCGGCTGGTATGGGTTTGGTTCGATGTCTTCCACGGGGCATTGAAAGAACACTTCACCTTCGGCCGAAACCCCGCCGGCTTCCGGAATGAGTGCGGACAATCCCTTTCCAAGTGCCTTTCTTCTAGCCACCTTCGACCTCCCTATCAATGAATTCCTTCGCCAGGGAAAGGTAACTCTGGGCGCCCTTGGACTTTATATCATAAAGCAGGATGGGTATCCCATGGCTGGGTGCCTCGCTCAAGCGGACATTTCTCGGGATCAGGGTCTTGAATACCTTCTCCTTGAAGAGTCCCCTCACCTCTTCCTCCACCTGGAGGGCGAGATTGTTCCTAGAATCATACATGGTTAGCAGGATGCCATCCAGTCTCAAGGAAGGGTTCAGGCCCCTTCTCACGGCGCCCACGGTTTCCAGGAGCTGGCTCAAACCTTCCAGGGCATAGTACTCACACTGAAGGGGCACCAGTACCGAATCTGCCGCCGTCAGTGCGTTGATTGTCATAAACCCAAGGGAGGGAGGACAATCCAAGAAGACATAATCATAGGAATCCCTCAGGGAGAAGAGCTTGCCCCTGAGCCTGTATTCCCGATCTTGGAGGGACATCAACTCCACTTCCGCCCCTATCAGGTCCGGACTCGAACCTATGAGATGCAGCCCTGAAAGCCCTGTCTTTCTTATGACCTCCCCCTCGGCCGCCGACCCCAAGATCAACTCGTAGAGACCTCCGTCTACGTGCGCCTTGTCTATGCCTAACCCCGTGGTTGCATTACCCTGGGGGTCGCAGTCAACCAGGAGGCATCTCTTTTCAGCCACGGCCAGGGAAGCCGAAAGATTGATTGCTGTGGTGGTCTTCCCCACGCCACCCTTTTGATTGGAAATTGAGATAATGTGGCCCATTCACTAAGCTGGTTATCGAGGTTGTGTGCTTTTCTTGGCCGAATTATAGCACAGGAGCGAATCCTGTGCCAGGCAAACCTCTGCCTCGCTGACCGAACACCATACAGGAGGCACAGATACTGCTCACTTGCAGATAGCACACAAACCGGAATTTGCAAAGGACTTTATGTTTCACGTGAAACATTTGTGACCGGGGCTCACTGTCCGGGCCCTCCCGTTGCGTTCGGGGCCGCCTGGGCAAGCGACTTCTCTTGACCTGGAATTCCTGTGCCCTGGCAGGCTCCACCGCCCCCTCAACCATGCCAATTGTTAACTTTTTCACAAAGCCACGATTGTGTGAAATATTTCTCAAAGATCGATCCTTTCCGCCTCTTTGCCAAACCCAGAATTCTTTCACCCTACTCACACAGGGAGAAAATCTTGTGCCCCCTTCTCAGATCCAAGATGCCTCCCCGCATTCATCTCGTCCCCACCGGTAAGACCCTTTAACCCTTTCATATTTTTGGTTCATGCAAAAACCTTACCTACAAAGGACATTATTTTCGATCCCTTGCTTGCGAGAAAAAATGGCGCAAAATAAATTGAAATTTGAAGAAAAACAACGAAATTTGAAAAAAGACGAAGATCAGAAATGTGACATTTTTTATTCACAGGATATCGAATCATGCAAAGCCTCTGAATTTGTGCTGGATTTTTGCCTTGACGAAATCTCTTTGTTTGTTGGAAGGTTATCTGTCTTGGAAATTTTATCATCAGGATTTCAGAGGCTTATCCATTGTCAATAGGCTCCATCAAGGTAACCCTTCCTCTGGTTTCTTAAACTTTGACAGATTTTATAGTATTCGGCTAAATGCCAACTTTAAAATCCTAGGGTAATAGCCATCAACTCAAGCGACAACTCCCCTTCTACCTGTCTTAAGAGGAAAAAAATGACGACAATATGGGAACTGGTAAAGGAACAGATGAAGGATGAATTACCCGAACACAGTTTTGCCATGTGGATCGCCCCCCTCAGGTACCTCGAAGAAAGGGAAGACACTCTGGTACTCGGGTGCCCAAACAAATTCTCCCTCAACTGGATTTCCGAGAACTACAGGGCCCTGATGGAGGAGAAGCTCGACAAGGTGGGTGACAAATCCAGGCGGATCTCCTTGAAGACGAGCGCCCCCAGGAGGGAGAATACCCCCCTCCCTTTCCTGGAAACTCCACAGCAGCTCCGCCTCCCCAGAATCGAGGGACCAAGTTCTCACCAAAAAAGATGCTTGAACGACCAATTCACCTTTGACAGGTTCGTGGTCGGGAAGTCCAATGAATTCGCCTACTCCGTTTCAAGGGCCATTACCCAAGACGGAACCTGGCCCTACAGTCATATCTTTCTGGTTGCCAACACCGGCCTCGGGAAAAGCCACCTTTCCCAGGCCATAGGCAATGCCATCCTGGACGGGGACCCGAAGGTGAGAGTCCTCTACCTTACGGCCGAGGACTTCATCAACCAGATGATCTTTGCACTCAAGGGCAATCGCATCGAGGAATTCAAGAACAAGTTCCGCCGTTCCTGCGATGTGCTCCTCCTGGAGGAGGTCCACTTCCTGAGCGGCAAGGAAAAGACCCAGGCCGAACTTGAACATACCCTGGACGCCCTTGCCAATGACAACAAGAAGCTCATTTTCACCAGTTCTTTGCTCCCGAAGCATATCCCCCACTTGAAGAAAGGCCTTTCCTCCCGGCTTACCTCCGGCATCATTACAAGGATTGAACCTCCCGATTACCATACGCGGCTCAGAATCATCGAGAGGAAATCCGGTGAAGAGGGCCTCTCCCTCCGTTCGGATGTCATTGAAATGCTCGCCAAGTGCCTGGAGGGAGACATCCGTCAGATAGAGAGCGCCCTCAAATGCCTCAAGGCCAAGTCAGAGCTTTTGAAGGAAAGAATCAACAAAGACCTTGCCAGGGACATACTCCAATGTCACGCTCCCTTGAAAAAGACCATCACGGTAGAAGACATACAAGCACTCATTTGTAAGTATTTCAAGGTCGACCCGATTATGCTCAGATCCAAATCAAGAAAGAAACTCCACTCCTATCCAAGGAACATTTATGTCTATCTCTGCCGGCTATTCACCGATTCCACTGTCCAGGACATAGGGGACACCATCAATCGCAATCATTCAACCGTGCTCTACTCCTCCGAAGTCATCGAGCACATGATCAAGAAAGACGCCAAGGTGAGGAATCACGTCGATTTTCTCAAGCAAAAACTCAGGGATATGACCCGATGATCGAAACCGATCCCTTGCCTCTGAAGAGCCTTGCCCTCTGGATAACCATCATCTGCTCGGCGATTGTCAGTGCCTACATCATATTCGTCTCGGCAGCGTCGATCTGGGTTGGTGTTTCCCATCTCAGCGAGGAAGGCGCCTGGGCCCCCATACTCGCAGGCTCTCTGGCCATTTTTCTGACGTCACTTCTCTCTTTTGTACTGGTCAGATATCTTTTGAGAAAGATCAAGCAGAAAGACATCATTGATCTATGACCTTCCACGTCATCCTGCTGCCCAGAAGATCTGCCACACACCTTGCAAAACCCAGAACGACACCCTGTAAGGGAAAGATCGCGAGTGCCCTTATAGAACTCCCCTACTCTGCCTGCTCGTAAAAATTCCTCAGGAATTCTCCCTCCTTCGGGGAAAGGTTGAATCTTAAAGCGGCCCTTTCAATAAGGGCAGAAATCGGGGCGGACTTCTCAACCATCTTCACCTCCGAGATCCACTTTATGGCCCTCCTCATCTTTTCTCCCTTGGGTTGTAGCGATTCCATATTATCTCTCCTCGACCCCTTCCTGCCATTCTTTGAGGGATCATTGCACCTCGTACACCGTTCCTCCCCTGACCCTTCGGCGCTGGATCCCCGGCCATGGGAGAAACAAATCCTGTGGACCTGACCCTGGATGGGGTCTATAATACACGGGATGTTGCCCAAATTCCATTATTTGCTTTACCCCCGAACAGGGACTATCAAGGGGCTAACCACCGTCATTGTTATGTTTTGGGCAACGGCCTGTACACGGCTGATCGGCCTTTTTCAGTCAGACTTTGACCCCAAGCCCTTACGGACCTCGACATGAAAGATCTCAACTGGCTCATCAAGCTCACGATCATCGCGGCGATGCTGCTGGGACTTCCTCCCTTGGGGATCCTTGCCGCCGGAAGGCCCATTGGGCCCTATCTCCAGTTTCCGCCCAAGACCCTTCATATCCAGCAGGCCCCCTTTTCGTGGTTTGTCTTTTTCTTGCTCTCGGCCTTTCTCTTATCGGTGATATGCCCCTTTGTTGTGCGGGGTCTTCGACCCAGGGGTAAACCTGAGCGGCGAGAGAGGCCCCTCCATCCTCTCCCTCTATGGGGGTGGGCGGGACTGGCCCTGGGAATACTCGCCTGGGTCACAGCATGGACCAGGCTTCCCCTGTTCTCAGCACTCCAGCCCCATACCTTCACCCCCATCTGGTACGGCTACATCCTCTTTGTCAGCTCCCTTGCCTTTAGAAAGACCGGCCGCTGCATGCTGATGAATCAGCCCCGCCCCTTTCTGTTGCTCTTCCCGGGAAGTGCCCTGTTCTGGTGGTTCTTCGAGTTCCTGAATCGGTTTGTTCACAATTGGTACTATGTGGGCAAGGAATTCGGCCCCTGGGAATACTTCTGGTACGCAACCCTGCCTTTTTCGACGGTACTCCCCGCGGTGTTGAGCACCAGGGAACTGATCCTTGCCTCTTCCTGGTTAAGGGGAAGATTCTCGCCTTTTCTCCCTTTGAAACTGCCCCGACCCCCGCAGGCGGCCATCATCATTATGCTTCTGGCGGGCCTTGGGCTGGCGATGATCGGCATATATCCGGATTACCTCTTCCCTCTCCTCTGGGTATCACCCTTTCTCATTATTCTATCCCTCCAGGTGCTCTTCGGTGATCAAAACGTCTTCTCCTTGGTGCCAAAGGGAGACTGGACGTTCATTGTCTCTTCCGCTCTGGCTGCCCTTATATGTGGCTTTTTCTGGGAGATGTGGAACTTTTACAGCTTCGCCAAATGGAAATACACCATTCCCTTTGTGCAAAGATTCCATGTCTTTGAGATGCCCCTGCTCGGATATGCGGGCTACCTCCCCTTTGGTCTTGAATGTGCCGCCGTTGCACAATTGCTCTTCCCCAGCCTAGGCAGCTCTCGTGATACTTCTCAGGGGATTGTAGAATAGGGCAAAAGGTGGGGGGTATCGTCAGGCTCTTCATCCTCCCCTAAGCATCATCCTCTATTTCCTTTTTCAAGGCCCTGCCCATCAGGTCCTTCACCGCTTCTCTGGGGTCCTTACCCCGGTAGAGTATTTCATAGACCTGGGTGCAGATGGGCATATCCACCTCCTTCTTTCTCGCAAGTTCATAAACCGACAGGGTGGTCTTGATCCCCTCCGCGACCATGGTCATCCCGGCGGTGATCTGCTCCAGGCTCATGCCCGTGCCTATTTTGAGCCCTACGGTCCTGTTTCTGCTCAAATCACCCGTACAGGTCAAAACGAGATCACCCATTCCGGCCAAGCCCGCAAAGGTCAAGGGGTGTGCCCCCATGGTGACCCCAAGTCTCGTGATTTCTGCGAGGCCTCTCGTAATTAGGGCGGCCCTCGCATTGCTTCCAAAGTTCAGGCCATCCGAAGCGCCTGCAGCTATGGCAATCACATTCTTTATTGCGCCGCACAGCTGGATTCCCACGACGTCCTGGCTTGTATAGACCCTGAAATATTCTGTGGAGAATACCCTCTGTAATCTCTCGGCAAGGGTCTGACTCCGGCTGGCAATGGTCACCGCTGTCGGACGCTTGACAAAGACCTCCCTGGCGAAGCTGGGGCCTGCCAGACATGCAAATCTCCCCACATACTCTCCTGGTAGAAGGGTCTCAGCTACCTGTGACATGATCTGGAGCGTATCGTTTTCTATCCCCTTTGTAGCTGATACGAGGCACATACTCGCCTCCAGATAGGGTTTGATACCCTTTAAGATCTCCCTGAAGACATGGGACGGGACCACCAGCAGGACAATGTCCTTGTGCCTCAGGGCCTCTTCAAAGGTCTGGACCGGTCTCAACTGGGGAATCAATTTCATACCGGGCAAGAATGTGCGATTGATCCCCTCCTGCTTTATCTGTTGGTAGACCTCCTCCTCCCTCACCCATAGGTCAACGGTGTACCCCTTCTCTGCGAGCATGTTGGCGAGGGTCGTTCCCCAGCTACCTGCTCCTATGACCGCTACCTTTTCCATCTCAGCATCTCACGCACCCGATAGCCTTCACCCGCAAGTCCCCCGCCCTGGCATCACGGTGAGGGTCAAACTCCCACGGGAACAGCCCCTTAATCTTCGATGACCCTGGCCACTGCAACCACCTTTTCCGCCTCTGCAAGATCGATGAGCTTCACACCCTGGGTGTTCCTGCCAATAACCGAAATATCGTTTACCCTTAGGCGGATAATCTTTCCCTGGCCCGTTATGATCATCACCTCGTCCTGGTCTGAGACCTGGGAGCCATACACCACGTGCCCCTTCCTCTCTGTTACCTTTATGGTCAGTATCCCCTTGCCTCCCCTGCCTTGACGTCTGTAGTCTTGGGTCTTGGTTCGTTTTCCGTAGCCGTTTTCTGTAACAGTCAGGATGGTGGAATCGCCCTCTATGACGTCCATCCCAACAACTTCGTCTCCCTTTTCCAACCTGATCCCTATGTTCCCCGTGGCCAGGCGACCCATGCTTCTGATTTCGGCCTCGTGGAATCTGATGGACTTCCCCATTCGGGTTGTCATAAAGATATCCGTATCCCCGGTGGTCTGCCTCACGCATATGAGTTCGTCTCCCTGTCTTATGCCAGTGGCTGCTATCCCACCGGAACGTGGATGGCTGTAAGCCATGAGAGGAGTCTTCTTGACCAGCCCCATCTTTGTCGCCATCAGGACATACTTGCCTTCTGAAAAATCCCTGATCGCCAGGGTCGTCGCCACCCTCTCCCCCCTCTTGAGGTCCAGGAGGTTGATGACGGCCTTTCCCCGAGACATCCTTCCCGCCTCAGGGATCTCGTGGACCTTCTTCCAGTAAACACGACCCTTGTTGGTGAAAAAGAGTAGGTTGTCATGGGAAGAGGCCACAAAGAGATGCTCCACGAAATCCTCTTTCTTGGTCTTGACGCCGGTCATACCCTTTCCACCCCGGCGCTGGGCCCTGTAAAGGCTAATGGGGTTTCTCTTGATATAACCGTCGTGACTGATGGTCACGACCATGTCTTCATCTGCGATGAGGTCCTCCAGGTCAATATCCCCGCTCTCGTCCAGGATCTCTGTTCTCCTTTCATCCCCGTATTCTTCCATGATCTTTTCTGTCTCTTCCTTGATGATCTCGTTGACCAAAGCGGGGCTCTCCAGAATGGCCTTGAATCTGCTGATGTCCTTTATCAGGTCTTTGTACTCCCTGTTTATCTTTTCCCTTTCAAGGCCTGTGAGCCTCTGCAATCTCATTTCCAGGATTGCCTGAGCCTGGACCTCCGTCAAGTCGAAACCCGAGATCAGCCTCTCTTTGGCGGACTTCGGATCCGCAGAGGATCTTATGGTCTCGATGACCTCGTCCAGGGAATCAAGGGCCTTTTTCAACCCTTCAAGGACATGGGCCCTCTCCTCTGCCTTGTTGAGGTCGTGGACCGTCCTCTTCACGACTATTTCGTAGCGGTGCCTGATGAAGTGTTGGATCATCTCCTTCAGGTTGAGAACCTGGGGTCTGCCCTGGACCAGGGCCAAGAATATTATTCCGAAGGAGATCTCCATCTGGGTGAACTTGTAAAGACGATTCAGGATGACCATGGCCTCTGCATCCTTACGTATGTCAATGGCAATACGCATTCCGTCCCTGTCCGATTCGTCCCGGATGTCCAGGACACCCTCTATTTTCTTCTCCTTAACCAGTTCCGCGATTTTCTCCAGGAGCTTTGATTTGTTTACCTGAAAGGGGATTTCAGAGATGATTATTCGCTCCTTCCCCTTTTTGAGTCTCTCCACGAAGGCCCTGGCCCTTATCTTGATGATGCCCCTGCCTGTCTGGTACGCCTCCCTGATCCCTTTCCTGCCAAGAATGAATCCGGCAGTGGGAAAGTCGGGGCCCCTGATGACCTCCATGAGGTCCTTCAGATCCCTTTGGGGATCATCAATCATCATGGTGATGCCCTTGCAGACCTCCCGGAGGTTGTGCGGAGGTATGTTTGTTGCCATCCCTACCGCGATGCCCGAAGACCCGTTTATCAGGAGGCTCGGCACCTTGGTGGGGAGTATTGCCGGTTCATTGAGAGATCCATCGTAGTTTGGAAAAAAGCCGACCGTATCCTTTTCAATATCTTGAAGGAACTCCTCTGCCAGCTTGGTCATCCTAACTTCGGTGTACCTCATGGCAGCTGGAGGATCTCCATCCACCGATCCAAAGTTGCCCTGGCCGTCTATGAGGGGATACCTCATGGAGAAGTCCTGAGCCATCCTCACAATTGTGTCGTACACGGCAGCATCCCCGTGGGGATGGTATTTTCCGATGACATCCCCCACGATACGAGCAGATTTCTTATAGGGTTTGTTATGGTAATTCTTAATCTCCTGCATGGCATAGAGCACTCTCCGGTGGACGGGCTTTAGGCCGTCTTTGATATCAGGCAGGGCCCTCCCCACGATGACACTCATAGAGTACTCTAGATAGGATCTCCTCATCTCGTCTTCTATATTGACTTGTGCTGCCTCAAAATCCGCGCTCATCTATTCTCTCCCTGCAAAGAGCCTTGGGTTAAACATCGAGTTCGGTCACCTCAAGGGCATTGGTCTGAATGAACTCCCTCCTGGGCTCCACCTTGTCCCCCATGAGGACCGTGAAGATCTCATCAGCTTCGACCACGTCCTCAATGCGGACCCTGAAGAGGTTCCTCCTCTCGGGATCCATGGTGGTAGTCCAAAGTTGCGAAGGGTTCATTTCCCCAAGACCCTTGTACCTCTGAATGGTAAGTCCCTTCTTTCCCCTCTCGAGCAATTCATTGAGAAAATTCTCAGGATCACCTTTTCTTACCCTGTTGCCGTCCGCAACCAGCGCAAAACCGTTGTTCTTCAGGTCCCGAAATTCCTTGGAGTGGGACAGAAGCTCCCTGAGTTCATTGGAAGAGAGGAGTTCCCAATCCACGGTGAACCTCTGACCGCCGTTATGCATCTCTGCCACTTCGAACTCGTAGTGACCGTTGACCTCATTTATCCTGATATTGCTCAATCTGAAGCCATGGTCCTCGAGGTAATTGAAAAATTGTTCCATGAATTGTTTGTCTTTGAAGACGCCGTTGTCGCTGATCCCGTAGGACGCCAGGAATTCCAAGAAGCTTCGGCTGTAGCCCCTCCTTGAAAGCCTCTCCAGGCTCCCATAGAACCTGATCAGGTTTCGCAGGAGCGTCATGAGCTTTTTTCCGGATATCTCTACGCCATCTTCCATGAGGATCTTCTCCCTGGTGGATATCCTGCGTAAGATGAAATCGTGGAAACCCTCCTCGTCTCTCAGGTAGATCTCGCTCTTTCCGTCCAGTACCCTGTACAGGGGCGGCTGCGCTACGTAGAGGTGCCCTTTCTCAATAAGGTCCGGCATTTGTCTGAAGAAGAAGGTCAAAAGCAGGGTCCTAATGTGAGAACCATCCACGTCGGCATCTGTCATGATGATAACCTTGCCGTAGCGGAGGCGCTCTATGTTATATTCCTCATCTCCTATGCCCGTTCCAAGGGCCGATATCATGGTTCGGATCTCCTCACTCTGTATCATCTTGTCGAAGCGGGACTTCTCCACATTCAGTATCTTTCCCTTGATGGGTAGAACCGCCTGAAAGCGCCTGTCCCTTCCCTGCTTTGCCGACCCGCCGGCAGAATCCCCCTCCACAACGAACAACTCGCTCCGGCTCGGGTCCCTTTCCTGGCAATCGGCCAGCTTGCCGGGAAGGGAATGGTCGGAGAGCACGCCCTTCCTCCTAGCCAAGTCCCGTGCCCTCCTCGCCGCCTCCCGTGCCCTAGCCGCATCAATCACCTTGGATAGGATGGACTTGATGGCCCTCGGATTCTCTTCAAAATAAGTGCTCAACCCCTCATTGACCATGTTCTCCACAAGCCCCTTGACTTCGCTGTTGCCGAGTTTTGTCTTGGTCTGGCCTTCAAACTGAGGATTAGGCAACTTGACACTGATGACCGCGGTAAGTCCTTCCCTTACGTCATCTCCGGTCAGCTTTTCTTTGAAATTCTTGGCAAAGGTCGAACCTTGCAGATACTGGTTGATGCTCCTTGTCAGGGCCGACTTGAACCCCACGAGGTGAGCCCCACCTTCCCTGGTATTGATGTTGTTGGCAAAGGTGAATATGTGCTCCTTATAGGAATTATTGTACTGGATAGCTATTTCCACGATGACGTCATTTTTCTCACCGCTTATAAAGATCGGGCGAGGATGCAACACCTCTCGGTTTTTGTTGAGATACTCGACGAAGGACTTTATGCCACCCTGATAGATGAACTCCTGCTTCTTGCCTGTCCTCTCATCGCTGATCGTTATCCTGACCCCCGTGGTGAGAAAAGACAGCTCCCTCATTCTCTTCGCCAGGATATCGAAGTCGAAGTTGGTATTATCGAAGATCTCAGGGTCTGGCTTGAAGTGGATCCTTGTGCCTCGGTTCTTGGCGTTGCCCTTTACGGACAACTCGGACTTCTTCACGCCCCTTTCAAATCTCTGCCAATATATCTTTCCATCCATATAGACCTCTGCCTCGAGAAACTCGGACAGGGCGTTGACTACCGAGACGCCGACACCATGGAGGCCCCCCGATACTTTATAGCTCTTGTTGTCGAACTTGCCCCCCGAGTGAAGCTTGGTCATAACGACTTCCAGCGCCGGGATCTTTTCTGTTTTGTGCATTTCTACAGGGATTCCCCGACCGTTGTCTGTAACCACGACGCTATTATCGCTCAATACCTGCACGTCTATCCGGTCGCAGAATCCGACCATCGCCTCATCAATACTGTTGTCCACTACCTCGTAGACTAGGTGGTGGAGGCCCTCGCTCCCGGTATTGCCGATATACATGGCAGGCCGCTTCCTAACGGCCGTCAAACCCTCCAATACTTTTATGTCTTGAGCACCGTATTTCTTCAATTTACCCTACACCTCACGCCTTATTAAGATTGTATAGAATAAGGAAAATAATCCTTTTTCTGTTTTCCTTGTGCTAATTCTCTATATACGCATTGGCATGATAAGGCCTAAGAACCCTTCATCCTGCTCACCCCTTATCAGGCAGGGGCTCGAATTATCTACGAATCCGATCTCTATCCTATCACTCTCCATGGCTTGTAGTGCATCTATGAAGTATCGCGGATTGAACCCCGCCTCCAGCCTTTCATGCTTGTAATCCACTTCGATCACCTCTTGAGCATCGCCTATATCCGGATTGATGGAGACCAATTCCAACCGGTCACTCTCGAGGGTCACCTTTACACCCCGGTAGCTCTCGCTGCTCAATATAACCATCTTCTTCATTCCCTCCAGCATCTCGTCCCTGCCGATCTTTGTAAAGCTCATTGTCTTTCTCGGTATCACTGCATTGTAATCAGGGAACTTACTCTCCAGGAGTCTTACGAGAATCGTGGTGTTTTCATTTCTGGCGATGCAGTTGTTGTCTTTGAATCCAATCTGGACGGTTTCGCTCTCTAACGCGAGCCTACCCACCTCAACCATGCCCTTCTTTGGGATCATAACCCCACCGTCCAACTTAATTGTATCGATATCCTCAACCTCTTTGTCTATCAGCGAGAGGCGATGTCCGTCCGTTGAGACCATTCTGAGGAGGGTTTTTCCATCCCTCTCGACCCGCTCCGCGAATACCCCGGAAAGCTTAAATCCCGCCTCCTCCATTGTTACAGAAAATATGGTCTTGTTGACCATTTCTGCCAGGATCTCCCCGCGAATAGATATAGTCGAGACATCCTCTGGCTGGACAAGCACGGGATATTCGTCTGAAGGAAGACCTGCTAAGTTGTAACGGGCTTTTCCGTCAGAGAGAAAGGTCCAGTTATTTTCTCTTTCCTTTATGTGAATTGTGGGACTTTTGCTTTCTTTCAGTATCTCAAAGAGCTTCCTCCCAGATATGGTTATGGAGCCCTCTTCGATGACCTCGGCAGGTATCTTCTGCTGGAAGCTTATTTCAAGATCTGTCGCAGATATGAGGAGATGGGAGCCGTTGCCCCTCAGGAGCACCATGGACAAGATCGGCATATTGCTCCTCTTTTCTATGATGCTCTGTACCCTGGATATGGACCTGTAGATCTCATTTCTATCTATTTTTATTTCCATAATATCCTCCAATATATAATCATATGATCGGTGGTATTGTTCAAAAGTAGTTTAACCCTTTGTCATGGTTATTAGAAGTTAGAAGTGATCATTCATCGGATTTTAGACATAAAAAGGCCTCCAATATTTTACGCTCTCCTGGTCGCTGCAATATTATTACCAATGTTCATCAATCGAGAAAAGAAACTAACACCTGTCGAGACACCGGAGGCACGCATGCCGAAGTGCCCGGGCATCCTTGGATCTCTTGAATCCCTGCACTATTTGGTTTTATGCCCGGATTTGTAGTTCATTATATTCTCTATCTGTTTTAGATCACTGAGCACCTTGCGATCCCGGTCTCTGCTCCTTTCGATTCGTCTGATGCCATAGAGGACCGTGGAGTGGTCCTTATGGCCAAGTGAATGACCAATCTCCTTGTAGGAGAGGGTGGTGTATTTTCTTGCAAGATACATAGCGACGTGCCGCGGGTAAGAAAAGGCCCTGTTTTTCCTGCTGGAAACCAGATCGGAGGCCGAAATTCCGAAATAGGCGGAGGTGGTCATTTTGATATGTTCAAGGCTCGGTCTCAGAGGGGGGCTGTCTTCGATCAGGGTCTTGGCAATTGAGATGCTGATCGGGCCGTTGTTCATGGAGGCTAGGGCCTTCAGCCTTGTGATGTTGTGTATGAGGCCCTTGAATTCCAGGTGGGAGCTCGCAAGGTAAAAGACGACGTCGTCAGCGATAGAAATTCCGTCCTGGGCCATACTCTCTCTGATGAGCCTTATCTTCGTGTCCTGTTCAGGCCTGGTGATCTCTGCCATGACCCCCGCACCGATCCGTGATTTGAGCTCAGGGTTGATTTCCCTGAGGTCCTTGGGCAACTTCGTGCCGGTGATCACCATATGAGACTTCATTTGGTGTAGTTTATTGAAAATAAAAAGCAATTTCTTTTGGGTATAGCGCTTGCCCTCCAACTCCTGGATGTCGTCAAAGAGAAGTATGTCCAATGTTGTGTAATTCTCCAGCAAGGCCAGGATGCGATTTTGTGTGCCTGATAATGAAAAGTCCCCAATAAACCTATTGGATGGGACATAGAGGACCCGCCTATGGGGATGGGTTTCCATGACATGATTCCCTATGGCGTGGAGGAGATGGGTCTTCCCGAGAGACAGATCGGAATAGATGTACAAAGGGTTGTAGGATTCAGAAAGTTCCTGAGCCAAACCCATGGCCGAAGAGAGGGCAAAGCTGTTAGACTCCGCCCTCAGATAATTGGCAAAGGTCATCGAAGGGTTCACGTTGTGCTTGTGACCTAGGGGATCCGCTCCCGCGGGTTTCTTGACCTCTTTTTTGGATGAACGGTCAGATGCAGGGTAAGCGAAATGGATCTCCGGACGCCAATCGACCACCCTGTGAAAGGAATCCTCCAGGTGGGTGAGGTACCTCTCATGAAGCCAGTTGGCTACGAATTTGTTCGATACGCTGATCACGGCCTTTTCCTCGGTCAGATCCTTCAAAGACGCCCTGCAAAACCACATGTCGAATTCCGATTTGGGTAGTTTTGCAGAGAGGATTTGTGTAATACTATGCCAGATATCTTTTTTCTTGGGGCCCATAGGGTCTGACTCTTACATATAAGGTGGCTGAATTTTAGAAAAAATTTAGTATTATCGCAACCAAATTTTCCTGGGGAGGTAACCATGCCATACTCAATTGCCCTCGCCGGAAAGGGGGGGACAGGGAAGACGACCATTGCTGGACTCTTGGTTAAATACCTGCTTCAGGTGGACAAGACTCCCGTCTTGGCCGTAGATGCCGATGCCAATTCCAACCTGAATGAGGTCTTGGGCCTTGAAGTCAGCGAGACCCTCGGGGATGCCAGGGAGGAGATGAAGAAGGGTGTCTCCGCGGGGATGACTAAAGACGTCTTCATGGAGATGAAATTGGAGCAGGCCGTGGTGGAGGCCGAGAAGTTCGATCTTATAGTGATGGGGAGGCCAGAGGGTCCGGGCTGCTACTGCGCTGCCAATTCGCTTCTAACTCAATACCTTGAGAGGTTAATCGGGAACTATTCCTATGTCGTCATCGACAACGAGGCGGGCATGGAACACATAAGCCGCCTCACCACGAACAATATCGACGTGCTCCTGATAGTCTCAGACGCCACCAAGAGGGGCATACAGGCGGCCTCCAGGATAAGCGAGCTGGCCAGGGAGTTGGGCCTGAACATAGGCAGGAGCTCTTTCATCATCAATCAGGCCAAGGACTCTGACGCTGATATCATCGGCAAGACTCTGGAGTCCTACGGCCTGGAGCTCAGTGGGACCATTCCCGAGGATGAGGGCCTCCGCACCTTCGACCTGGAGGGGAGACCCCTCGTCGAGCTGAGTGAAGAGAGCCCGGCGGTGAGCGCCGCCTTTCAAATTTTCTCCGAATTGTTGCGCCACCGCTCAACAGAAAGGCAGGGAGATTGATTGAGCCTCTGAAAAAGACCTGTCCTGCGGCCACAACCAAGTGTCCTGGGAGCACTTCGGCTTTGGAAAATCCTAACCGGACATTACTGGAAACTAGATGTCTTAATAGTTTAATGATTTCAGATTATTATATCGTCCTAAGCATAACAAAAAATGCTTGACAAGCACGGAACTCTCAATTATCGTTACCCATCCTCCCTTGAGAGAGGAAATTTTTTTGCATCATTTTGTTATATTTTTCACAAATAATATTTAATGATATCCAATAATCCTTAAATCCGCCACACATTAGAAAGACTTTTAGCATTTCCAAAATCGAGTAACTAACGAGACGAAGGAGGGATAAAATTGGCATTTGAAATTCCAAAACAGCCTTATTCCGGTAAGATAGGGCAAACGACTCTCGGGACCGGTGATGCCTCTGTGAGCATAGGAGGAGAAGATGCCTATCCTTTTCACCTCTTCGAAGGCACCATGCCCAACAGGCCAAAGATCGGCATGGAGATCTGGGACTATGACCCGTCGGAAGAGTGGCCTGAAGCCGCGGTCGAACCGTTCAAGGACGTGATTTCCTCGCCGGCGGATTGGGCCAAGAAGTGCGTGGAGGAGTACGGTGCGGACATAGTCGTGATTCAACTCAAGAGCACCGATCCGAACGGCATGGATAGGAGCCCCGATGAGGCGGCCGAGGTGGTTCAAAAGGTGATCGAGGCCGTGAACGTGCCTGTCGTTGCGTGGGGAACAGCCAATAACCAAAAGGACGAGGAGGTACTCAAGAAGATATGCGAGGCCTGCCAGGACAAGAACGTGGCCCTGGCCCCGGTGGAGGAAGCAAATCACAAGGGAGTAGGCGCAAGTGCCCTCGCCTACGGCCATGTGGTAGTGGCATCTTCGCCCATCGATGTGAATCTCGCGAAACAGCTCAACATCTTGCTGGGCAACCTCGGGGTGAGCGGCGACAAGATTGTCATCGACCCAACAACAGGTGGGCTCGGCTACGGCCTCGAGTATTCCTATTCTGTGATGGAGCGAATCAGGATGGCAGCCCTTACCCAGGAGGATGACAAGCTCCAAATGCCCATCATCTCCAATGTCGGAAACGAGATCTGGAAGTGCAAGGAGGCCGGGCAGTCCATAGAAGAAGCGCCCATCCTTGGGGACCCTGAACGAAGGGGAATACTGATGGAGGCGGTTGCAGGGGTCTGCTACCTGTTAGCGGGTTCTGACCTGGTTGTCCTGAGACACCCGGAGACCGCAAGGCTGGTAAGATCCTTCATAGACCTCATCTCCGAGGGAGGTATGGCCACTGACATAAAGGAGATATCCAAGCGACTCGCCCTTGAGGAGGCCGATCTCCTCTCCCTTTCCCCGGAGCCGAACCTGGAGGTCCCCAAGGAGGAGGCCAAGGAGAAGAGGGAGCCAAAGGTCAAGGCCAAGAAAGAGGAAAAGCCGCCTGCCAAGCCCAAGAAGAAGGAGGAGGAAAAGCCCAAAGCTGTCCCAAAGAAAGAGGAGAAGGTGGTCGAGCTGAAGGAGGCAAAGGAAAAGGTCAAGGCGGAGGCCGCGGATGAGGCCAAGGCCACAGCGGAAGCCGAAGCGGCGGCAAAGGCGGAAGAAGAAGCACGGGCCAAGGCCGAGGCTAAGGCCAAGGCCGAGGCGGAAGCCAGGGCCAGGGCCGAAGCTGAAGAGAGGGCCAAGGCCAAGGCCGAGGCGGAAGCCAGGGCCAGGGCCGAAGCTGAAGAGAGGGCCAGGGCCGAAGCTGAAGAGAGGGCCAGGGCCGAAGCTGAAGAGAGGGCCAAGGCCAAGGAGAGGGAGAAGGAGGAGTTACACGCCTTGAGGCTGAAGAGGGCACAGGAAAGGGAGAAACTGGAAGCAGAAAGGCGAGCCCAGGAGGCACAAGGGGCTAAAAGGACACCCGCTGCCGAACAGTTGTCCCTGGTGGATAAACTTATCAGGAACCTGGATCGCATACACAGGCGTGTATGAGCGGAGATCCAGGTGCAATCAAAATGGGAGAGGAGGAGAGGAAATAATGTCCGTCGAAGATAGCAAGAAAGGGGCGGTCGCTACCGTCAAGAAGGAGAAGAAGGCCATCAATCCAAGGGAGCTCACCATAGATCCGGCAACGGAGATGATGATAGAGAGGTCCAGGGAACTTGAAGTTGAGACCATTTTCGATCGCGCCCAAACCATGAAGGCCTGCAATATTGGAATTCAGGGCACCTGTTGCAAGAACTGCGCCCAGGGACCCTGCAGGCTCCCCCTGCCCAAGAGCGGTATAGAGGGCGAAGACACCCGGAAAGGGCTCTGCGGGGCAACCCCGGAGACTATTGCCTCGAGGAACTTCGCCAGGATGGTTGCCGGCGGCGCCGCGGCCCACTCGGATCATGGCAGGGGAGTGGCAGAGACATTTCTGGCCGCTGCAAGAAAAGAGACCGAGGATTACAGGATAAAGGACACAAAGAAACTCCTGGAGATAGCTCCGGATTACGGTGTTGAGACCACCGTGCAAGGAGAGGACGGAGAGGTGCTTGACCGGGATATCGACGAGATAGCGGTGGAACTGGGAGAGAGGGCACTGGCCCAGTGGGGACAGCAGGAAGGGGAGGTCTGCACGGTCAAGCGGGCACCCTCTCCCAGATATGAGTTGTGGAAGAAGCTGGGTGTCGTACCTAGGGGAATAGACCGCGAGATCGTGGAGATCATGCACAGGACCCACATGGGCGTGGACCAGGACTATGAGAACATCGTGGAGCAGTGCACGAGAGCGGCACTGGCCGACGGCTGGGGAGGATCCATGATCGCAACGGACCTCCAGGACGTTCTCTTCGGGTGTCCCTATCCATTGAAGAGTTCAGCCAATCTCGGGGTCCTCAAGGCCGACCATGTAAACATCATTATTCATGGCCACGAACCCCTCCTGAGCGAAATGATCGTTCAGGCCTCGGAGCTCCCTGAGATGATTGACTTGGCCAAGGAGAAGGGGGCCAAGGGCATTCAACTGGGGGGCATCTGCTGCACGGCCAACGAGATACTCATGCGTCACGGGGTGCCCCTTGCTGGCAATTACCTCCAGCAGGAGCTCGCCATCATCACTGGCGCCGTAGATGCCATGGTGGTGGACGTGCAGTGCATAATGGAGAATATTGCGAACGTGGCCAAGTGCTTTCATACCAAGGTGATCACCACCAATCCCAGGGCAAAGATCGCATCCGGGGATGTCATGCACATCGAATTCGATGAGCATACGGCCTTTGAAGATGCCAAGAGGATCGTCAGGACAGCCATCGAGAATTTCCCGAACAGGGAAAAAGAGATCATGATCCCTGACAAGTCCTCGGATCTGGTGGCCGGCTTCAGCTATGAAGCCATCAACTACCATCTCGGTGGCACCTTCAGGGGGTCCTATACACCTCTCAACGACAATATCATCAACGGCCGTATTCGGGGCGTTGCCGGAGTCGTAGGGTGCAATAACGCCAGGACGACCCACAACGATGGACACATCACGGTCGTAAAGGAACTCATAAAGCACGATGTCATCGTATTGACCACGGGATGTAATGCCATTGCCTGCGCCAAGGCAGGGCTTCTCACCCCGGAATCCGCCAAGGTCTTTTGTGGATCGGGGCTCGCCGAGGTCTGCGAGGCCGTCGGAATTCCTCCCGTGCTCCACATGGGCTCCTGCGTGGACAACAGCAGGATCTTGATGGCAGCGACCGAAGTGGTGAAGGCAGGAGGCTTAGGAAATGATATCAGTGAGTTGCCCGCTGCCGGATCTGCGCCGGAGTGGATGAGCGAAAAAGCGATAAGCATTGGGCACTATTTTGTGGCCTCGGGCGTCTACACGGTATTTGGTGTCCATCTCCCTGTGAACGGCGCTCCTGTCTTTCAAGATTACCTTTACGATAAGCTGGAGGGTATTTATGGAGGCATGTGGGATATGGAGCCCGATCCTGTTGAACATGCCCGTAAGATGATAGCCCACATAGATAAGAAGAGGAAGGCCTTGGGTATTGACAAGGCCCGGGAGAGGGTCCTCATGGACATGGCCGCCAGGCAGAAGCTGGAAGCGGCATAGGGACGAACAAGAACAAAGAATGCCTCTTAGGAAGGGAGGAAGAAAGGTATGTCAAAGTTAGTCGCATTTGCAGCTATACAGGGTGCTTATAACATTGTTTCTAAGGCTGAAGGAATATACAAGAGGGCGCTGGAGACCTATGGCGGGAGCCAGAAGCTGGAGTTTCCCAATACCGCTTACTACTTGCCCATCATCTATTCACTGACGGGAATAAAGGTCACGGATCTTGACTCTGCCCGAAAACCACTGGACTTTGCCCGAAAGCTCTTGCCGCCGCATATCAAGAAGGACTGTCACCTGCCCTATCTGGGACCGCTCTTGGATGCGGGCATGGCGGCCCTGTTTGCAGAGGAAATCGTGGAGGCCGTAAGGTACGTGGAGGATCCGGATCTCTACCAGCCGGAAGTCGAAGATCCGGATATAGACAACGGCAAGATATGGCTCGGAGCGGCCGATGACAAGATCATGAGGAAGAGGGGTGTGGAGTTTGTGGACGGGACCGCCCCCGGGTTTGCTGCCGTGGTCGGGGCCGCACCTGATGCTGAGACGGCAAAGAAGATAGCCGAGGAATACCAGATCAAGACCATCTACGTCTTCATGTGCGCCAATCAGAACGGTACGACCTTTGCCGAGCAACTGATTGAGGCGGGGGTACAGATTGGATGGAACACGAGGCTGGTACCCTTTGGGCCGGACATATCCGCGGCCGTGTTTGCCCTGGGTTTTGCAAACAGGGCAGGGATGGCCTTCGGCGGCATCCAGCCCGGAGATTACAAGCGGCAGCTCAAGTATCAAAAGGACAGGATATTTGCCTTTGTGAATGCCCTCGGTGACGTGAATGCAGAATGGGCGGCAAACGCTGCGGGCGCCATCAACTGGGGATTTCCCACCCTTGCGGACACGGATATCCCGGAAGTTCTGCCCACGGGGATCTGCACCTATGAGCACGTGGTTGCGAACGTGCCCCACGATGAATTGACCCAGAAGTCTATCGAAGTCCGGGGACTCAAGGTGACGATTACCCAGATAGATATTCCCCTGGCCTATGGTCCGGCCTTCGAAGGTGAGCGGGTGAGGAAAGACGACCTCTATCTGGAAATGGGCGGTGGAAAGACCCAGTGCACCGAGCTGTGCAAGATGGGAGAAATGAATGAGATAGAAGACGGCAAGGTGGAGGTGGTCGGACCGGATGTCGCGGATATCGAGAGGGGAGGGAAGCTCCCTCTTGGTATCTATGTTCAGGTGGCTGGCAGGAAGATGCAGACAGACTTTGAGCCGATCCTGGAGAGGCAAATCCATCACCTCATCAACTATGCCCAGGGGATCATGCACATAGGGCAGAGGGACATTGCCTGGATCAGGGTGAGCAGTCAGGCCGTAGAAAAGGGTTTTACCCTGAAGGATATCGGCGTGATTCTCCACGCTAAGTTACATCAGGACTTCGGCAACGTCCTGGACAAGGTGCAGGTAACCCTCTATACCAAACCGGAAGACGTGGATGAGCTGACCAAGAGGGCCAGAGAGGAATACAAGCTCCGGGATGACCGCGTGGAAAAGATGACGGACGAGAGTGTGGAGATCTATTATTCGTGCACCCTGTGCCAGTCTTTTGCCCCGAGCCATGTGTGTGTCATCAGCCCCGAGAGGACCGGACTCTGCGGTGCTTACAACTGGATGGACTGTAAGGCATCCTTCGAGATCAACCCCACGGGGCCAAATCAGCCTGTGGAGAAGGGAGAATGCCTTGACCCTGTGCTGGGACAATGGAAGGGTGTCAACGACTTTGTATACAAGGCATCCCGCCAGGCCATAGACCACTACAACTTCTACAGCCTGGTCCATGACCCCATGACCACCTGTGGCTGCTGTGAGTGCATAGCCGCTGTGCTGCCGGCATGCAACGGAGTCATGACGGTGCACAGGGACTACACGGGGGATACCCCGTGCGGGATGAAGTTTACCACCCTTGCGGGGGTCATAGGTGGCGGGCAGTCGTCCCCCGGCTTTGTCGGCCATTCCAAGTACAACATTACCCAGAGGAAGTTTATCGTCGGGGACGGGGGGCTCCTGCGGATGGTCTGGATGCCCAAGTCCTTGAAGGAAGAGATAAGAGAACGCCTCATAAGGAGAGGGGAAGAAATGGGTGTGCCAGATTTGATAGACAGGATTGCCGACGAGACCGTAGGGATCACGGAGGACGAGATTCTTCCTTTCCTGCAAGAGAAAGATCATCCTGCCCTGAAGATGGATCCGATCGTCGGCTAAAGGGGACGGCACAGGAGGGGGAAAGGTGGTTGTCTACAACCCCTATTCTGGAAAAGAATGAAAAAAGGAGATTAGGAGAGCATCATGGGATTAACGGGTATTCAGATCTTTAAGTTGCTGCCAAAGACGAACTGCGGAGAGTGTGGTGTTCCCACGTGCCTGGCCTTTGCCATGAACCTGGCTTCCGGTAAGGCGGAACTGGACTCCTGCCCCTATGTATCAGATGAAGCCCGGGAGGCCCTTGCCGAGGCCTCAGCGCCTCCGATTAGGCAGGTGACCATAGGCGCAGGCGTAAGGGCCCTGAAGATAGGGGGCGAGACCGTCATGTTCAGGCACGAGAAGACTTTCTACAATCCTACGGGGTTGGCCGCTATGGTCGGTTCCGATCTCGACCCCGGAGAATTGGACAAGAAGCTGAAGGCTTGGAATGCCCTCCAGTATGAAAGGGTCGGTCTCAACCTCAGACCGGAACTCGTGGCCCTAAAGGACAGCGGCGGGAATGGGGACGCCTTTGCATCGGCTGCGAAGAAGATAGCGGAAGAGAGCGAGTTCTGTCTCATTTTGATGACCGACGATGTTGATACGATGAAGAAGGGCGTAGAGGTATGCGCCTTTAAGAAGCCGCTCCTTTACGGGGCAACCAAGGACAACGTGGAGGCTATGGGGGCCCTTGCGAAGGAGACCGGCCTACCCCTTGCCGTGAAAGGAAAGGATATTGAAGAACTTATTACCTTGAGTGACACATTGACGGGCATGGGGCTGAAGGACCTTGTCCTCGACTCGGGTGCCAGGGAGGTAAAGCAGGTATTCGAGGATCAGGTGATCATCCGAAGGGCACCATTAAGGGCGGGAAACCGATCCCTGGGCTTCCCAACCATAACTTTCCCCTGCGAGATGGCCGGGAACCTCGATGTGGAAACCATGATTGCGGCAATGTTGATCGCAAAATACGGGGGAATCGTGGTCCTATCTGATTTCAGAGGTGATAGCGCCTTTCCCCTTCTGCTGGAGAGGCTCAATATCTTTACGGATCCTCAAAGGCCCATGACCGTGACCCAAGGGATATATGAGATCGGCGGGCCCGACGAAAACTCCCCTGTCCTCGTCACCACGAACTTCTCCCTCACCTATTTTATCGTAAGCGGCGAAATCGAGGGAAGCAGGATACCGAGCTGGCTCTTGATCGTGGATACGGAAGGTTTGTCTGTCATGACGGCATGGGCGGCGGGGAAGTTTTCAGGAGACATAGTGGGTGCCTTTGTAAAAAAGTGCGGGATAGAAGAGAAAATCGCCCACAAGAAGGTCATTATTCCGGGTTATGCAGCGTCAATCAGTGGAGAGATGGAAGAGGAACTTCCGGGCTGGGAGATCATCATTGGGCCGAGGGATGCGTCCCTTATTCCCAAGTTCCTCAAAGAAACGGTAAAACAATAAAGAGGGGAGTGTGCCTATGTTATTGATCGGAGAGAACCTCAACATCATCAACAGGGTCATCGGCAAGGCCCTGAAGGAGAGAGACGCGGCACCCATCGTCGAGGAGGCCAAACGGCAGAAGGAAAAGGGGATGGACTGGATCGATATCAATTTAGGCCCTGCCAGGAAGGATGGACCGGAATTGATGGAGTGGGTGGTAAAGACCGTTCAAGATGAGATCGGAGATGTCCCCTCCCTATGCCTTGACACCTCCAATATCGAGGCCATGGAAGCGGGGCTCGCGGCCCACAAGGGGAAGGCCATTATCAATTCCATCATGTGCAGGGCCGAGAGATATGAAAAAATGATCCCTTTGGCCGTCAAATACAAGGCCAACATGATTGCCCTCATGTGGGGGCCGGAAGGCCTGCCAAGGGATGAAAACGAGAGGGGCGCCCTGGCAGCCGAACTGATATATGCTGCTAACGAGGCCGGGATTCCCAATGAGGACATCTTTGTGGACGGTATCGTGACGCCCGTCAACATTCAGCAGCCGCAGCTGATGAGCCTCCTGGAGTTTCAGGGGATGCTACAGGACATGTTTCCGGGAGTGAAGTCGACCTGCGGTCTATCCAACGTATCGAACGGGCCACCGGACCATCTGCGGCCCATATTGAACCAAACCTACATGGTAATGCTGGAACGGAAGGGAATGTACTCGTGCATTGCGGATGCCTATGACGACACGTTGATATCCATCGCCCGCGGCCAAAGGCCTGACATCGTCGAGATCATCCACAAGGTCATGGACGGAGAGGACATCGACATCAACTCCCTTTCCAAGGAATTCCAGGATTATGTGAAGACGGCCCGGGTGTTGCTCGGACACACACTTTACTCTGATTCATGGCTGGAACTGTAGGGTAGTCTTTTTATCTAACAGGTGTATCAACGACCAGCAGGGAATCTCTCCTTGAGCGGATGGTGGTGCTCAGAGAGATTCTTTTTTTGTGGGACTTCCGGGGGAAACAGTGGAATCCTCCAGGATGAAGAGGCAGATGTAGCCGCGGCCCGGAGTGGTGTCTTCGCTGAGGTGAGAGAATGAAAGAAGATGCAAGTCAAAGGCAGGGGATGACAACCTTGGGTGACATGGAAAGGTCCCACCAGCACAAGATGATACAGGACAGGCTGGCCGGGATCAAGAGAAAGATCTTGGTGACTGGAATTCCGATATAAGGATTAAACGAGAAATAGTGTTGCCGAAAGAAAACCCGGGAGGCCGGATCAAGAATTTTCAGTTAGAGGCTGATCCGTGTATTTGGCATAGACC
>JAFDHO010000068.1 GCA_019308745.1 Deltaproteobacteria bacterium
AGGTCTATGCCAAATACACGGATCAGCCTCTAACTGAAAATTCTTGATCCGGCCTCCCGGGTTTTCTTTCGGCAACACTATTTCTCGTTTAATCCTTATATCGGAATTCCAGATTCACCATAAAATCATTTGACTTTAGCATCCATATCTTCTAACTTAGCCCACTTAATATTTTTCGATGTTTAGGATCGAAGACTATAAGTACGAACTGCCCGATCGGCTCATAGCCCAGCATCCAGCCCCAAGCCGTGATAGCTCGAGGCTGCTCTTGGTGGATCGTGGGAGCAAGGCGCTTCGTGATCACAGGTTCTCCGAGCTCCCCCACATACTGAAGCCGACCGATGTGTTGGTCGTCAACAATACGCGGGTCGTTCCCGCCAGGCTCATCGGCAGCAAAGCCAGTGGGGGCAGGGTTGAAATACTCGTCCTGGAACACGAAGAATATGTGCCTCGTACCGCTGACCAGCGCTGGTGCTTGCTGAAGACCTCTAAGAGGCCCAAGAGAGGGACCAGACTCTATTTTGCAAGAGGGGCAACCGGGACGGTAGAAGAGCTTGGGGAGGGTGGCCTGGCGCGAATCCGATTTGATGGTTACCCCCTCTCCCCCCTGATCGAAGAAGAGGGCCTCATGCCCCTGCCTCCTTATATCAAGAGGCGACCGGAAGACCCCCGCCTGGATATGGACAGGGAGAGGTACCAGACGGTCTTTGCGAAGGAGGAGGGCGCTATTGCCGCCCCCACAGCGGGGCTACACTTCACGGATCAGGTCATAGAGGCCCTGCGAGAGAAGGGCGTCACCCTGGTTGAACTGACCCTTCACGTGGGCCACGGGACCTTTAAGCCGGTCCGGACCTCTGATATCAGGAACCACAGGTTGGGTAGGGAGTTTTACAGCATCGGCTATGAACCGGCAGCCACCATCAATCGGGCCAAAGGAGAGGACAGGAGAATAATAGCCGTTGGAACGACCGTCGTTCGAGCCCTTGAGACGGCCATTGGGGATGATGGCAGGGTCAAACAAGGCACCGGCCATACAGAGCTGCTCATTACGCCCGGCTTCACTTTCAGGGTCATAGACGGGCTCATAACAAACTTTCATCTGCCGGGCTCCTCCCTGCTGTTTTTGGTTGCAGCCTTTGCAGGGTTGGACTTGATCAAGAAGGCATACGCCTGGGCCATTGAAAGGGAATACAGGTTTTACAGTTATGGGGATGCAATGCTTATCCTCTGAGCCGCAGCTCAAGTCTTGACAGGCTTTTGCCCGAAGCACAATGCCGATGGGGCACCATAGTTCCTTGATGGTCCCTATTCAGGCGTAAGGCAAAGGGATCTATGCAATAGGCTGTTCAGTGAACGGCACTGTTGTGGCCCGAGGACCCCGAAATCCGGTCCCGGGCCAGAGAATCAGGCGCTTTGGAGACCCTTTTTGTAGCGTTTGACTCTATCTCGTTGAGGGAAATGAATGAAACTTGGACTTCACGGTCCATCATAAATGTTCACGCTATAGGGCCAGGGTCGCTGAAATCGGAACGCGACGCGGCGCATTTGAAACCCCCGTCTTCATGCCTGTCGGGACTCAGGGGTCTGTGAAATCCCTTACTCCGGAAGAACTCAAAGAGGTAGGGGTTCGGATCCTTTTAGCGAACACCTACCACCTCTATCTGCGTCCGGGGCACAAGGTGATCGAGAAACTGGGGGGCCTGCACGCTTTCATGAAATGGGATGGCCCTATACTCACAGACAGCGGGGGATATCAGGTCTTTAGCCTGTCTCAGCTGAGAACCGTATCCGATGAAGGCGTCCTTTTCCGGTCCCATCTGGATGGCTCAAGGCACTTTATCGGGCCGAAGGACGCAATGGCAATTCAGGAGGCCCTGGGCGGAGACATTATCATGACCTTTGACGAGTGCGTTCCCTACCCTGCTGATTACGAGTACGTGAAACAAAGCGTGAAGAGGACGACCCGCTGGGCGCGAATCTGCCTGGAATCCAAGTCCAAGAAAGGCCAGACCCTTTTTGGGATTGTCCAGGGGGGAATGTATCGGGATTTGAGGGAACAAAGTGCCCTGGACCTTGTTGACATGGAATTTGAGGGGTATGCCCTGGGGGGTCTATCCGTCGGAGAAGGAAGGGAGACCAGAAATCGTGTCATCCGGGAAACCATCGGTCTCCTTCCAGAAAAAAAGCCCGTGTATTTGATGGGAGTGGGGATGCCTGAGGATATTATTGATGCCGTGAGCCTTGGAGTGGACATGTTCGACTGCGTCCTGCCCACCAGGAACGCAAGAAACGGTACCCTGTTTACGGGCGCCGGGAGGATGAGCATCAGGAATGCCCGGTACCTGGACGATGATCGGCCCATCGATGAGGCCTGTGGTTGCTATACCTGCTCCCGCTTTTCCCGCGCCTATCTCAGGCACCTTTACATGGCACGGGAGCTCCTCTCTTATCGTTTGAATAGCATCCACAATATTTACTATTATATGCGCTTGATGGAAAGAATCCGATGTGCCATAAAGGAAGACAAACTTAAGGAGTTTCGGGATGCTTTCCTGGCCAGCCAGAGGAATGGCCTGGAACATTCTCTTGAGGAACATTGAAGAAGTTTGCTTAACCAGTGAAATTAAACGGAGGTTTGTTGGTATGGATTTTCTAGCTTACGCGATGGGCTCTGGCGGGACCGGGGGACAGGGAGGCAGTTTCGGTGCCTTTGTGCCCCTCATCCTAATGTTTGCCATATTCTATTTCCTTTTGATCAGGCCCCAGCAGAAGAAGGCAAAACAGCACAGGGCCATGCTCTCCTCTCTGAAAAAAGGGGACAGGGTCGTCAGCTCTGGGGGTCTTCACGGTCAGATTACCGGGCTGACAGAGGACACTGTCACCATGGAGATAGCTCCGAAGGTGAGGGTAAAGGTATCCAGGAGTTCGGTTGCCGGCGTGATTGGGAGGAGCGAACCGAACCCCCAGTCCCAGGAGACCAAGTAATCGGGAACCGGGCTCTGCTCCCTTTCCCTCGGGCAGTGAATGGGCGGAGAACAGGGCCGGGCAGAGTTCTTTCTCGACCGTACCCTGCTCCTCGCCGAAGCATGGGCCCCAATGCACTCAAAGGAGTCAAACCATGCGGTATCAGGGAGCTTTTCGGGACTAAATATTTGTCTTTTCCCGATACAATATGGTAAAGAGTTGATATAAATTCGGTTATTAGGAGTTTGCAGTGGCAAAGCATTTGGGCTGGCGCGGAATAGTATCCGCCTTCTTGGTCTTTATGGCGCTCCTGTATCTCACCCCGTCCATTAGCGGAGACCTCCCCCCCTGGTGGTCCGGTCTTCTTCCGCAGGAAAAGATACGCCTGGGCCTTGACCTTCAGGGAGGCATGCACCTGGTTCTTGAAGTTGAGGCGGAAAAGGCCGTGGAGAGCCACCTCGAAAGGGTTGTTGAGGAACTGAGGCATGACCTGCGAAGGAAGAAGATAAGGTACCTCGAACTCAAACGGAGTGGAGTGGCAGGTGTGGACTTGACCCTCATGCGTGAGGAAGACCGTCAAGATGTTGAAACTCTTGTGAAATCGAACTATTCCGATTTTTCCCTGGAGGATGCCGCTGGTGCCGAAAAGGGGGCAGCCCTGAGATTGACACTGAACCCCAAGGCAAGAAACAACATCATGAGGATGGCCACTGACCAGGCCCTGGAGACCATAAGAAATCGGGTCGATCAATTCGGGGTAAGCGAACCGGATATCAGGCCACAGGAAAACTATCGGATTCTTATCCAGCTGCCGGGTGTCAAGGACCCCGACAGGGCCATGAAACTCATTGGCAAGACGGCCCTGCTGGAGTTTAAACTGGTCGATGAAGAGAATAGCCTTCAAGAGGCCCTGAACGGAAACATCCCGCCTGGCAGGGAAATCCTCTATGAGGAATCTATCGATCCCAAGACCGGCCGAAAGGCGAGGATCCCCTATCTCTTGAAAAAGAGGACGCTCATTACCGGCGAATACCTCACCGATGCCAGGGTTCAGATAGATACCCAATACAACGAGCCCTATGTTTCCCTGTCCTTCAATGCCCGGGGCGCACGGCTCTTTGAGAGGATTACGGGGGATAACATTGGAAAGAAGCTGGCCATAGTCCTCGACAATCATGTGTATACGGCCCCGGTGATTCGTGACAGGATTTCCGGTGGGAGGGCACAGATAACCGGTATCCCTACTATGGAAGAGGCAAAAGACCTGGCCATTGTCCTCAGGGCGGGCGCGCTTCCTGCCCCGGTGAAGATACTCGAGGAAAGGACAGTCGGGCCTTCCCTTGGCAAGGACTCCATCCAGAAGGGCTTCAAGTCCATGATTATTGGAGGAATCGTCGTCGTCCTTTTCATGGTCTTCTATTACGGGCTCTCGGGCATGATCGCGGATTTTGCCCTGCTCTTGAACATCCTGTTCATCATGTCGGGTTTGGCCTTCTTTGGGGCCACTTTGACCCTCCCCGGGATCGCCGGTATCATTCTCACGATAGGCATGAGCGTTGATGCCAACGTGCTTATTTTTGAAAGGATTCGCGAAGAACTCAGGCTCGGCAAGCCTCCACGGGCAGCAATAGAGGGGGGTTACGGAAAGGCCTTTGTGACCATCTTGGATGCAAATGTGACAACCTTCATAGCCGCACTGGTCCTTTTTCAATTTGGTACCGGCCCCATCAGGGGATTTGCAGTGACCCTCAGTATAGGGATAACAGCCAGCTTCATTACCGCAGTGTTCATGACGAGGATCATCTTCGACTACCTGTTCATCAACCAAAAATGGAAGAGGATGAGCATTTGAGGATAGGAGGCCAAAGGGAGACAGGGAATGGAATTCATCAAGCCGGGCATCAATATTGATTTTCTGGGGAGGAGGAAGATCGCCTTTGTCATTTCCCTCGCGCTGATCATTGCCACTTTCTTCCTCCTGATCTGGCGGGGCGGACCCAACTACGGGGTAGACTTCTCCGGCGGCGTTCTGATCCAGGCAAAACTGGATTCCCCTCAAAACCCCGGGGCCATCAGAGATGCGCTCAGGTCCGTTGACTTACAGGACAGCATCATTCAGGAGTTTGGTGCCGAATCTGGAAACGAATACCTGATAAGGGTAAGGAGGACGGACATACAATTGGCGGGGCTGAGCGAAAGGGTCAAGCAGGCCCTCGTGGCTGCCTTTGGCAAAGGCGTCGAGATAAGGCGGGTGGAGATGGTGGGGCCAAAGGTAGGGAAAGATCTCCGTCAAAAGGCCCTTTTTGCCATCTTCTACGCCATTCTCTTTATCGCCATTTACATCTCCGGCCGTTTTGAGCTCAAGTGGCTCATGAGCATCGTCATGGCCCTGTCCCTTGCCTTTGTTGTTTACCTTGCATCAGGGCTTGGCCTGAGCATTACGTGGCTCATTCTTATTGCTCTTGCCGTGACCCTGGGCCTGTGCTGGTTCCTGAATCTAAGGTATGCCATGGGAGCCATACTTGCCCTCATCCATGATGTGATAATCACGCTCGGGGCCTTTGCCCTCACTGACCGGGAGATTTCTCTTGCCATTATTGCCGCTCTCTTGACCATTGTTGGGTATTCCCTTAACGACACCATCGTCGTGTTCGACAGGATCAGGGAGAATCTGAGCCGCTTCCGAAGGCGGAGCTTCGAAGAAATCATGAATGCAAGCATCAATGAGACGCTGAGTCGGACACTGCTGACCTCCATGACCACGCTCGTTGTTGTTGTAGCCCTCTTCGTGCTCGGCGGGGGTGTGATACACGACTTTGCCTTTGCAATCTTGGTTGGGATTATCGTGGGGACGTACTCTTCCATCTTTGTGGCCTCTCCCATATTGCTCATTTGGGAGGGGAGAGGGTCCAACAGGGGTAAGCTCGGGAGAGGGGGTTCCCTGCGATAGGGGATTGTCCTTGGTACAACAAAAGGTAAGAAAGCGCAGATCGAAAAGGAAGGCACCTTGGATCGTTGGACTGCTCTTCGTTGCTTTCTTGGGGGCAGCCTGGTGGTTGTGGAACGGCATATACAATGTTTCCCCGCGTCTGGACTACCTGCTCATAGAAAAAAATGAACGGCAACTCAAGTTTCTCAGCGGCGAAACACTCCACGTTAGTCCCCACGAACCCGTGAAAATCCTCAAAGTAGCTACCAACATATTCTTCAACAGGGGTGTCCGCCTCTCGGCGATCGGGTTTGATGTCAATGCGCTCCTATATGAGAGGGTAACCTTTGCCAGACTCCTACCGGAAAGGGACATCTTCAAGCAATACAGGATCAGAGTCGCCGTCATGCACTATGACATCGAAATCGGGCACTTGGATATCGTACTCGAGCCCCAGGTGGAGGACTGGCTGGACAAAGCCAACAAGATCATTGATGACGGCAGGAGGCTCAACCTTCTTGAAAAGGCACTCACCCTTGCCCCTAACGACATGAGAATTAAGGATCGACTCGTCCAGGAGTACAGACACCAAAAGAAATGGAAAAAGGCCGCGTCGCTCCTTGAAGAGATAGTCAGTGAAGGGCCAGATCAACAGGTCCTGTATGACCTCCTGAAGATCTACGAGGCCATGCCTGACAGGGAAGGGGTTGTGTCCACCCTGAAGCGGATCATCAAATTGAATCCCGATGACCTGGAGATGCGCCTCAAGCTCGCCTCAATCCTGGAGAGTTCCGGGAGGATCACGGGGGCCATAGGGGAATACGAGGAACTCGTAAAGAGGATGGCAATGGAAGATCGCCTTCCCGTCTACAAGACCCTCGGTTACCTCTATACCGAAGTAGGACAGATCAAGAAGGCCATAGAGAACTATCTCAAGGCCCTAGAAATGGATAAGAACGATCCCAATCTCTACTACAACCTCTCCTACCTCTATGAAAAGACTGGCAGGAGAGAAAGGGCCGATTTTTTCCTCGCAAAGGCGGTGAGCATCAAGTCCGACGATTTGGAAAGCAGACTAAAGTTGGCCGAAAGGCTCATACAGAAAGGTCGGTACAGGGACGCTGAGAAGTACATTTCCCAGGTGCTCAAGCGAAATCCCAATTCTGTCGAGGCCCTCCTCTTGCGCCTCAAGATCACTGAAAGACGCAAGGACAAGAAGGCGCAGAAAAAGGTTTACAAAAAGATCCTCGCCCTGGACCCCAAAAATGACACTGTCATTTACAACCTGGGAGTCCTGGAGTACGAGACCGGGAACCTGGAAGCAAGCCGCGGCTATCTGGAGAAGTTCGCAAAGACTCATCCCAAAGACTACGGGACCCGCGCCTTCCTATTTGACATATACAAGAGACTGAAAAAGGATGACCTCGCCTACAAGGAAGCGCGCCAATTGATCAGGCTAAGGCCCAAGGACCCGGGACTCTACGGTTTTGTATTTGATTACCTGAGCTCGAGGAACAATCATAAGGAATTGATTGACGTGATGCAGCGGGGCCTAAGGTCCAATCCAAAAAGCATACCTCTCATGGAGTATTTAATCGTCTCCTTTCTCAAGACCGGCAGGGAAGATCTCGCAATAGAGCAGATGAAGAAGATACTTGCCCTTCGGCCCAAGGACACCGATCTCATGCTCAAGATGGCCAGGCTTCAGGAAAAGAAGGACCGGATAGATGATGCCATAGGGACCTATGAGAAAATCCTTTCCTTATCCCATAGTCACAAGGTGGCCAAATCAGAATACTTGAGGCTTCTTGGCCTGCTGGCCGAGAGGCAAGAAAAGGAAGGGAACTACAAGGAAGCCCTCAAGACCTACCAGAAGATCCTGGAAATTTCGCCCGGAAACGAAAAGGCCGGAGAAGCCTACTTGAGATTGCGCTTGAAGGTGATTCCGGGTGATTGATGCCCGGGTTGGAGTCAGGATACAGAGGCTTTTGGACAGACCAAAGGCTATCGCCAAGAGGTTTCTGATCAACCGGGGCGACAATCTACGGTTCAAGGAACTATCCTACAAAATCCTAACCGGATATTCCTGCTTCCAGGTGGAAACGAGGCGAAAAACACCCCATTATGATGTGACCGCCGGGATTATCTGGCGCAATGGCCGGGTGTTGATCACGCGACGACCCAAGGGGACTCACCTTGCAGGTCTCTGGGAATTCCCGGGAGGCAAACAGGAAGAAGGGGAAACACTCTCTGCCTGTCTGGAGCGGGAAATCAAGGAAGAGCTGGGGATGCGTGTCAAGGCCGGCAGACTCCTCTTTTCCGTGGGTCACGAGTATGACACCAAGGCCATCACACTCCACGTCTTTCAGTGCACGGAACTCGAAGGTGAGCCCAAGGCCATGGAAGGCCAAGAGGCAAGATGGGTTCATCCAAGGGAGCTTCCGAATCTGGGGTTCCCCCCGCCGGACAAGACGATCATAGAATTCCTGCTTCTTTCTTCTACCTGAGGAAGGTCCTGGCGACGATGATCTTTTCTACCTCCTTGGTGCCCTCATAGATCTCGAGGATCTTGGCATCCCGATACATCCTCTGGACCCTGTACTCGTCCATGTAACCATATCCCCCGTGCATCTGAACCGCTTCATCAGCGCACTTCACAGCCATCTCCCCGCAATACCACTTTGCCATCGCCGTCAGGGCATGATCCATCCTGCCTTGATCTGTTCTCCATGCGGCCTCGTAGTAGAGATTCCTTGCCGCCCGAATCATGGTTGCCATTTCAGCTATCTTGAACTGATTAGCCTGGAATGATGCGAGAGGCGCACCGAACTGGTGCCTCCTCTTTATATGGGCGATGCTCTCCTCCATTGCCGAACGGGCCAATCCTACTGCCATTGCGCAGATATGCAACCGGGTTTGGTTGAAAAAGGCCATCAACTCCTTGAACCCGTTCCCCTCTTCCCCTATCAGATTGGATGCAGGGATCCTGACATCCGAAAAAGAGACCTCCGCCGTATCGTTTGCCCTGATCCCCAGCTTGCCCCGGAGCTTCGTAGCCTCGAATCCGGGCCTGTCGGTTTCCACGATGAAGAAGGAATGCCTTTTGTGCCTGTCGGGATTCTCAGGGTCTGTCAAGCAAAAGACATTCATGAAGCTTGCCAGGGTTCCGTTGGTAATGAATATCTTGGAGCCGTTTATCACGTACTCATCCCCCTCCCTCACGGCCTTGGTCGCGGCACAGGTTACGTCCGATCCAGCGTCCGGCTCGGTGATAGCCGTGGAGATTATGGCCTCCCCCTTCACAAGGGGAGGGAGATATTTCATCTTTTGTTCTTCCGTGCCAAAGAGGCCTAGGAGTTCGGCCCCGAATGTGGTCGTGATAACCGCATTTCCCATCCCGGCGTCCACTGCCCAGAACTCCTCCGCTATGAGGCAGTGCTCGAACAAGCCGAGCCCCGCGCCCCCGTATACCTCATCTATGAATACCCCCACAAACCCGAGTTCGCAGGCTTTTCTCCATATGTCCAGGTCAAAGGTCTCGTTTCGGTCGAATTCCTGGGCCCTCTCTGGGAATTCCCCCAGGGCGAATTCCCGTGCCGCTTTTGCAATGTCCTCCTGTTCTTTGGTGAGGTTGAAATCCATCCACTTTCTCCTCTGTTTCATTACTCATTGGAAAACCCGGACCGCCCCCACAGAAAGGGGCGGAGCCCAGAGGTTCTGCCCTAATAGTCCCGCAAAGAATCCAGAAGTCAGGTTCCAGCGCCGGCGACGGCACTGTGGACTCCTGCTCCCCGGGCTTTCAGGCGGAGAGTTTTTCCTTCATCGCCTCTACGACCTTAAAAAGGTCACTCACGACCCCATACTGGGCGACCCTGAATATGGGGGCCTTTTTGTCCTTATTTACTGCGATGACAGTGCCCGCCCCGCTGATACCCGCCACGTGCTGGAAGGCGCCACTGATTCCGAGCGCCAGATATACCTTGGGTTTTACGGTCTTCCCGGAAGTGCCCACCTGATGGTACTTTGGAAGCCAGCCCTTGTCCACCACAGGCCTCGAACAGGATAGGACGCCTCCAAGCCTTTCCGCAAGCTCCTTGACAATCGCGACCTTTTCCTCTTCGCCAATGCCCCTGCCAATAGAAACCAGGAGCTCGGCCTGAGAGATGTCCACTTCCCCGGCACCTGCCTCCTCAAAGGCCAGGAATTGCTTTCTCTGGGGGGGCAGAGTGGTTGGCGCCTCCTTCCTAATGATTTCCCCCTTGCGTCTCTCAGCAACATCTTGAGGAAATGCTCCAGGCCTAATGGTGATCACGTATCCTTCCGCATCTCTAAGGGCCACCTTTGAAAACAATTTGCCACTGTAGATCTGGCGAATTGCCTTCGGCTTGCCATCCTCTGTCAGGACGTCCACGCAGTCTGTCACGACCGGGACTGCCTTCTTGATGGAAAGGGCCGGGGCCAGCTCCATCCCCCAGGGTGTGTGCCCGATCAGGGTGATGTAGGGACGGTACTCCTCCATGAGATCCATGAGGACCTCTTTATAGATCTCCGCGCTGTATTCCTTCAGCGTCCCTTCTCCAACGGAGATCACCCGATCGGCCCTTTCCGAGAGGTCTGTGAGTATGGATTCATCCGGCGCTCCGATAATGACGGCAACCAACTCCTGGCCGAGGGCCTTGCTCAGGTCGTGGGCCTTCCACAACATCTGACAGGATATCTCTCTCAGCTCCCCTTCTCTGTGTTCGGCAACGACAAGTATGGTTCCCATTTACAGGTTCACCCCCTTTTCTTTCATGATCCGGATAATTTCTTCAGCTACGAAGGATGGATCTCCCTCAAGGATCTCGGCCCCTTCGGTCTCCGGCGGCAGGAACAACTCCTCCAGGATTGTACGGGGCGCAAGATCTTCTTCAGGGATATTCAACTCCCTGAGAGGAATGACATTCAGCTCCTTTTTCGCCGCCTTTCTGATGCCCATGATAGAAACATATCTCGGTTCATTGATGCCCGTTTGAATCGTGAGAACAGCCGGAAGGTCTATCTTTGATAACTCGTCGGTCCCACCTTCCAGCTCTGCCCGGATCTTGGCCGAGCCCCCGTCCGTCTCAACACCGATGACAACGGCCCCGTGGGCTATGTCGAGATGTTCTGCCACCATGGATCCCACGGCACCTTCGTTACTGTCATCCGCTTGAACGCCCGTCAGTATGAGGTCATACTCCATGTCCCCTATCACCTGGGCAAGGATCCTTGAAATAACGAAGGCATCAAGTGGTGAATCTCCGGGGTCTATTCTTATGGCCCTGTCCGCGCCCATGGCCAAACACCTCCTGAGCACTTCCTCGTCTTCTTCGGATCCGATGGTGATCGCTGTGACGCCACCGCCTGTCCTCTCCTTGATCCGAATGGCCTCTTCGACAGCGTAGTTGTCCCACTCGTTGATGACATAGGTCAGCATATCCCTGCGGATATCCCTGCCGGATCCATCGATTTCAAGATCCACCTCCTGAGTGAACGGGACCCTTTTCACGCACACGATGATATTCATCCTTGACACCTCCTAATCCGCTAAACATCAGATCAGAAATTTCAAACAGACCCACTGGGCGCAACTCACGAGGACCAGTGGGCCTATGAATGAGCGGTCATTCATTTTCCTAACATACAACAACCCCTCAAGTCAAACCCTTCCCAGCCTTCGCCTTCATCATGGTTAAGGGCCTGTGGTTCGTTCTCCTGTACCCGGTTGGGTTGTTGCAAGGGGCCTCAAAACAGTTGGTTTTTTGGCCCTGCCATAGTTGCTGAGCAGGCCTTGGGCAATGGCCTATGACCTATCCAAGAGCCATATTTGAGGAATCCTTCCCGGACATCAATCATTTTTGATGCTCCTTCCTCATCTTTATCCACTTAGGCTAACATGGAACCAGTTTTCATAATGTTGGGAATTATTTTCTTGCATTTCATATTCCGGATTATTATAATTTGAAATAATTAACTTAAATTATATATCCTTATATGACCCCGTGGAAGATATTTGGAAGGCCCTGTGAAATGGGTCCTGATGGAACGTCACTTCTTCCAGGCCCCAAATCCAGGGAGCCATGGTTCGGGAAAGATTCTATTAATGAAGTGAAAAGCACGAGAATCGTACCCATGCCCCTTGACCCTCAAGGAGCGTTGGTTGTCTTCGGAGAGGGTTTGACAGGCAAGAATCCCACCTAGGAGGAACCTTATGCCAGAAGCTAATTGCCGATTCAGTGGTTCCGGAGGCCAGTACTTCGGGACGGTATTTATCCACCTGTTCTTGCTAAGTATGATAACCTTCGGGCTCTATTCGCCGTGGGCCCTCGTGAGGCTTTACAAGCTCAAGGCGACCCATACGGTAATTAATGGGAAGAGGGTCAATTTCAACGGGACGGGAGGAGATCTCTTTGTGCTCGGGCTTATCCAGGGGCTCATTACCCTGGTCACCTTTGGGTTGTATTTTCCCTGGGCCTTTTGCAGCATCTACCGCTGGCGCGCCCAGAATACCCTCGTCGGGGGTAAGCCAAGCACCTTCACAGGGACAGGTGGCGATCTGTTTCTTTTTTACCTGATTCATATGATGATACTGCCCATGATCACCCTCGGAATCTATTCCTTTTGGGGCCTTTACAGGTTCTACGCATGGAAAGAGGAACACATGAGGTATGGTGGAGAGAAGACATCCTTTGGGGCCGGCTTCGGCGGTTTCCTTAAGGTCTCCATCCTCAGCTACCTGTTGAACACCTTCACCTTCAACATCTTGACCCCGTGGACCCTGTGCATGTTGTTCAAATGGCAGATAAACGGCCTGGTCGTAGGGAATGAAGGGGAAGTAGAACATTTCCCGCCGGTGAAAACAAACATTTTTGTCGTGACTATCTTGATTGTCCTTGGCCTTGCCCTGTTTGCCATGATCGCCCTGTTTGTCAGGAGCCAGCTCCTCATGGTGTGGCAACTGAAGTCCCAAATGGCGACCATGCAGATGGGAATGTCGGGGCAGAAGAGGGTCTACAGGGTTCCCGGGGCTCAACCCCCGCCCAGCACCAGAAAACCGACCCTTAAGCCGAGGCTGAAGACCGCTCCGGACCAGCCAACCGCCTCCTCCAAGCGACCCGGAGTTGCCGAGGGCCGGGTTAAGCCCGGGATAGACATACAACTTGAGATGAAAAGGATCAATAGCCTGATCCAATCGAACGACAGAAATGAGGATGCCTTCTTCAACAGGGGCTGGCTCTATGCGTACAGGGGTGATCTTGCCGAAGCGGAAAGGGACTATTCAAGGGTCATCCGGCTTAACCCAGGGGCCACTCAGGCTTACTACAATAGGGCCCTCGTTTACGTTCGGATGAAGAAGTTTGATCAGGCAATCCGGGACTTCTCCCAGGTCTTGAAACAAGATCCCAGGAATACCCGGGCCCTTTGCAATCGCGGAAACGCCTATTTCGAATCCGGCAGACCGGATCTTGCCCTCAGGGATTACGCAGAGGCCTTGAGGATAAGCCCCAATGACGGAGACATCTACTTCAACCGGGCATCTGTATACCTTGCTCAGGGTAAAACGCCAGAGGCCACGGCAGACATCAGAAAGGCCGCCAGCCTGGGGCATAAAGAAGCGGCTAATTATCTGAGGAGGGGCCTAAAAAAACCTAAAAGTTGAGCACCGGTGTCATGCCAAGGTCTTGCCTGTGGGGGGCTTTGGGCCACTCCGGGGCTATTACCAAAAGCTCGATCCAGAGCAAGGACACGTGACCCCAGGGAGGTCTCTACTGAAAGATCTGTGGCTATCCTGAAAGATCTTTTAGGGCCCTTGAAATGCGTTCTCTAAGGGTCGGCTGGTCCTTAGCAAGATCCCGGGCCTTGTTGAGATGGTACAGGGCCTTTTCTATATTCCTCTTGTTCTTGAAATATATCCCAAAGTAGTAGTGGGCCCGTGCCAGCCTGTTTTGCCTTCCATAGGATATCCCCAGGCCATAGAAGACCTCCGGTTCAACCGGCTCCATGGAGGATAACCTTTCAAACAGGGGAATTGCCCGGTTGTGTTGCCCCAGGTTTTGGTAGGACCTGGCAAGTAAGAAAAGCGCCCTCCTATCAGTCCTATCCTTTTCAAGGGCGTCCAAGAAGTGGGGAACGGCCTTCTCATCCTGGCCGAGGAGTTGGTAGACTTCACCCAGATAGATGGAGATGGTCTTTGACTCTGGTTCCCCCTTTGATGCCGCTTCCAGGTGCTTCAAGGCCAGAGGGAATTCATTCCTCCTCTTGTAAACCAGGCCGAGGCCCATGTGGGCCAAAGGGGAGCCGGGATTCCTTTCAAGCAACCTTTTGAATTCTGCCTCGGCCTCTTTAGGGTCTGAATACTTTGCCCTCAAAATCGTCTTCGAGTGGAGGAAGTAGCTCCTGAAAAGGGTTGCCTCTGCTGGCCTGTCCTTGATCTCAGGCCCGCTCTTCAACATTATCTCGATATTGGCTATCCTTTCCGGCCCCAGTGGATGGGTCAGGAGGTAGGGCGGTACCGCCTCGGGATCCAGCATCCTCGTCTTTTGGATCTTGTTGAGAATGGGAATCATTCCCCCCGGATCAAAGCCGGCCTCCCTCATATACCTTGCGCCGAGTTGGTCTGCCTGCCTTTCATCCTCCCTGCTGTAGGCCAGCTGAGCCTGAATCCCTGCGGCCATGGAGCCGCTCACTAAGGCACCACCTCCTTCTCCTCCCAGGAGGATACCTGCCAAGATTCCGGCTACTGTTGCCAAACCTATCTTCTTGGCCTCTTCCAGACGATTCGAAATATGCCTGGCGGACACGTGGGCAATTTCATGGCTGATAACGGCGGCCAGTTCATCCACACTGTCCATGATTTCTATGAGTCCAGTGAAGACGAAGACGTGCCCCCCCGGACCTGCAAAGGCGTTCAGGTTTCTGTCATTAATGATATAGAAATGAAAGGGGAAGTGCTTTGTCTCCAGGTGTCTTACAAGATACTGCCCCAAGCCGTTTATGTACCTGTCTGCAAAATCGTCATCCACAATCTCGAAGTTATTGCGTACCTCCTTGAGGAACTTCTTACCAAGGGCTCGCTCCTCTTCAATGGATAGGGCATGGGCGCCGGGCAGTCGAAAGGCCAATAATATCGAGACGGCCAAAGTCAGAAAGAAAATGGTTTGATAGTGCTTTCTTTTTGTCCTATTCTTTATCATTCAGACCGATCCTCGAGGCCTCCATCCAGAAGCCTTCCAAGTCATAAAAGGCCCTTACCGGGTCGTAAAAGACATGGATTACCACATCGCCGTAATCCAAGAGGACCCAGTTCCCCTCCTGTTCTCCCTCTATCCCATAGGCCCTGAATCCCTCCTCGCGCATCCTTGTATTCAGGTGCCGGCTTATGGCCTGGACCTGTCTCGTGGAGTTCCCGCTTGTAACGAGGAAGTAGTCGGTAATGGAGGTCAGAGCGCCAACCTCCATCAAGACCGGGTTGATGGCCTTTCGTTCTTTTACGATCCTCAAGCACAACAGTGCCTTGTTAAGAGCCTCCATGATCCTTGAATAATCCCTTTTCAATGATGTATCTTCTCACCCTCTCGGGGACAAGAAAACGAATGGATTTGTTACCGGCAACCTTGGCCCTGATTTCCGTGCTGGATATGTCTATGAGAGTGGCCCTCTTATAGATCAGCCTGTTACCGGATGAAAGAATGAAGGTATCTTTGTTGTTTCCCCCTTTGAACCCTATCCCAAGCGATGAAAGATAAGGCCCTATCTCTTCGTATTGAAAGCCCGGTCTGCTTATGACCAGGAAATGGGCATAGTCAAAGAGATTTCTGTATTCCTTCCAGGTCCCGATTTCCAGGAAAGCGTCCATGCCCAGGATAAAATACAGCTCCAGGTGGTCTTCAATGAGACTATGGAATTCCCTTAGGGTATCGATGGAGTATGAAAGACCCCGCCGTCGCCCCTCCAGATCGAGTGCCTCGAGAAGGGGTGACTCTTCGGCTGCCATGCGCGTCATCTCGAACCGGTGACGAAATGGGGTGACCGGCTTTCCGCCCTTATGCGGAGGCAGGGCAGCCGGTATCAGGTAGACCTTCTCAAGTTCAAAATCCTCACCTACCTCTTCTGCAAGGCGCAGGTGGCCGAGGTGGATTGGATCAAAGGTTCCCCCTAGGATTCCCAGTTTCAAGGTCTTTCCCCTCCCTGTCTCCCTAGCGGGCCCTTACCCGGGTGCCCCGATTCGCCCGATCTATAACATGAGCCTGCAGCCAGGGTCCGTTGTGGCCTCGAGATCTCTGATGACGCCATGGGCGACGGTCTGCTGACAAGGGGCCGTCACGTCCTTACCTGACCATTCCCGTAAACGATGAACTTGGTGGTCGTCAACTCCTCGAGGCCCATGGGGCCGAAGGCATGGAGTTTTGACGTGCTTATGCCTATCTCCGCCCCCAGCCCAAGCTGATTCCCGTCGTTGAACCTGGTCGAGGCATTGACCAGGACCACCGATGAATCAACCTCCTCGAGGAATCGTTGGGCGCGCTGGTAGTCTTTCGTGAGGATCGCCTCTGTGTGGTCTGACCCGTATCTCTCGATGTGGTCAAGGGCCTCATCCATACCGGAGACGACCTTGATGGCCAATATGAGATCCAGGTATTCCTCTGCCCAGTCTGATTCTTCGGCCCTTTTCGCCCACGGGAGAAGTTCCACGGTCCTGTCACAGCCCCTTATCTCCACGCCCGCCCCCTGAAATCTCCTGGCCATGGGTGGGAGGAAGGCCTCGGCAATCTTCTCGTGGACAAGCATGGTCTCCATGGCATTGCACACACCGGGCCTCTGCACCTTGGCATTGAAACACACCTCCGAGGCCACTTCAGGGTCTGCGTCCTCATCCACGTATGTATGGCATACACCCTTGTAGTGCTTCAGCACGGGAATACGGGAGTTCTCGTTCACATACCGAATGAGGGCTTCACCTCCCCTGGGAATGACCACATCAATGTGGTCCTCAAGGCTCAAGAGGGTCGTGACAGCTTCCCTGTCCGTGGTAGGGACCACCTGGACGGATCTCTCGGGCAACCCGGCATCTTCCAGGGCCTCTGCCATGATTCCCGCAAGGACAAGGTTTGAATTGATGGCCTCCGAACCGCCCTTCAGGATCACGGCATTCCCTGATTTCAGACAGAGGCCTGCGGCGTCCACCGTCACGTTCGGCCTGGATTCGTAAATGAACCCTATTACTCCAAGTGGGATTCGGACCCTGCCCACCTGGAGCCCGTTGGGCCTCTTCCACATCCTAATCACTTCTCCTACAGGATCGGGAAGCGCAGCTATCTCCCTCAGGCCGTCTGCCATGGACCTCAGGGTCTTATCGTCAAGCCTTAACCTGTCTATCAGTGCCGAAGCCATCCCCTTTCCCTTCGCCAGAGAGAGATCCTTGGCATTTTCCTCCTGAATCCGCCCCCTTTTCTCAATCAGTTTTGCGGCCATGAGTTCCAGGGCTCGATCCTTTTTGTCCCTTCCCACCTTTCGCAGTATTCTCGAGGCCCCCTTTGCGCCTTCGGCCATGTCTCTTATCAAGCGGTCAACTGACATAGTTCTTCTCCTCCTTCAAGGTCTTCAATCACGACCAGGTTGTCCCTGTGGATGACTTCGTCTTCCTGCTTGAAGCCGAGCCTGGATTCGATCTCTGAGGTCCTGCATCCCATGATCTTCTTTATGTCTCCTGACTGGTAGTTGACCATTCCTATTGCCAGTTTGTTCTCACCCTTGTCCAGGAGGAGGACGGAGTCACCCACGCCGAATCGGCCTCGCACCTCCCTTATCCCAGAGGGCAACAGGCTCTTACCCCCCTTCAGGATAGCCCTGGCCGCCCCTTCATCAATGACAATGGCGCCTCTTAGGGACCGGGTAAAGGCAATCCATTGCTTCCGGCTGCAGATGGAAATGTCTCGGGGCAGAAAGAGGGTCCCTTCTTCTTCCCCTTGGAATATCCTCTTGAGGATATGCTTCTTAGAGCCGTTTGCTATGATCATGGGCACCCCTCCGAGGGTGACCTTCTGAGCCGCTTTTATCTTGCTGGCCATTCCCCCTCTGCCCAAAAAGCCCGGGATGGAGTTCCCGTACCTGAGCACTTCCCGGGTGACCCTTTCCACCACCTTTATGATCCGGGCATCCTTGTGGGTGCGGGGATCCTTGTCGAACAGGCCGTCTATGTCTGTCAAGCTTATCAACAAAAGGGCCTCCGTAAGGCTTGTGACCATGGCACTGAGATTATCGTTGTCTCCGAACTTGATTTCATCCACCACGACAGTGTCGTTCTCATTGATGATGGGGACCACATTCCATGAAAGCAAGGTGAAGATGGTATTTCTGGCATTCAGGTACCTCTCCCTGTGGTTGAGGTCATCCCTGGTTATGAGTATTTGCGCCACCTTCTGACCATGCCGGGCAAAGGCCCTTTCATAGGCCATCATAAGACGGCTCTGGCCGATGGCCGCAATGGCCTGCTGTTTGGAGATGGATTTGGGTCTCTCCCCCGCGCCGATCTTCTTCAGACCCGAGGCGATGGCCCCTGAAGAGACGAGGATGATCTCCTTTCCCTCCTGCTTCAGCTCGCATATGTCAGCGGTCAAATTATTGATAATCCGAGTGTTTAGCCCATTCTTCCCTGTAAGGACCCCACTGCCGACCTTCACGACGACCCTTCTTACAGGACTCAGAATCTCTTTCCGTGCGCCCATTCTCTTTCCCCTTCGGCGGCGGAAAAGTGTGCCTTCAACATCGCCTTAAGGTCCTCGAGGCCTTCACCCGTCAGAGCCGATATGGGATATGCCTCCAGCCCGATTTCCCTCAATCTCCCGATGAGCTTATTGAGATCCCGGTGATTTTCTCCATGGATATCAATCTTGTTGATCAAGACCATCTGCTCCTTCTCACCCAGCAATGGATTATATGTCTCCAGCTCCTTTCGCACAACGGAGAAATCATCGAGCATATCCTCTTGGGGCTCATAGGTTGCGTCCAAGAGGTGCAGCAGGAGCTTTGTCCTCTCCACATGCTTCAGAAAGCGGTGACCGAGGCCTCGACCGGCGCTGGCCCCCTCGATCAAACCCGGGATATCGGCCATAGTCAGAGAGGTTCCGTCCTCGTAACGGATGACCCCAAGGTTGGGATTCAGGGTAGTAAAAGGGTATTTGTCGATCTTGGAACGCACGTCCGTGAGGCGGGATATCAACGTGGACTTCCCCGTGTTGGGCAAACCGATGATACCTATATCCGCAAGGAATCTCAGGGAGAGTCTGAGTCTTTTTTGAGCTCCGGGTAAT
>JAFDHO010000277.1 GCA_019308745.1 Deltaproteobacteria bacterium
CTGAGCCGAGCGGAGCGAGGGCGAAGAAAAGACGGCGCCCTCCTTTCCGAGCTGGAGGCTCTCCAGGCCGGAAGCCGCCAGTCACTCCAGAAAAGGCATCATCACCCGTTCTCCGTATCTGAGGAGGCATTTCAAAAGGCTAAAGTGTTACATGTTTTCAAAGAGTGGCATCTATTATCTTTACCATCCGGGCACGTGCGCCCTATTCCAATTTGGAAACAAAACCCTTTATTCCTGCCTTCCTTTCAAGTTCCCTTGCGAATTCCACGGCCTCTCTCTTTGTATCAAACTTCCCGCTTCTTATTCTGTAGTAAGTCTTTCCCCTTATGTTGACTTGATAGTAATAGGCCGAGTAGCCCTTCTCTTTCAAATCCCTTATGAGCCCCTCTGCCCTATCCAGCTCGCCCAGAGATGCTAGTTGGACCGTGTACCTGGGCCCGGAAGGAGATGAAGACCCTGAGGAGGCCTTGCGAGGAACCCTGATCTCATCCTTCCTTGCCATTCCTTGCGCAGAAAGATCTCTTTTCAGTGCCCCTTTTTGCCCGGCCGCCCTGTCATCAAGACCTTTTTTTTCGTCAAGAACCTCCTTCTTCCGTGCCTCCACCTTCTTGTTGGAGAGTCTTTCGTAGAAGATCAATTCCAGATCTTTCTCAGGCCTCTTCTTTTCTCGAGCCTCCTGTCTGGGTTCCTTTCGACTGGTAATCTCCTCGATCTTGGCGATCTGATTCTTCAGGTCGGAGATCACCGTGATATTTCCAGGTAGGAAACCTCTGCCCACCAGGATCCCCAGGACAAAGACCCATGCCAGCAAAAACAGGAAACAGAAACCCCAAAGGAACAGGGACAGGGGTGTCATCTCGATCTGATATCTCCTCTTGCCCCCTTTCTTGGTCTTGGCTTTCTTTTTCGCCATCTTGAGAGGTATCCCCTTGCTACATCTTCTCCGGGGCTTCTACGCCGAGGAGGTTAAGGCCATTATATAGGAGAATCCTCATCCCTTCAGCCATGAACAGCCTTGCCTTGGTCAACTGGGTGTCTGCGCCAATGACGCGATGCTCGCTCATTCTTGTCCCCAGGTTGAAATACCTGTGAAAGAGCGAGGCGATCTCTGTCAAGTAATAGGTCAACCGATGCGGTTCCAGGGTGAGGGCTATGTCCTCGAGCAGGGAGGGGAATTCGGCCATCATCCTGATGAGGGCCAGTTCTTCATCCAGGACAAGCCTTTCGAGGAGTCCATCCGACTCCCGAGGAAGCTCTATACCTTCTGCCTGGGCCTTTCTCATGATGCTGCAGATTCTCGCATGGGCATATTGGACGTAATACACCGGGTTGTTGCTCTCCTGTTTCTTTACCAGGTCGATATCAAAGTCCAGGGGCGAATCATGATTCTTTGTCAGAAAGACAAACCTGACCGCGTCCACCCCCACCTCTTCTATCAATTCCCTGAGCGTGATGTAGTGACCCTCTCTCTTTGACATCCTTATCTCTTCGCCCCCCTTCCAGAGCTTCACCAGCTGGATGAGGAGGACCGCCAGCCAATCTTCACTGAGTCCGTTGCTCTTCAAGGCCGCCTTCATCCTGTCGACATAACCGTGGTGATCCGCCCCCCATATGTTGATGGCCTTTGAGAAGCCCCTCTTCCACTTGTCTAGGTGATAGGCAATGTCCGATGCAAAATAGGTATATTGGCCATCGCTTTTCCTGATAACCCTGTCCTTATCATCTCCGAACAGGGATGTCCTGATCCACAAGGCTCCATCCTTTTCATAGGACTGGTTGCCCTTCCGAATCGCGTCCAAGGTCCGGCCAAGAAGGCCTGAGTCGTGCAGATCACTCTCCTTTGTCCACACGTCAAAGGAGACCCTGAAGAGTTCCAAATCCTTCTTTATCTCCCGGAGCATTTTTTCCTTTCCCAGTTTGGCACACCTTTCGATGGCCTGCTCCCGCCCCATTGCCTTCAGGTCCAACTCCCCAGCAATCTCCTCCGCCAGATCCCTCACATAGTCTCCCCGGTAACCATCTTCGGGAAAGGGGGAATCGGGTTCGCTGCTCTGCATCCAGCGACTGTAGATGGACTCTCCCAGGAGCCTGACCTGCTGTCCTGCGTCATTGATGTAGAACTCCCTCACAACGTCGTGCCCCGTAAAGGAGAGAACCCTGCAAAGGGTGTCGCCCAGGGCCGCCCCTCGTCCGTGTCCCAGATGAAGAGGCCCCGTAGGGTTAGCGCTCACGAACTCCACCAGGACCCTCTCTCCCTTCCCTATGGTGCTGCGCCCGTAATCTTGCCCACGGGCCACTATTTGGGACAAGACCCTGTACCAGTGCTCCCTTCTTATGAGGAAGTTGATAAAACCCGGGCCTGCCACTTCAGCCCTTTCAATGAGATTCCCCTCATCCTTCAAATGTTCCAGGATGACGTGCGCGACATCCCTCGGGGATCTTTTTTGTAGCGGAGCAAGGGTCAAAGGCAAATTGGTCGCGAAATGACCGTGCTCCACGTTTCTTGGTACCTCAATCACGTATTCCGGCAGAGGGCACTCAGTCAGTTCTCCCTTTTCAAAACAGGCCTGTAGAGACCCTCTCAGAATATCGTCCAGTTTCTTTCTCATCTAACGTATTCCCTTGCATTCCTTTGCCCAATGGAGCAGAAGATCTCGTAGGAGATGGTACGGGCCCACTTGGCCATCTGGTCTCCTGTAACAGTCTCATTTCCCTGGCTGCCCAAGAATACGGCCTCGCTTTGTGATCCGATCTGATCATCGCCGGTTATATCACACATGACCATGTTCATGCATACATTTCCAATGATATTGACCCTCTTCTCTCCGATGAGGACCTGGCCCCTGTTGGACATGCCCCGGGGCAGCCCGTCCCCGTAGCCTGCTGACAATATGGCTATCTTCCTCTGGCCTTTGGTACGGTAGGCCCTACTGTATCCGATAGGGGTCTGGTCCGGCACGTCTCTTACCTGCAAAACGTACCCCTTGAAAGACATGACGGGTCTCAGCTCCACCCTGGTAGAAAAATCAGGGGAGGGCAATCCCCCATAAAGCATGATACCGGGCCGCACCATATCAAAATGGCTATCCGGGTAGGACATGATTCCCGCGCTGTTGGCCAGATTGTTCAGGGGAAGATCGAAGCCCATGGCTCGACCCACTTCAACCGCCTCCTTGAACCGCCGGATCTGATGCAGGGTGAAATCTCTTTCGGGTTCGTCGGCAGATGAGAGATGCGACATGAGGGCTTCCGTACGAAGGGTCCTTAGTCGGCAGAGTCTTTCCAGAAAAGAGGGCAAATCCTTGTCAAGGACTCCTAGACGGCCCATCCCGGTATCGACCTTTATGTGAACCTTGACCCTCTTGCCTACCCTCTCGCCTTCCCTGTGAAGGATTCCTGCGGATTCCAGGTCATAGATAACGGGCGTGAGATCATGGTCTGCGGCCTCTCTCGCCTCGTCCGCCCCTTTGATACCGCACAACACCACGATGGGTACCCGGATTCCCCCTCTCCTGAGTCTGAGGGCCTCATGGATATAGCTGACTCCCAAAGCATCAATGCCTTCTCCTTGGAGGGTTTCGGAGACTGGCAGCAATCCGTGACCATAGGCATCCGATTTTACGATCCCCATGATCTTGGCCCTCTTGTCCAACAGGCCCTTGACCTGCCTGAAATTGTGTACGAGGGCCCTGAGGTCGATTATGACTGTATTTTGCGAATTGGTCATGATTTCGAGCTGTTATCTTTAAATTATTTAAAATATCTGATATAGGAACAGATATCAAGGATTATATGGGTCCCGGAGTGAGTAATTGGAAGCTCCCGAACCTTGTCCACCTGAGATCGCGTGTTTCTCTCTTTTCTCTGAAGTGCGGTGAGCATTTCGGCCGTCGAAGTTTATTCGCCTTCGCCGGACTATCCCACACCACCGGTTCGAGGCGTCCCCTTTGACATCCGCTTCTGCGGCGCCAAGTTTTCGACGACCCCCGGGGCCAGGTTTTCCAATTCACCATCTGGAATTCCGATATAAGGATTAAGAAAAAGTGAATTTTTTTCAAAAAAATTGCATCTCTGTGATTTTCCTTTGCTTTTTCATGTTGCCACGAGAAGGGGTCTGAGAACGCA
>JAFDHO010000069.1 GCA_019308745.1 Deltaproteobacteria bacterium
CCGGGATGGACGAACCTCTGGTGTACCAGTTGTCGCGCCAGCGGCACAGCTGGGTAGCTATGTTCGGAATGGATAACCGCTGAAAGCATCTAAGCGGGAAGCCAACCTCAAGATAAGGTATCCCTTCCACTGGGCAACCAGTGGAACTAAAGACCCCTTGGAGATGACGAGGTTGATAGGCCGGGTGTGTAAGTGCGGTAACGCATTGAGCTAACCGGTACTAATAGGTCGTGCGGCTTGGCCATTTTTATCTGTCATTCTTTGCCTTTGAAATGGCTTTCCCTGTATTCTGATTTTTTCTGTTTTCCGGTGGCGATAGCGTAGAGGAAACACCCGTTCCCATCCCGAACACGGAAGTTAAGCTCTACAGCGCCGATGGTACTGCGCGGGGGACCGCGTGGGAGAGTAGGACGCTGCCGGAAATTCATCTTGAAGCCCCTCATGTTTTGAGGGGCTTTTTTTGCTGTTTGCCATTTTTACCATATAGCCTTATTATGATGTGACTTCTTGACTGGAACAGGAGGTTGTGAGGGATGGGTCGCGGAATTGCCTCTCCTGGGAGCGACCTGTATGTCTATGTCCTTGAGGGCCGCCTCGGGAAGGCTGAAGAGGAATGTCTCGGTCCTTCCTTTATAGGGAACTGGATTGAGGAAGGTAGCTCGTTCCTTTTCTTTTCTGGACCGTCGGATGAGAAAGTCATTCGGGTCGTTAGGGCCAGGGAAGATATCCGTCTTGTCGAAGAACACCATTACACCTACGAGCAATGGCATGGGGGAGAACCTCGTTCTATCACGGTAGGCGATGTGATCCTGAAGATGCCGTGGGAAACGGGTGAAAGAGGAAAAGGGCTCAGGGAGGTTCTGCTCGATCCTGGCGTCGTTTTCGGCACCGGCCTCCATCCAACAACGGAGGCCTGTCTCGAGGCCCTGGATCTGGTCCGTCGAAAAAGAGGGATCGGGGGCGTCAGGGACCTTGGAACGGGCAGCGGGATTTTGGCCCTGGCCGCTGCCGCCATGGGAGCACAGAGGATCACTGCGGTTGATATCAATCCTTTGTCCGTCAGAACGGCGAGGAGGAATGTTAGCCTGAATGGTCTGGAAGAGATCATAGAGGTCCATGAGGGAAGGGCGGAAGACTTCGTGCATGAGCTCGCAGATCTGCTCATTGCCAATATTCACCATGAGGTCATAGCAAGGATCGTCAGCATGATATCCCCGAGAAGTACGAAACGGATCATAGTCTCCGGTTTGTTGAAGGGACAGGCGGAGGAGATACGAGAAAGGCTTCATGAGAAGGGTTTTCATGTTTACAAGGAATGGGTGAACGAAGGCAGGTGGTCAACCTTTCTGGCCGATAGTTCGGAAGGCTGAGAAGGCATCCCATTGTCTCGATGATCTTAAGGACGAAAGTGTAAGAAACTCGGAAGGGGCTTTCGAAGATGACGGATAAGAAGAAACTCGAGATTCCAAAGTTGCGGGGACATCATTGTTTTGCATGCGGGACGGAAAACTCAAAGGGGCTGAACCTCTGTTTCTACAGGGAGGGCAACCATGTCTGCACCGACATAAGGCTGGACAAACATCATGAAGGATGGGAAAACATGGCCCACGGAGGGATTCTTTCAACCCTTTTGGATGAGACCATGTCTTGGACCATTATCTATTTCAAGAGGACATTTTTTGTTACTAGGAAGATGGAAGTAAAATACCTCAAGCCAGCAATTATTGGAAGACAATTGACCGTCAAGGGTCGCATCTCGGATGACGCCAGGCCCCCTAAGATCGTGGCAAGGGCAGAGATACTGGACGAGAGGGGTTCGGTGCTGGCAAAAGGGACGGGAGAATTTGTAGAAATCCCTGAAGAGAGGCTATCGGCTGTCCCAAGGGGACTGAAAAGGGACATGAAGGCCCTGTTTGACAAGATGCCTCCTCTATAAGACCAGGATTGTGCAAGGAGTAGCGGATTGTGTGAGGAACAAGATGATGGATATGGAACAGATGAAGGTCGGATTTATGGATGTCTTTTGTTACCTGGTCTCGTGCCCGAAGACGAAAGAAGCCCTCGTCATCGATCCGGCAGGTGACGAGGATCGCATCGTGGAAAAGTTAAAGGAAAGAGACCTGCAATTGAAGTATATTGTGAACACCCACGGCCATGCTGATCACACTTGTGGAAACGAGAAGATGAAGTCCCTCACCGGCGCTCCTATTGTTGTCCACGAGCTGGACGCCCCAATGTTGGGAACCGAAAGGGGGAAGGAAATGGCCCTTATGTGGGGGTTTACGCCATCTCCTCCTGCCGATATCACAGTAAGCGATGGAGACAGAATTACGGTCGGCGAGGTATCTCTAGAAGTTATTCACACCCCGGGACACACGCCCGGAGGTATATGTCTCCTGGGAGACGGCAACCTTTTCACTGGTGATACGCTCTTTGTGGGCAGCATAGGGAGGACTGATTTGCCCGGCGCGTCGTCAAGCCAGTTCATGCACTCAATAAGGGAAAGGATACTCACTCTGCCGGGTGAGACAATCGTGTGGCCGGGTCATGACTATGGTATAAATCCCTGTTCCACTGTTGATCGCGAAAAGAGGACAAATCCCTGGTTAAAATAGGCATAAGGCTTAAGGCGCAAGGCACAAGGAAAATGCTTTTTGGACCTGGGCACCGCCCTTGCACCGTATGTCTTTGCCTTGATTTATTGGGTGAGGTTCCATGGCCGAAGAGAAGGTTTTTGTCAATTCTGGAGATCTGAGGATAGAGGGGCTCTTAGAAGATCTTTCGGGAGATAGAGGGGTTGTTATCACACACCCCCATCCACTCTACGGGGGAGAGATGCATAACCCGGTTGTGGAAGCCCTGGTTCAGGCCTTCGGAGAGGCCGGGTACACCACGTTGAGGTTCAACTTCCGGGGTGTCGGGGAAAGTGAAGGGGAATACGACGGAGGCCGGGGGGAACAGGAGGATGTCAAGGCAGCTTTGAGGCTCCTTGAGGGCCTTGGCAAGAGTCATGTCTTCCTGGCAGGCTATTCTTTCGGGGCCTGGGTCAATTTCATGGGACTGGATAAGTATGAAAACGTCAGAGGGCTCGTCATGATTTCGCCGCCCGTAGGACTCCTGGATTTCAAGGGTTCTTTGTTCGGCTCAAAGGTCAAATTGGTCATAACGGGAAGCAACGACGATATTGCCGAACCTGAGGGTGTAAGGGAAAGGGTCATGAACTGGAACTCTGAGGCAGTTCTTAGAGTGATTGAAGGAGCCGACCATTTCTATTGGGGCAAGGCCCATGCAATAAAAGAGAGCATCAAGGAGTACCTTGAGAATGAATAGACTGCATATCAAGACTGAAACAGGAAGCCCTGGAAAAGCATTCAGCATCCTCTTGGCGCTGACCCTCATATTCACGGCTCCTCTCTGCATGGGTATGGAAGGGAACGCTGTCTCGAGGCGAAACGCAGTCGTAGAGGCGATCGAACGGGCAAGTCCGGCTGTCGTCAATATCCGCACAATAGTACAAGAAAAGATAAGCCCGATCTTTCCTTTTTCGGGAGAAGAATTTTTCAAAGATTTTTTCCCGGATTTCTTCACCAAAGAATATGCCCACACCAGTTTGGGGTCCGGGGTGATCATCGACGGTCGCCAGGGATACATACTTACAAACAATCATGTCATCGAAAGGGCCACAGAAATAAAGGTGATCACTGCCGCAAAAAAGGAGTACGATGCCAAGGTCGTTGGTACGGATCCGAGGTCTGACCTGGCGGTCCTCAAGGTCGATCCGGAGGAGCCACTCAAGGAACTGGAAATGGGTAATTCAGACGATTTGATGATAGGGGAGACAGTAATTGCCATTGGAAATCCCTTCGGACTTTCCCATACGGTCACAACCGGAGTGGTCAGCGCGCTGGATAGGTCTGTAAGAGCAGGAGACCAGGTTTACAGGCACTTTATTCAGACAGACGCTTCTATCAATCCAGGCAATAGCGGGGGACCGTTACTGAATATTCTGGGAGAGCTTGTGGGCATAAACACCGCCATTTACCAGAAGGCACAAGGGATCGGATTTGCTATTCCCATAAACAAGGCCAAGAGAATAGTCAAGGAACTGCTCAGGCGCGGGGAGGTTCGATTTCCGTGGTTGGGATTGGAGGTGCAGGATCTGACCCCTCAACTGAGGGCTTATTTTGATTTGACGGGATTCACTTCGGGGGTGCTCGTGAGTGATGTCCATCCACAGGGCCCAGCGGCCAGGGCAGGGATCAAGAGGGGCGACATCCTTCTGGATCTAGAAGGCATTCCACTCACATCATCTTCCTCTTACCATGACGCCCTCGCCGAATACACGCCGAGCGACAAGATAAAGATCACCGTCTTGAGGGGCAAGAAACGGCAGCAGGTCCGTGTCCAGGCAACGGCTTTTCCCAAGGATCTGGCCCTTGAGATCGTCCGCCAGCGGCTTGGCATCGAGGTGGATGAGATGGAGCCAAGTGCCTTGAGGAGATATGGACTAGTAGGCGGGGTGGTGATAAGAGGGATTAGATCCGGTTCAGAAGCCGCGCGAATCGGGCTAAAGGAAGGAGACATAATCGTGGGGGTGAATGACATCCCTGCCACCGACATGGAGAAATTCAAGGAAGCTATCAGCAGATTCCACCACTTACCATCTCTGACCCTCTTGATACGGCGGGGACCCTATGGGTACTCTGTAACGCTTCCCTTTTAACAGGCTGTTGTCCAAATCCTTTTCTCTGTTTTCCCCTGAATGGGATATATCAAAGCAGTGTAGTGCCCCTTGGGAGGTCTTTTCAAAAGGCTCAATCAAATTCCTCCCAGACAACGGCAACGGCACCAAACATTTAATAAAAGCCCTCAATAGCCCCAAAAGATCATCCCCACCGGAGTCTCCTTTTTCTGCGCCTGTTGGGAGACGACCATGAGGATTATGGGGGCGTAAAAAGGCTCATGACGTATATTGAGCCTTTTGAAAAGACCTCCCAAGGGGCAACCAGCGCCATTGTCGGACCTTGGGCAACAGTCTGTTAAGTGTTGACGGCTTCCCATCACGTGCTGCGGCCTGAGTCCGCGAGGACTGGAGTCCATCGCCGCGTTAAGAAGCCCCAAATGCAGAATGCGAGCTGCTGAGGTCGGCGACTAGGAGATGACCCCCTGTTTCATTTTTTCCTTGATATAGCGGACGGCATTTCTGAACAGGACGATGCCTCTGCCCTCGTGAGAATCGGGCGTTTTTCCTTGCCGAGCAAGCCGTTCCCTCTCTAGGATCCAATCGGGATGGTTGGACCAGTGGTTGTAGGCCTCCGGGTGGGGCATAAGACCGAAAATCCTGCCAGTGGGGTCGCAGACCCCCGCTATGTCATGAAGGGATCCATTGGGGTTGAGAGGCCACCGCCCTTCCGCCAAAGCGCCATTCCCATCGGCATACTGCATGACCACTTGGTTAGCGGAGAAAAGCCTGCCGACGTCTTCCTGGAGCGCATAGAACTTTCCTTCCCCATGCCTCACTGGAAGGTCAAGATAGTCGATCCCCCCGGTAAAAACGCAGGGGGAGTCGGGGTTCACTCGGAGCCTCACCCAGGCATCGATAAAGTTCCCCGAATCGTTGTAAGTGAGGGCGATCCTGCGGGCCCTGTAATCTCCGTCAAAACCGGGCAGGAGGCCAATATTTACAAGGCACTGGAAACCGTTGCATATGCCGAGGATCAACTTGCCTTCCGAAATGAATCGATCAAGGGCTTCGCCCATGTTATACTTTATCTTGGATGCGAACAACACCCCTGCCCCGTGGTCGTCTCCCCAACTGAACCCCCCGCCAAAGACCAGGATGTGGTAATCGTGGAGTTTTTGGCCTCTGCCTGACCTCTCTCCCTCGATCAGTTCGTTGATGTGCACCAGATGCGAGTCGGCTCCCGCCAGTCTGAGGGAGTAATCTGTCTCGTAGTCGCAATTGAGACCATACCCGGTAAGCACCAAGGCCCTCACGGCACTCATTTCAGATCTCCGAATGGTTTCTTCCAGGAATCCTTCAGGGCGAGAATGTCTTCCTCGATTATGAATGAGCCGTCCTTCCCCTTTACTCGGAAAGGGGGCGATGCCGTCAGCCTCCCCACGCATTCCGCCCTGAGTCCCTTCATGAGATTTTCAAAATCGGCCCGCTTATCCGGACTGACCGTCACCACGAAGCGTCCTGCAGACTCCGAGTAAAGGACTTGCGTGTCTGAAAGACCGTCTTGTGTCGGCACCTTGCCGAGATGTATCTCAGCCCCCAGCTCTCCCCCCATGGTAGCCATGGCGAGGTGAACCGCGAGCCCTCCCCTGGCTACGGCATGGGCCGAGGAGACCAGGCCATTTCTTATGGCCTTGGCGAGGCCCCTGTAGAGAGGCCAGACTTCCTCAACGTCCACGCGGGGGACGTTGAGACCCACTGTCCCCAAGAGTTGGTAATATTCACTGGCTCCAAGTTCGTTCCTTGTCTCCCCGAGCACGTAGATGAGGTCCTCCGGTAACTTCGCATCCATGGTGACACAGATTTCAATATCATCTACGACGCTCGAGGCAGTGAAAAGCAGCGTGGGCAGCCCGGATATTCTTCGCCTCTCACCGAAAGGGCCCTCCAGGTCCCCGTCAATGTACATGCTGTCCTTTCCGGAAAGGAGAGGTATCTTGAAGGCCAGACAGTAATCCCTCAGGGCCCAGTTAGATCTCACCAATTGGGCAGCCTTGTATTTGCCATCAGGATTTCGAACAGGATCGTACTGAATCGTAGGCCAGCAAAAATTATCCACGCCCCCGAGGTGCTGGGGGTTGCCTCCAACAGCGATGATCTTCCTGACCGCCTCATCGATGGTTACCGCTGTCATGTGATAGGTATCGATCTGGGAATAGAAGGGGTTCATGGCCTGGGTTATTGCAATGCCCCGAGACCGCCCCAATATTGGGCGAACGACCACGGCATCGCTGGGCATGTCCCTGTTCTTGCCCACTAGGGGCTTGACTACACTCCCTCCCTGGACTTCGTGATCGTATTGCCTGGAAATCCAGTTCCTGCAACAGATGTTCGGTCTCGAAAGCACTGTCCGGAGCAGGGCCCCCTGTTCTCTCGGCTCACTCAAGACGGGTTCCCTGAGGCCGCGAAATTCGGGCGGGGCCCATTCCGCCTCGAACTCCCAGGGGGGGAAGTCTGATTCCAGGAAATCCACCCTCACCAAGGCGCAGGTCTCGCCCCCGTAATCCAGCCGTACGTACCCCGTGTCCGTATATTCTCCGATGACGGTGCTCTCCACTGCGTGCTTGGCGGAGAGCTCCATAAAGCGCTTGAGGTTCTCGGGTCTGACTGCGATGGTCATCCTTTCCTGGGACTCGCTGACCCATATTTCCCATTGATCAAGGCCCTCGTACTTGAGGGGGACCTTGTCCAGGTCTACTCGGCAACCGTTGCTGAAGCGGGCAGACTCGCCTATGGAAGAAGAGAGCCCCCCGCCACCGTTGTCGGTGATGAAGGCGATAATGCCTTCGTCCCTGGCCTCCAGCAAAAAGTCATGCATTTTTTTCTGAGTGTAGGGATCCCCTATTTGCACATGGCCGGCCGGTGTATGCTCGGTATAGGTCTCCGAAGCCGCGGTTACGCCGTGGATTCCATCCTTTCCGACCCTGCCCCCTGACATTATTATGAGATCACCGGGCCGGGTCGTCTTGAGATGGGAGGATTCCCCCCCGATTCTTGCGGGCATGATCCCGACGGCCGAAACAAAAACCAGGCACTTGCCCATGTAACTGTCATCGAAAAGCACCTGCCCGAAGGGTGTCGGGACACCGCTCTTGTTGCCTCCGTCTCTGACTCCTTCTATGACGCCATCCAATAGCCGCCGGGGATGGAGGTGCGGCCTCAATTCTCCATCATAGTCCCGGTGACCAACGCAGTAGCCGTAAGTGCCGAGGACCAATTTTGCGCCTTTTCCGGTCCCCATGGGATCGCGATAGATGCCGACGATGCCGGTAAGGGCCCCGCCGTAAGCTTCGATGTTGGAAGGGCTGTTGTGGGTCTCTCCAGTTATGACATAGTAGTAGTCATCGTCGAATCTCGCCACACCCGCATTATCCCACAGGACCGAGACAACCCAGTCCTTTTCCTCTTTGATTTCCAGGGTCGGGGCTTCGATGCATGTCTTGAAGAGATTCCTTACCGTTGTGTGCTCCCTGCTGATGATGTCCCGGTAATTGAAGACTCCTTTGAAGGTGTTGTGGTTGCAGTGGTCACTGCGGGCCTGGGAGATATACTCCAGTTCCACGTCGGTGGGTAAAGACAGGCCGAATTTTTTCCTCTCGGAGAGAATGTCCTGACGCAGAAAGTATTGGCGTATGACAGGAATATCCATGTCCTGGAGTGCAAGGTTTCGCTCCAGGGATATGGCCTTCAGCTCCTCGTCGCTTCCAATGGCAATGGTCCTTACGACCGGCTCATGATCCAAGAGCACCCTGGGCAGGACGAAACCTATTTCTTTGTTGGGGTCCCAGTTATCTCTTGAATAGATCTTCCATTGCTGGATGATATCATTCGCCAGGATCTCTCTGGCGATCTTTTCGACCTGGCCCAGGGAGAGGGTCCCTGTGATGGCAAAGAGCTTGGAGGTGTAAACGGACTCATGGGGTTTGAAGGAGATCCTCAGCAGGTCTTCGATGGCTTCAACGGCGGTGCTGCCGGCCGTGTCCCTTACCCCGGGCCTGAACCCGACCCAGATCAACCAGTCGAAGGCCTTGGCGATAGGTGAAAAGGATGACTCCTCAATAACAGGGTTGGTAAAGATGTGGCTCCGAATCATTTGGAGCTGGCGCTTCTCAAGACCTGCGTCAATGGTCAATACCCTTACCACCCGGATGTCATGCACTTCATAACCGAAATAGTCCCTGGCCTTTCTCTTGATGCTTTCCCCCTCAGCATCAACCAGGCCTTCCTTAATTGCGATCTCTAATCTGGAGACCATACATGAACCTTTGTTTTTTTAATAGAATTTGGTATTCTATAAAGTAATCGCGGATTCTGATCACAGACCACAGTTAGATTATGAACTTTAAATAAAATGCCTGGCGTAGTCAATAAAGAACCACCAACCGTCATGGGCTTGAAATGGAACCAACCGATGAATATATTAAATCACGAGGCCCCAAGAGACATAGTGGGAACGGGGCCAGGGGACTGCTGAGGATGTATCAAGAAATCAATAATCCTAAGTATTCCAGAGGGAAATATGGTCTATAACAACAGCGGTGAGAAGGAGAGGAGTGGAAAGCTCCCAAACCAGAAGGAACTGGAAAAGGAGTTGGGCGAGTACCTTTCCAAGAAATACGGGGATCGAATAAAGATCATTTCCCCATTTCTCTTCCCCAAGGGCCAAGAAGTCTCCACGGATGAGGTCCGTTATGATGAGAAATCGGGCAAGGGGCCTCATTTTGATATGTTACCGGAAGAGCTTGAGGCCCACCTTGATAATTTTGTCGTAAAACAGGCCCATGCTAAGGCGGTCCTTGCGACCAAAATATGCACCCACTTCAACAGAATCAAGTACTTGAAGAAACACGCCGACAAGAAAAAGACCGCAGGAGTGGGGATGATAAAGAACAATGTCCTGATGATCGGCCCGACCGGCGTGGGCAAGACATATATCATAAAGCTCATCGCACAAAAGCTGGGGGTTCCCTTTGTAAAAGGAGATGCCACGAAATTCAGTGAGACGGGCTATGTGGGCGGTGACGTCGAGGACCTCGTCAGGGACCTGGTTCATGAGGCCAATGACGACATAAGCCTGGCGGAAAACGGGATCATTTATATCGACGAGATCGACAAAATAGCCTCTGCCAAGAATATTATCGGCCACGATGTTTCGCGTACGGGGGTTCAGAGGGCCCTGTTAAAGCCCATGGAGGAGACGGACGTAGACCTAAAGGTTCCCCATGACGCGGTCTCACAAATCCAGGCGATCGAGCATTACCGGCGGACCGGGAAGAAAGAGAAGAGGGTGGTAAATACCAGGAATATCCTCTTCATCATGAGTGGGGCATTTGGAGACCTTGCAGAGATCATCAAGAAAAGGCTTCAGAAACAGGGCCTGGGGTTTGAGGCGGATGTCAGACCCAACGAGATCCCGTGGGAGATCCTGAAGGAGGTTACGGCTCAAGATCTGATCGAATTCGGTTTTGAGTCAGAGTTTGTGGGCCGACTGCCCGTAGTCGTGGTCTTTGATGAACTGAAGGAGGAGGATCTTGTTGAAATCCTCCAGAATCCCAACAATCCCATCATCCTGAGCAAGAGGCAGGATTTTGGCGCCTATGGTATTGATATCAAATTTGAAGAAGAAGCCCTGAGCAAGATTGCAAGGATGGCGGCTGCGGAAAGGACCGGCGCCCGAGGTTTGGTGAGCGCCTGTGAAAAGGTCCTCATCCCCTTTGAAAAGACCCTGCCCTCTACCCATATCGACAAACTTCTTGTGACCCCAGAACTTGTGGATAATCCCGAGGCAGAACTGGCGGATCTTCAGAAGGATCCTTACAGTCCTGGGAGGCTCGAGAGATTCAGCAGGGCCTCCGAAAAGGAAATGGAGAATTTGAAAGGTTTCATCAAGCGCAGGGCAAACGACTTCCACCAGCTTGATGGATTGAATCTGTACGACAAAAGGATGGAACTCATCGGGGAAATATACTTAAAGCTAATCACCGACGTAAACACGGCCATTGAAACCTTCAGGGAAATGCATGACCGAATCAAGAGGGAGGAATCTTCACTCTATGAGAAACTGGAAATCGACATATCCCTTGAGGATAGTGCCATTGACGAATTGATCAAAGAAGCAATCAGAACCGGGGAAGACACAGGAAAACTGACTTTTCAGTTGGCAAAAAAGCTGGAGTACGGGTTGAAACTGGTGAAGGATCGCTCGGGGACGGACCGTTTCACGGTCACGGGAGACGCAGTAACCGATATGGAGAGCTATATCAATGAACTCGTGAAGAAGTATTACCGCCAAGACTGCCACCCGCCCTATGGTCCCAGTAAGAAGGAGGAAAACTAGGCCAAGATGATCGGCATCTCAAAGCTCTATTGCGGAACTATCGAACCTTCAGACGCTATCCGATACGGCCGACGTTCCAAGGACCTCCCATCGCACCTGTTACAGTTCTCCTTCGACAAGAAACCCGTGGTGGTGTGGAACGTGACCCGTACCTGCAATCTGAGATGCGTCCATTGCTATGCCCATGCCGTGGCGCGGAGTCAGGAAGAGGAGTTGACAAGAGAGCAGGCCATCTCTCTTGTTGATGATCTTGCAGAGTTCGAGGTCCCGGTGATCCTTTTTTCTGGAGGAGAACCCCTATTGCGCGAGGATCTTCCGGAACTGGCAAGCTATGCTGTCAAGAAAGGCATGAGGGCGGTCATCTCGACAAACGGTACCCTCATAAGTCGTGGCGTGGCGGAAGAACTGAAGAATGTCGGGCTTTCCTATGTGGGAGTGAGCCTTGACGGGATGGAAGCCACCAATGATCGGTTCAGGGGAAAACAAGGGGCTTTCAGCCGGGCCATGGAAGGAATTCGAAATTGTCAGGAAGCCGGCCTGAAGGTCGGTCTGCGATTTACCATAAACAGATCCAACTTCAGAGAAGTCCCCTTGATATTCGATCTCCTGGAAGAATATGAGATACCCCGGGTTTGTTTCTATCACCTGGTTTATGCGGGAAGAGGTTCGAATATAGTCGACCATGACCTTGACCACCTCGAGACGCGCCGGGTAGTCGACCTGATCATTGACAGGACCCGTGACCTGCATGATAGGGGTCTCGACAAAGAGGTTCTTACTGTAGACAACCATGCTGATGGGCCGTACCTCTACCTGAGGATGTTGAGGGAACACAACCCGAGGGCGAAGGAAGTCCTGGAACTCCTCCGCATGAATGAAGGAAATAATTCCGGGAGGGGAATAGGTTGTATCAGCTGGGATGGTCGTGTTCATGCGGACCAGTTTTGGAGGCACAGGAGCTTCGGAAATGTCCTGGAGAGACCCTTTAGCGAGATATGGACAGACGTCTCCGACCCTCTCATGGCAAAATTGAAAGACAAGAAGAGATACGTGAAGGGCAGGTGTTCGACCTGCAAGTGGCTCGACCTTTGCGGGGGAAACTTCAGGGTGAGGGCCGAGGCAGTCACGGGAGACGTATGGGCCCCAGACCCGGCGTGCTATCTTACAGACGAGGAGATCAAGGCCACGGAAGATTGGAGAATGCAGGAATTCGGGAATTGAGGGATTGGTGAATTAGGACATACACTAACTATGTTGAAAAGACGAGGAAAGATATGCATGTGAGACCCCGGAGGCTGAGACGGACCGGACCGATAAGAGAAATGGTGAGAGAAAGCACCCTCTCGGTGAAGGATCTCATCTACCCCCTCTTCGTAAAGCCCGGCAGCGGAGTCAGGGATCCCATCCCTTCTTTACCGGGACAGTACCAATTCTCCACGGATTCACTGGTAGAAGAAGTAAGAGATATCCGGTCAAAGGGGATTCCGTCTGTCATTCTTTTTGGGCTGCCGGACAAGAAAGACCCTACGGGGAGCAGATCTTATGCCTCAGATGGGGTCGTGCAGAGGGCTGTTTCGGCAATCAAAGAGAACCTGCCGGAGATCGTCGTTATCACCGATGTGTGCCTTTGTGAGTATACCGACCACGGCCATTGCGGGATAATCAAGGACGGCAACGTTGACAATGACGCAACCCTGGAAATACTGGCGAAACAGGCCGTCAGCCATGCGAGGGCTGGCGCTGACTTTGTGGCGCCTTCAGATATGATGGATGGGAGGGTAGCGGCTATCAGGATAGATCTGGACAACAACGGGTTCCAGGAAGTGGGCATCATCTCCTATGCCGTCAAGTACGCTTCATCCTTTTATGGGCCCTTCAGGGAAGCTGCTGACTGCGCCCCTCAATTTGGCGATAGGGCTGGATACCAGATGGACCCCGCCAATGCCAGAGAGGCCATCAAGGAGACGATCCTCGACATGGAGGAAGGGGCAGATATCATCATGGTTAAACCTGCTCTTCCATATCTTGATATAATTCGCAGGGTAAGAGAAGAAAGCCTTCTCCCCGTTGCTGCCTATAATGTCAGCGGGGAATACGCCATGATAAAGGCCGCCCATGAAAAAGGGTGGATAGATGGAACTAAGGTGATGCTGGAGTCCCTGATCTCCATCAAGAGGGCGGGGGCGGACCTCATAATGACTTACTTCGCCAAAGAGGCGGCAGATCTCCTAACCTAAGTCCTGCGATCCCAAATCCCCACACTGGTTTTCAGGAAAAGAGGTGTATCCATAAGATTTCATCTCGCCATGCTTCTTGACACCGGATAGAGGGATACCGTGGACCATTGCAGGGCTGCAAAGGGCTGGAGAGCAAGGCAGGAAATCCGATTAATGGAAAAGCACGACAAGAATCAGCTCAGGCTCGTGGCCTGGGAGTTGACCCGCAGTTGCAATCTGAACTGTGTCCATTGCAGGGCCTCGTCAGAAAGGGGTCCCTACCCGGGGGAACTCAGTGGTGAGAAATGCAGGGAGATACTGGATCAGATCGCATCAGTGGGTAAACCTATCGTCATCCTAACGGGCGGCGAACCCCTTTTAAGAGAGGGCATCTTTGGCTTGGCGGAGTATGGCACAGGACTCGGATTGCGCATGGTAATGGCAACAAACGCGACCACGGTAACTCCCGAAATAGCCGAAAGGATCAAGTCTTGCGGCATTCAAAGGGTGAGCATATCCCTGGATGGGCATGATTCCAAGAGCCACGACACCTTTAGAAAGGTCCCGGGCGCCTTCAAAAGATCTCTGGAGGGGATAGACTTCTTGAAGAAGGCAGGGGTCGAATTCCAGATCAACACAACGGTCACAAGGCACAATGTTGAACAGATCCCCGCGATACTTGACAAGGTGGTCGAGTTGGGCGCATCCGCCCATCACCTCTTCCTTCTCGTCCCGACTGGGCGGGCAAAGGAGATGGTGAACCAGGAGATCGATGCACGGAAGTATGAGGAACTCCTGAGGTGGTTCTACAGGGTCCACAGGGAGGTACCCCTACATCTCAAGGCCACCTGCGCACCCCACTACCACAGGATCCTCAGGCAAGAGGCCCATAAGGCCGGTAGGAAGGTTGACTTCAAGACCTACGGTTTGGATGCCGTCACAAGGGGATGCCTTGGCGGAATAGGCTTTTGCTTCATCAGCTACGAAGGGATCGTTCAGCCCTGCGGTTATCTTGAAGTGAACTCCGGAGACCTCAGAAAAGAGTCATTTTCCAAGGTCTGGCGCGATTCTCCTGTTTTCAGGAAGCTCAGGGACTTTGCCTCCTACCGGGGAAAATGCGGGCGGTGTGAATATCTCAGGGTGTGCGGGGGATGCAGGGCCCGGGCATTCGAGGCCACGGGTGATTATCTGGAAGAAGAACCCCTGTGCATGTATGTGCCGGGCAAGAAAACGGCCACCAACTCCCCTTGATCTTGTCCAAGGGCGGGGCATGAGGCCGGAGAGGTTTTTTGGGTGGATCATATCGACAGGGCAATATTGAACGAGATACAATCCGAGTTCCCCATCGAAAGACGCCCTTATCTCGAGATAGGGAAGAGACTTGGTTTGGGGGAAGAAGACGTTCTGGAGAGGGTAAAGAGACTCAAGGAGAATGGCATAATACGGCGCATAGGCGGTAGTTTTCATTCGAGAAAGCTCAATTTCACGAGCACTCTCTGTGCTGCCAAGGTACCGGATGAAAAGCTGGATCAATTCGTAGCGACGGTGAACAGGTATCCGGGGGTGACACACAACTACAGGAGGAATCACGACTACAACGTGTGGTTCACCTTTATTGCCCCGACTGTGACGGATATCGAAAGATCCCTCAAGGAGATTTCAGAGAAAACAGGTGTGGAGGAAATCCGGAACCTGCCCGCGGTGAGAACATTCAAGATTAAAGTGGACTTTGAAGTTTAGTCTTTCCTGCTTTCCTCAATTTGGGTTATGAGCATCTCCAGTTGATCTTCAGAGAGCCGCCCCATCTCGACTAAGAGCTCCCCGATTCCGTCCTCTCTCAAGTCGTCCACAGAAAGAATGGCAATGTCGGTTTTCCCCTGGGTGCTAAAGAAGGTATAATCTAAGGTGTGACGAGATTTTTTTAGCAATTTCAGATTGTTGCCAACAAAGATAATGTGATAGCTCAAAAAGAAATAAACTATCCCGGCCAATATCGCCCAGAAAAGATACTTCCTCTTGGATTTCATAAGTCATCACCTACTATTTAGTTGGAGGCATGAGGAATACATCTTCGTGCTCCCCCGAGACCTTTGAGCGTGCTTTCCTAAAGGCTCAGCTAAATGCTTAATATTATAAAGAAACCAATACTGAAAATCAAGGGCAAAGGGCACTACAGGTCAAGCGGCGCCGAGCCTCATTTGTCACCCAAGTGGATAGTCGCAATGCCCCTGGTGAGTCTCCTGTAGAGGACATTCCGAAAACCGATGTCTCGCATCATCGCGGCCAGCTCTTCGGGAGAGGAGAATACCCTTATGGACTCGGTCAGGTATGAATAGGCCTCCCTTGATCCGGCAAGGATGCTGCCCAAGAGCGGAATAACGTGGAAGGAGTAGAAATCGTAGACGGAACGAAAAAGGGGAGAAGGGGGGTTGGAGAATTCCAGGCACAGGGCCTTTCCGCCGGGTTTGATCACCCGATACATCTCGCGAAGACCCCTTTCCATGTGGCCGAGATTTCGGATGCCGAAGCCGACCATCGCGGCATCAAAGCAGTTGTCTTGGAAACTGATTTTTTCCGCATCTCCAAGCACGAGTTCTATCCGATCCCTGGAAGGTGAGCGTTCTATCCTCGGCCTGCCTGCCTCAATCATGGCCCGATTCATGTCATAAAGGATGACACGACCGGAGTTACCAACGTGCTTCGCTGAGAGCAAAGCCAGATCCCCTGTGCCACCGCACACGTCTATGAGCCAATCACCGGGCCCCAGTGATAATAATCTCATCGCGGTCCGCTTCCAGACGTGATGGATCCCAAGGCTCAGGATTGTGTTCATGGCATCGTATCTCTTGGCCACCCTGTCAAATAGGCCCTGGACCTGCTTGACCTTTGTTCCCGCAGGTGTCCTTTCAGGACCCATGGAAGGTATATCTGCGTGGCTCATGCGTCCGTCTCCGTCCTTATTCAAGCTCCGATTGTTATAACACCGGAGGCACCAACAATCCAGCCCTATGGAAGGAACTTGAGTTGGGATGGGAAGTGTAATGTTTACCGTGAAAAGGGTGCGGGTCCTTACCAAGCCCTGTGCAGGCGGCGAGCCTAAGGCTGTTGGCCAGGAGGAGGGAAGAACCTTACAGGGCGCCCATCTGGGCCAACCTATAGGATATGAGGAAATCAACGTGTTCCAGGTCGAGAGGCTTGGTGACAAACTCAAAGGCCCCCCGCTTCAGGCTCTCAAGCCCTATAACGTTCAGGGCGAGGCCTGTCATCATTATGATCTCTGTCTTGGGTGATTGTTTTTTGATCCTGTTCAATACCTTCAGGCCGTGTATCTTTGGCATCATTATGTCCAACAGAATAATCTCAGGACATTCTGCGATCTTCTCAAGGGCCTCCTCCCCATCGCTCGCAGTGATGACTTCATAGCCTTTCCTGGAAAGGAATTTGCGCAAAAGCTCGCGAATATTGTTATCATCGTCAACGACCATTATTTTCGCCATAGCAATTCACCTCCCTCTCACCTGAAAACTTGTTTCTGAAGGCTTAGCCTCCGTAAATATCCCCGGAGATTTCTCTTTCTCTCTCAAGCTTTTGGTAAGAAGATCATTTCTCCAGGAGTTCCGAGATTGCTTCCTGGAATTCTTCCAAGTCAAAGGGTTTACTGAATACCCTTATGGCACCGAACCCTTCGGCGACCTCAAGATAGGGCTCTGGGCTCAGTCTCCCACCTCCTGAGATGGCAATGATCTTCACTTCGGGAAATTCTCTTCTCAGGTCTAATATGGTCTCAAGGCCTTCCTTTCTGGGCATTATGATATCCGTGATAACGAGGTCCGCGGGTTCTTTGCGGAACATCTGCAGCCCTTCAACCCCGTCTGAAGCCTCCTTCACCTCATATCCTCCTCTTTCAAGCATCTTACGGAGCATTCTTCTAATCTTGGGGTCATCCTCTATAAGAAGTATTCGCTTCATCTTCAATCTACTCCTTTCCTTTGGAACCGGCACCCTATACGCGAGATTATGATTTTGGATTGCAACTGGGCCGGTCTACCTTTATCATTCTTCTCCTGCTTCACCAGCGTAAGGGAGGCCCCAAGGATTGTCCTGGGCTTGATCTCCCTTTCTCCCCCTTCAACAAACGTGCCAAAAAACCTGTTTTCCGGAAACACTCATTATTTCAATTAGTTGGGCTGGAATCCTCAACTTTCGAACCATGGAGCACTGGTTTATGAAAGACGGATTAGTCCGGCAGAACGAGAATTCGTCCTGTCGAACAGGACAAATTCTGCGGATTCAGGGCCTCCCGCAACCATGTTTCTTGATCAGGTCATAGAGGCGGGATCTGGAAAGGCCTGATATGCGGCAGGCCTCCTTGATATTTCCTTTCGTAATGGACAACAGCTCATCCAGGTATTGACTCTCGATCCTGGATAGGGCGTCACGCCTAATTTCTCGCAGGGTGGGCAGGAAAGCGGGATACTTGTGGTCCGACTTTGACGTATCTTCTTGTTCTGTGGTTTTCCTGGGAATCAAACTTCGGGCATGTTGTACGCATATGTGTGTTGGAAGGTGTCTCGGAAACAGGGTCGGTTCGTTCCTGTTTATTGTGATCACATTCTCCAGGGTCTTGATGAGTTCCCTGACATTTCCGGGCCAATCATAGGCAGAAAGCGCGTCGAAAAACTCAGGGGAAAAACCCTTGGTCTCGATTCCGTAGCGTTCACATATCTGAACCATATAGTGGAGAGCGAGATCCTTTATGTCCGGAATTCTATCACGCAGGGGAGGGAGATGGATATGAAACCCGTGGATTCGGTAGAAGAGGTCTCTTCTAAACATGCCGGCCCGCACCTTTTCTTCTAGATCCTGGTTTGTTGCTGCAACGAGTCTGAAGTCGCTCCTGACTTCCCTGTTGCTGCCGAGGGGCCGAAAGCGGAATTCCTGAAGGACCCGCAGGAAGTCCTTTTGAATAGCCGGGGGTAGTTCACCGATCTCGTCCAGAAACAGCGTTCCCCCATCAGCTTCCCTAATAAGGCCAGGCCGTTCTTTTTCAGCGCCGGTAAAGGCCCCCTTTTCATGGCCAAAGAGCATGCTCTCAACCAGTGTCGAGGGCATGGCAGCGCAGTCAACGACAACAAAGCCTCCCTTTGCCCTAGGGCTGTTATGGTGGATCGCCCTTGCAAACAATTCTTTGCCAGTACCCGTTTCCCCTGTCAGGAGGACAGTGGTGTCGCTGTCCGAGATCCGGGCCACAAGGTCCAGGCACTCCTGGAGTCTGGGGCTAGACCCCACGATCCCTCCCCTTTTAAGGGCGATGCAACGGCTGTTTTCGGCCTTTTCCTTACGGTACTGCAGTGCTCTGAGTAACTGGAGTCGTATCTTCTCCACGGACAAGGGCTTTTCAATATATGCCCACGCATCGTTCCTTATAGCGATCTCGGCCCCATCGGGGTCTCCTTCTCCGGTTATGATTATCACTTCAGGCGGGGAGGCTGTGTTTCGGATCATGGGGAGGGCTTCCAGACCGTTTCCGTCAGGAAATTGGACATCCAGAAAGACCAAGTCAAAGGTCCTGCGAGAGGCCTGCTCCGTGCCTTCTCTGAGGGTCAGGGCGTATGACGCATTGTGACCAAACTGATTGACGTAACGACTCAGGGTCTTACACAACATTTCGTCGTCATCTATTATCAGGATTTCAGCCACGGAGACTCCTTGAAAGCTTCTCATTTCCAGTATTATTCACTAATGCCGGTTAGGGTTTTGCAAAGCCGAGGTGCTCCCAGGACACTTGGTTGTGGCCGTAGGGCAGGTCTTTTCCAGAGGCTCAATCAAATTTCTCCCAGGCATCATGAACGGCACCAAACATTCAACAAAAGTCGTCAGTAGCTCCAGGAGATCATCTCCACCGGAGCCTCT
>JAFDHO010000003.1 GCA_019308745.1 Deltaproteobacteria bacterium
CGCAGAAAAGACCAGCCCGGGAGGCTCGGAACGCAAGAAAAGGCATCATCACCCCCGTTCGTCCATCACCGAGTTCTCTGAATCGCTTTTCAAACGGCTAAAATGTTACGAAAATATGAAGCTCAAAGCAGCACCATAACAAACCCCGGCCCTAGATGGAATAGGGGACAGAGGAGAAAGAGCAGATGTTTGGTATCGGGTTGCCCGAATTGATCCTGATCATGGTTATTGCCCTCATTGTTATCGGCCCTGGTAAATTACCCGAGTTGGCGAGGGCGATCGGCAAAGGGATGGCGGAGTTCAGGAAGGCTACCGAGGAGATAAAGGAGAGTCTCGACCTGGATGAAGATATCCGGGAGGTCAAGAAGGATCTGGCCGATTCGATCAGCGGCCTGGAAAGACCTTTGGACATCCCCGAACCGTATCCAGGAGAGGGAGGCGGAGCGCTGGGCGAGGGTTCCGAGGCCATAGGAAGTGGTGGGGAAGAGGAAGGAAAAGAGGAGGACGCACCGGATCACGTGGCCGAAGGTGAGACGGCCGAGGAGAACAAAGGCAATGGTGGATGATGAGAGGCAGCCCTTCCTGAGTCACTTGGAGGAATTGAGAAAGAGACTCATCGCATGTGCCGTCGCGGCGGGGGCCGGATTTGTTGTCGCCTACATCTTTTCCGAAAGGCTTTTCCGACTCTTGATCTACCCCCTGAAGTCCCAGATGCCCGAAGGGGACAGGCTGATTTTCACAAGCCTTCCGGAGATGTTCTTGACCTACATCAAGGTGGCCTTTGTCACGGGGATCCTGATGTCTTCCCCCTATATCTTTTACCAGCTATGGATGTTCGTTGCACCGGGCCTCTACCAGAACGAAAAAAAATACGTCATCCCGTTCGTTGTTTCTTCAACGATTCTTTTTGTTGGGGGCGCGATCTTTGGCTACTTTGTGGTGTTTCCCTTCGGGTTTCGTTTCTTTTTGGGGTTTGCCAACGATTACATTCAGGCCCTTCCCTCTGTAAAGCAGTATTTCTCCTTTTCCATCAAGCTCCTCTTTGCATTCGGAATGGTCTTTGAACTCCCGGTCGTGGTGTTTTTCTTGACAAAAATAGGCTTGGTGACACCGGAACTGTTGAAGAGGAAGCGAAAGTATGCCATCCTGCTCACCTTTGTGATGGCAGCCATCCTCACGCCCCCTGACGTGGTTACCCAGTGTATGATGGCAGGCCCCTTGATCGTGCTCTATGAAGTGAGTATCTTCATAGCCAGGATTGCAAGGAGGAGGAAGGCGGAAGAGGATGAACCTTCGGAAGAGGGCGCTGAAGCATAGGTGATGCCTGCACAGGAACTCAAGCCCAGCAGGGCGGGATCTTCTTGCGACCGGCATTGCGGCTCGGTCCACTGTGCGCCTCTCGCAAAGGCATCTCAATCTGGGGGGTTGCGACGGAATGGTCGTGGATATATCAGTGCACGATACGAAAGGTCTTTCCTGAAATGGTCAGGATCAGGGGGTCCTTTACGACCTCTCCATACCGGTCAAAGGCTATCCACCCGGTAACGCCAAAGAAGTCGGCATAGGATGATATGTGCCTCCGAAGTTCCCTCCTTGTCTTGACAGGGCCGTTATTGTTGATGATCTCCTTCAAGAATCTCATGGTATCGTAACCGGTAGCGGACAATATGCCGGGCTCTGATTCAAAACTGGCCCTGTATGTGCTGATAAACTGCTCCAGCTCACGGGATGAATCACCGTCCCCGTGGGGGTAAAATCCCACAGGAATGAGGGCTCCCTGGAGGTAGTCTCCGGCCAGTTCGATCAATTCCGGTGACTGCCATAGACTGGTTCCGAGAAAGCGGACATCAAAGACGTTATGGAAAGGAAACTGGGGGGCGATGAGGGCCACGGTTTGATAGTTATCCGGGATGAACACTGCATCGAAGTCCACGAGGGGTTCAGGTTCTTCATCGGTAAAGGGTATATCTTCAATCTTCTCTTCCGCCCTGAGCCATCTGAATTCCTCCAGCATCCTTGAAACAGACTCCGGGCGGGGATAGTAGAGCCCCACCATCTTCTTTATTTCCACTTCGAAATCGGTTTGGTCAGGCCTATAGGTCTCCACCGCCCTTATTTCACCCCCAAGCTCTTCCACCTTGTCCCAGAAGAGGTTCATAAAGAACCGTCCGTAAGAATTATCCGGGTAAAGAATCGCAAATCTCTTGAGGTTCATCTTCAGGGCCTTGTCCACGATGCTTTCGACTTGCTTTGAGGGTGTCAAGAAGTTGCGGAATACCATGGAGCCCTCGGTGGCGATGCCTTGCCTTTGGGTTAGGGTGATAATGGGGACACCCAGTTCCTGAGCCCTCCTGGCAGCCGCCTGGGCAGGCTTGCTTGCCAAGGGGCCTATGACAGCGACGGCCTTGTCTTGGGAGGCCAGCTCTTCCAAGGCTCGCACGGCGGTGTCCGGGTCACCCGCAGTGTCCTTGATGACCAGTTCGAGGGGTTGATTGTCGGTTTTCTCTTGAAACAGCCCCATGCCCAACTGAATTCCGTTCAAGACCTCCTGGCCATAGATGGCAAAGGGGCCACTGAGGGGGAGGAGGCATCCGATCACGCCCGGTCTTACAGAGAGTTCCTCCTCAATGGTCTTGAGCATGTCACGGCCAATGTCCACCCAAAACTGCTCTGAAGAGGATCTGACCAGTGCCGCGGCCGCTTCCTTTGCCTCCGGGAGTTCGCCGGATTCGAGGAATTTAAGGGCCATCTGGTAGTATAGGCTGGGGGCGTAAGGTGTTCCTGAAACAGAAACTTCCATTGATTGGAGGTCTTGTAGAGACGCTGAATGGACCAGGGCAATTATCAGCTCTTGGATCTCTTTCACGTTTACTGTTCCATCATCAGGCCCTGTGACGGCCTGCACATACCATTTGAGGGCCCCCGCCTTGTCTCCTTCCACATCGAGACACCGTCCAAGGTAAGAGGACACCTTTCTTCTCAGGGGGTGAGAAGGGTGCTTTTCCAACCAGAGGGATGCACTGGCCGCAGATTTCTCATAGTCTCCGCTTTGATAGTAGAGGCGGGTGATGTCGGCCTCCAGGACAGGCGCATCAGGGTGATCAGGAAATTCCCTCACGGCCCTATCAAGAAGGAGTATGGCTCCTTGGAAGTCGCCCAGCTCTTCCTTGGCCTTGGCAATACGATAGAGAGCCGTCCTCTCCTTTTCCCCTTCGGGGTAGAGTTCCAGGTACCGATAGTATCCCTCGATCGCCTTTGCGAACTTCCCTTCCCTGAAATCTTGTTCTGCGAGGAGAAAGGGGTCGGGTAGGGGAGGCCTCTCTGGAGGTTTTCTCAGGGCTTCCCTGGGGTAACAACCGGACAAAAAAAAGGCTATCCCCACCAGTAGAGTGAAGATAGCCTTCGTCTTGGGAATATAGGGAAATCTCACTTCTTTACTTCCTCGAAATCCGCATCCACCACATCCTCTTCTTTGGATGAATCACTGCTGCCGCCGGCAGAACCTGAAGCTGCTTGCTCGGCACCGGCCTGTCCACTGGCCTGAGCATACATGGCCTCCGCCAGCTTGTGGGAAGCCTGCGTTAATTCATCCGAGAGGCGCTTGATCTCTTCGGCATTGTCACCTTCCATGGCCTTTTTCAGGTTTTCTATGGCCCTATTGATATCAGATTTCGTGGATTCGTCAAGTTTATCCCCGGCCTCCTTGATGGATTTTTCTGTCTGGTAGATAAATGAATCAGCCATGTTGCGTGCGTCCACCAGCTCTCTCTTCTTCCTGTCTTCTTCGGCGTGCAGTTCGGCGTCCTTGACGAGCTGCTGGATCTCCGCCTCGGAGAGACCGCTGGAGGCAGTGATCTTTATGGATTGCTCCTTCCCCGTTCCCAGATCCTTTGCAGAGACGTGAACGATGCCGTTCGCATCAATGTCAAAGGTCACTTCGATCTGTGGCACACCCCTGGGTGCGGGGGGTATCCCCACGAGTTGGAATCTCCCCAACGTCTTATTGTTGGCGGCCATCTCCCGCTCACCTTGTAGGACATGGATTTCCACGGCTGGTTGATTGTCGGCTGCCGTTGAAAATACCTGGCTCTTTTTTGTGGGGATCGTTGTATTCTTTTCAATGAGTTTCGTGAACACGCCACCCAGGGTCTCTATACCGAGAGAGAGGGGCGTCACGTCCAGGAGAAGCACATCCTTCACCTCGCCCTTCAACACACCTCCCTGGATCGCCGCACCGATCGCAACGACTTCATCGGGGTTGACACCTTTGCTGGGTTCTCGGCCGAATACTTCTTTGACCTTTTGTTGTACTCTGGGCATGCGAGTCATGCCTCCAACGAGGATGACCTCGTCTATGTCATTAGCTTTCAAACCGGAATCCTTGAGTGCTATATTGCAGGGGCCAACAACCCTCTCAACAAGATCGTCCACCAGGGCTTCCAGCTTGGCCCTCGTCAGCTTTATATTGAGGTGTTTCGGGCCGCTTGCATCCGCCGTGATAAAGGGGAGGTTGATATCGGTCTCCTGGGAGCTGGACAATTCCATCTTGGCCTTTTCAGCGGCCTCCTTCAATCTCTGCAAGGCCATCTTATCGTTTCGCAAATCAATACCCTGGTCCTTCTTGAATTCATCGGCCAGGTAGTCTACGATCCGTAGATCAAAGTCTTCGCCGCCCAAGTGTGTATCTCCGTTCGTAGACTTCACCTCAAAGACCCCTTCTCCTATTTCCAGGATGGAGATATCGAATGTTCCGCCACCAAGATCGAATACGGCAATCTTCTTGTCACCTTTCTTGTCCAGCCCGTAGGCGAGGGATGCGGCTGTGGGCTCGTTGATAATCCTCTCAACATTAAGCCCGGCGATACGACCCGCATCTTTGGTGGCCTGCCTTTGGCTGTCATTGAAATATGCCGGAACGGTGATCACGGCCTCCGTGACCTTTTCTCCGAGGTAATCCTCTGCGGTCTGCTTCATCTTTTGCAGGATCATGGCAGATATCTGTGCGGGGCTATAACTCTTTCCTCTAACCTCCACATGGGCATCCCCGTTTGAGGCCTTGACGATCTTATAGGGAAGCACCTTGATGTCTTTTTGGACTTCAGGGGAGTCATATTTTCGGCCAATGAGCCTCTTGACGGCGAATATGGTGTTGTCAGGGTTGGTGATGGCCTGGCGTTTGGCTATCTGACCCACCAGCCTCTCCCCCTTTTCATTGAAGGCAACCATCGAAGGCGTGGTTCTGCTGCCCTCCGCATTGGCAATTACAACAGGATCCCCTCCCTCCATAACAGCTACACAGGAATTGGTTGTCCCAAGATCAATGCCTATTATTTTGCCCATTTTCTACCTCCTAAGATCATGTGCTCTATTGTGAGCGGAAATATTGAGTTGTTCAACTCTCTCTTAGGGCAACAGGCCGCTCTCAATCGACCCCTTCCCCCCTATCGCCCTCGCCCGAGGCCCTACCTCTGCTCACCACCACCATGGCAGGACGGATCAGCCGCTGGTTAAAGAGATAACCCTTTTGCATCTCTTCCAATACCGTTCCGGGCTCAACCCCATCGTCTTCCCTTTCAGATACAGCGTGGTGATAGTTGGGATCAAAGGGCCTGTTTAGTGCTCCTATCTCTTCCAGCCCCGATTTGACCAGGGTATCCTTCAGCCCCTTCAAGGTAAGCTCCACTCCTTCCCTGAGCGCACTCAGGGAGTTGTTTGAACGGGCGTGGGAAATGGCCAATTCCAAATTGTCCACCACCGGAAGCAACTCTTTGACCAAGGACTCATTGGCGTATTTGGCCAGTTCCGCCCTCTCTTTGCTGTTCCTCTTTTTCAGGTTTTCGATGTCGGCCTGGGAGCGGAGGTAAAGATCATAATTCCTTTTGGCTTCTTCCTGTATTTCCGCTATCTTTTCCATCAGTTCTGCCTTGGTCATCTTTTCCAGAGGCTTTTCTTTATGGTGTTGAACGTCCTCTTTGTCTCGGCTTTCTCTGATGTCGGCCCTCGCCATCTCGTCCTTGCTTTTCTCTTCTGCGGCTTTTGATTGCGCCTTGTGATCTCCGTTCACCATCGTTTACACCAATCTGCTCCTTTTTGTGGATTGGGGACCCGGTAGGGGCAAGTGTGCACTATGAGAAAGATTTGATTATGGGATACGATAAGCATCGGAAAATGCTTTGTCAAGGAGAGCCCAATCAGGTTTTTTCAGTTATTTCTGAACTTTTTCCAGGCCTCGATCAGGTCTTCCACGGGGTCGGAAGGCCTTTCCCCTGAAGGAGGCGGAAGGGGGGAGAGGCTTCTGAGGTTGTGGATATGACGATCAATGATCTCGGCAAGCGAGTAGATAAGGCTGGGTGCATATTCCCGGGTAAGGTCCCGGGTTTGCCGGTCGTCACGGCCCGTAGGTTTGATAAACAGCCCGTCGGCCCCGGCCTTGAACATTTCAACCGCGTCGTCTATCATGCTCTTTCTGGTATAAAAAACGGCGGGTACTCCCGGATAGGACCTCCTGACCCGATGGAGGTTTTCGATGCCGTACCTGCTGTTCTGGCCAACCAGATCACTGGCTCTCCTGAAGATACTCCTCCAGCCCTCGACAATGGCAAATAGCCTCTTCAGGAATTCATTGTTTCGGTCACCCTCGAAGGCATCAAGGCCCCCGTAAACTTCCCGGAGCGTCTTGATACGAGAGGCCTGCTCTTCAAGCTCGACCATCGAAGGAATGGCCGGTTTCTTGACCTCGGGATCCTGCCCCCACAGGTCCAACAAGAACAGGAGGGGTATCCTTTCGCCCAGCAACTCCCTGGCCTCCTCGAAGGTATAGGCTTGGAGGAATTCCAGCCCGGGGGACCTGGGGGCGATCTCCTGTCTTACGAGTTCGTGTTCGAAATCAGAGTCGTCAATGAAACAGATAATCAAGTCCATTTTACTCATTGGAAATTGTCTGATAATCGGGATTTGGAACTTGGAATTTCCCGTTCATCAGGGCTAGGGGCCATCTTCCAGACCATGACCTGTAATTCGCTCCAATGCCTCCAGGTATCTCTCCCGGGTCTTTTGGACGATTTCTTCCGGAAGCCCGGGTGGAGGCGGCTTCTTTTCCCATCCAAGGGAGCTGAGATAATCCCTCAAGAATTGTTTGTCAAAGCTCTTTTGAGGGCCACCGGGGCAATAAGAGTCCATTGGCCAGAACCTGGAACTGTCAGGGGTCATAACTTCATCTATCAAGATGACCCCGTCGTCCACGATACCAAATTCAAACTTCGTATCTGCGATGATAATTCCCTTCTTCTCGGCATATTCGCTTCCACGCTGATATATCCTCAGGCTCAAGGTCCTGACCTGCTCTGCCATGTCCCCTCCGAGTAACTCGACCGCCTTTTCAAAGGTGATGTTTTCGTCGTGTATGCCCTCTTCGGCCTTGGTACTGGGCGTAAAGATAGGTTCCGGCAGTTTTTGCGACTCGGCCAGGCCCCCCGGGAGAGGAATGCCGCATATACTGCCTCGCTCTTGATATTCGAGCCAGCCGGAGCCCGAGATATAGCCTCTCACTATACATTCAACGGGCAAGGGCCTTGCCTTTTTCACCAGCATGCTCCGCCCCTGGAGCTGGTTCAGGTACGAGGGACAGGGATCTGGGTACTCCGATGGGTCGGAGGACACGACGTGGTTTTCAACGAGTGACCGGAGGTGATCAAACCAAAAGAGCGATATCTTGGTCAGGATCTTGCCCTTCTCGGGAATCGGATCATCCATGACGACATCGAAGGCTGAGATCCGGTCGCTTGCCACGATCAGGAAATGCTCGCCCACATCGTAGATGTCCCTCACCTTTCCCCTCTTGTAGAGCTTCAGATCCGGGAGTTCTGACTTTAGCATAGGCTCAGAGGTCGTTGGCATATGATTCCTCCTCCAGAAACACCCCCCTTTGCTCCCCGGGGGGGGTAATGATTTCAATGGCGATGGATCTTGCTGGGATTGCTATCTTTCATGATTCATGACATAATGTCAAGAACGTCTAATCGTCCAGTACTTCCCCGAAGAGAGGCAAGCTTTGAGTCTCCCGCTCTCAATGTCAATCACAAGTCCGGAGGAGGAGTCAATGATTATTTCCGGGGAGAAACTCGAGGTACTGAATGCGATTTCTGATTTCGACAGGAGAATCGAGAAGATGCATCTCGATTTCCAGAAGTACCGTTCCGGGGTTGAGAAACGAATGCCGGATTGGGAACGGCTCGAGAGGGACTTGTTGACTTTTTCCCGGAGAAGAATCTATGAAATCGAGATATCCAACAGGTTGGACAGGGTGCTCTACAAGTTCCAGAACAGGAAGAAGATCTGGCTCTCCTGGGTAGATGAAGTCCACAGGAGGCCGGCAAAGGAAAAGGCCGAAACCCGCCAGTAGGCCTCCCTAATCCCTCCCTTTGTTATTTCGTAACACTTTAGCCTTTTGAAATGCCTCCTCAGATAGGGAGAACGGGTGATGATGCCTTTTCTGGAGTGACTGGCGGGAGGGCGCCGTCTTTTCGCGACTTGTCAGTGAAAAGGCATCATCACCCCCGTTCGTCCATCACCGAGTTCTCTGAATCGCTTTTCAAACGGCTAAAATGTTACGTTATTTCTGATTGGTGTCGTTGTCAGATGGGAGTTCACGCAGAGGTCTGTTAATCCTCTCCCTCAGTTTAGGCGAACATCGAAATCTGACCACTCTCCTGGACCTGAGGATGATGGTTTCTCCTGTCCTGGGGTTGCGGCCCTTCCGTGCCCACTTGAATCGGATCTGGAACTTCCCGAAATCAGAAAGGAGCACGGACTCTCCCCTTTCCAGGCTATTCTTGATGATATTCAGGGTCGAATTGAGTAGCCTTTCTGCTCGCTTTCTTGAGAGGGGTTGATAATTGAAGTCGGGAAACAGGGATGGTTGTATGACATGCTTTTCCTTCCAGAGGCGGGTGTTTTTCATCAAGCTATTGATCAGATCCGCCTTCGTCAGTGTCATATCAGCCCTCGTTTCGAAATGACCATTAATTTTGATTAGTTATTGGCAAAAGATGCCACATTTGATAATGTTTGTCAACAGAGTCCACGCGAGAAGTCCTGTGGAGGATGGCATTTAGCTCCTTACGCCGTGATTCATTGACTGAATCAGTCGAACGATTTCGATTAGGTATTGCAATCAACAGGCGTTTTGAGGGTTCAGAGTTCAGGATTGGCGGCAAAACAACAAGCAACGTGATTCGAAGTTGAAGCAAATTTCAAATATGTTTGGCCAGGTCTTAACAGCCAAGGGGCCCCATGAGACCCTCCTTTACACCACGGTTAGTCAATGATCCGTTCTCGGACCCCGGGTTATTCATCCCCTTTCTCTTTGAGAGGAGGGCATTGCTTTTTGACCTGGGAGACCTTCACGCCTTGTCATCCCGGGATCTCCTGAAGGTTTCCCACGTATTCGTAACCCACACCCACATGGATCACTTCATAGGGTTCGATCATCTCCTGAGGGTCCTGCTGGGCCGAAAGAAGTCGATTCACATCTTCGGACCCCCTGACTTCTTCCGCAGAGTGGAAGGGAGGCTTTCCGGTTACACGTGGAACCTGGTCCAGGAGTATCCCTACGAGCTAAAGTTAAGGGTTGCCGAGGTCCATCAGGATCGGATTTTGACAAAGACCTACCTCTGCCGAAAGGGCTTCCAGCCGGAAAGGGGCCCGGAAGTGGGACCCTTTGGCGGTGTGCTCTTGAAGGAACCTTCTTTTCGGATTGAGGCAGCGCTCCTGGATCATCGCATTCCGTGCCTGGGGCTTTCCCTCGTGGAGAACTACTGCATCAACATCATTAAGGAAGAGCTCAAGAAGATGAAATTGCCCTTGGGCCCCTGGCTTACACGTTTCAAGAGGGCCCTTTACGAGGGGAAGGATCTCGGCAGCGAGTTTCCCGTAACATGGGAAGAAGGCGGCCTGATCAAGAAGGCACGGACCTTTCTCCTGGGGGAGCTGGCGGAGCGTATCACGAGGACATCGCCTGGACAGAAGATAACCTACATCACGGATGTGATCGGCAGTCCTGACAACAGGGAGAAGATGGTGGAACTCGCCAAAGAGGCTGACAATCTATTCATCGAGGCGGCCTTTCTGGATAGTGAAAGGGAAATAGCCCTGAAGAAATACCACCTTACCGCCCGGGAAGCGGGTGAGATCGCCCGAAGGGCCCGGGTCAAGCATTTCACCCCCTTTCATTTTTCCCCGCGATATCAACACATGGCAGAGGAAATAAGAGGAGAGGCAACGGGGGCCTTCAGCCACGGCTAAGGGCTCAGGAGGCCAACATGTTAGCGGGAAGGGATATCGCGGGAGAAGACGGATGAGGGATTACGGGCTATTCAACACTTGAAGTATGGTGTCATGAACCAGGCCGTTGGAGGCAACTATGCTTTTTTCGTAAGGGGTGTATGGGGTAGCATCGAAGGTGGTCAATTTCCCCCGTGCCTCCCTGACCATGACGATGCCGGCAGCCGTGTCCCAGGGCTTTAGACCTTCTTCCCAAAAACCATCAAATATTCCGCAAGCGACATAACACAGGTCAATGGCAGCCGAGCCGGGCCTTCGGACCGAATGGGACCGGACAAGCATCTTTTTGAAGAGCTCAACAGGTCGCTCCGGGTTGTTTTGAACATCATAGGAAAAGCCGGTCGCGAGAAAAGACGAATCCAGGGCTCCCACCTTGGAGACCCTTATTCTTTTCATGTTTCGAAAGGCCCCGCTGTCCTTCAGGGCCTCGAAATATTCATCCAGAGAGGGATTGAAGATCACGCCGAGCACGGGGTCTCCCCCAATCTCGAGCGCGATAGAAACCCCGAAAAAGGGAAATCCCCGGGCAAAGTTGGTGGTGCCATCTAAAGGGTCAACGAGCCAGACCCTCTCCCGGCCCGGGTTGTGTTCTCCGCTCTCCTCGGTTATGATCCCGTCTCCCGGGAAATGTCGGCCTATAACATCCAGGATGACCCTTTCCGACGCGAGGTCGGCCTCTGTAAGGATCTCCGTTTCTCCTTTTCTCGTGATGCTCGGCTTATCCAGGAACATGCGCTTTTGGATTTCCCCGGCGGCGAGTGCGGCTTTCCTGGCTATGGAGAGTTCATGATTCAGATTCATTGACCTTCAGCCTTTCTGCACAGACTTCCGTTGGCACCGGTCAAATTAGCATCTTGAAAATGTCTTGACAAGCCATTGTTAGGGTAGTAGGAATAATAAATTTGTATACTCAATCTCTTCGTTCCGTCCGGGCGATCGAGCCACGGGTGAGGGCGGGACCATAAATAAATCAAGGCCGAGAGGAGATTTTCCAATGAGACACTACGAGACCATCTTTATTCTGAATCCGACCCTCGGGGAAGACGAATATAAGGAGACCCTGGGGAAGTATTCCACCATAATCGAAAAATCAAAGGGCTCTCTCATCAAGACCGAGGAGTGGGGAAAGCAAGACCTCGCCTATACGGTCAAGAAATTTGAAAAGGGATTCTATGTCCTCTTTGACTACTGCGGCACCCCCGGAATAACCGACAGAATGGAAAGAGATATGAAGATCGACGACAGGGTGCTGAAGTTCCAAACGGTCAAGCTCGCAGACCAGGCAGATCCCGAGAAACTGAGACAGGAGGCGGAATCGGCTTCGAGCGGAAAAGAGGAGCCCGAAGAAGGGCCGGGTGCCCCCGAGGAAACGGAAACGGGAGCGGAGAAAGACACGACCGGCACTGAAGAGGTAGGCGATGGCGTATAATAGAAACAGGCGAAGAGTTAGCTATCACAGAAGAAAGATATGCAAGTTTTGCGCTGACAGCAGCTTGGCAATAGATTACAAGGACCCAAGGACCTTAAGGACCTTTACTACGGAAAGGGGTAAGATTGTCCCCAGGAGGATTTCCGGCAATTGTGCCAAGCACCAGAGGATGCTCACGACGGCAATAAAGAGGGCCAGAAACATTGCCCTCCTGCCCTTCACGACGTCGATCTTGAGGTAGGGGACAACCAGGGCTTTTTGCCGAACCCCTAAGTTGCATGGTTTTGGAAACCATTCACGGTTCGCCTGTCCTGAAATCCATGAAAATAAATGACTTACTTGGCTGTACGGGAGCGGCTTTTGTCCTCCTCTTTGTCTCTTCCTGGGTCCCCTTTGTTGGTCCGTTTTTTAGCCTGCTGGCACCCTTGCCGTTTCTTTTCTATTCCTCAAAACTGGGCCCCTATGAAGGAATCAAGGTAGGAGTCATTGCCGTTCTTTTGACAAGCCTCGTTGCCGCGCTGGCGGGGGTTTCTCAGCTCATATTCCTGGCTATTGAATTGGGTCTCCTGGGCATTGTCGTCTCCGAGTGCTATCGGAGGGGATATTCCTTTGGGTCCACCCTATTGGCTGGGACGACGTTCTTGCTTATATTCGGCGTCCTCATCCTCTTCTCTCTGGGCCTGGCAAAGAACATGGGACCCTTTGAGTTGGTGAAGAGCTACTTCCAGGTAAACCTCAAGGAGTCCATGACGACCTATGAGAATCTGGGATGGGATGAGGCAAAAATAAAACAGTTTGAGGAGTATGCCAAGATCCTGGTGAACATCATGGCAAGGATCTATCCCTCATTAATGATTATTGGAGCAGGTTTTGTGGTGTGGCTCAACATGATCCTGAGCAGACACCTATTCAGGCTAAGAAACCTTAAATACCCTGATTTTGCTCCCATGGACAGGTGGCGCGCGCCAGAGCACCTGGTGTGGGGGGTGATAGGGGCCGGTTTTTCTTTATTTTTGCCCGTAAGTAGTGTAAAGTCCGTGGGCATCAATGTGCTGCTGGTCCTGCTGGTGGTCTATGTATTTCAAGGTTTATCCATCATTTTGTTTTTCCTAAATAAATACCGTGTCCCGTCCTGGATAAGGGTAGGGATTTACCTGCTGATCCTTTTGCAGCAGATCTTTCTCATTGGGCTGGCCATGGTGGGGCTTTTTGACCAATGGATCGATTTCAGAAAGATACACAGTAAGAGAAGGAATTAATCGGAAACAGGAGGCGGTTCTTTCATGAGAGTTATTCTGAGGCAGGATATGAGTGAATTGGGCTTGGAAGGGGATATCGTCAACGTGGCGGACGGCTATGCACGAAACTACCTCATCCCCAAGGGGATTGCCCTGGAAGCCAATAGGCAGAATATCAAATTCTTTGAGACCCAGAAGAAGAAGATCGAGATCAAGAGGCTGAGGGCCACGGAAGAAGCAGAGAAGATCAAGGAAAGGCTGGCCGATGTGGTCGTTACGATTGCCCAAAAGGCCGGGGAAGAAGAGAGATTGTACGGGTCGGTGACGAGCATGGATATCGCCGGCCATTTGGAAAAGCAGGGCATAACGATCGATAGGAAGAAGATCGTCCTCGAAAAACCCATCAAGGCCCTCGGGGAATACGAGGTGCCAATAAAGATCTATCCAGGGGTGGTGGGATCGATTAAGGTAGAGGTCGTCCAGGAGAAATAGATCAGCAGGGGGAAAGGCGGAAGACCTTACAGGCAAATAGAGCATGGCTCAAGCAAAGGAAAAGATAATCACTCCGTCCCTCAAGGTACCACCCAACAACAACGAGGCAGAACAGGCAGTTCTGGCCAGTATTCTGATCAACAACGATGCTATGAACCATGTCATGGACATCCTCTCCCCCGACGACTTCTATCGGGAACCCCATATCTACCTCTTCCAGGGGATGGTTGACCTTTACAACAACAACGAGCCAATTGATCTCATAACCCTCTCCCAGTATCTTTCCAAGAAAAAACTACTGGAAAAATCGGGAGGGAATGACTACCTAGCGTCCCTGGTTGATGCCGTGTCCACATCTGCCGGCGTGGTCTACCATGCCCGTATTGTCCGTGACCTATCCGTGAGGAGAAAGCTCATCCATCAGTGTTCGGCCATATCGGATGCCTGTTTCCAGGACTGGCATGAGACGGAATCTTTGCTGGATATGGCCGAGCAGTCCATTTTCGGCATTGCGGAAGAGAAGGTGGGGGAAGGGTTTTCCACCCTCAATGATGTGGTGAAGGAGAGTTTCAAAAGGCTTGAAAGTGTTGCCGAACACGAAGGTTTTGTCACCGGAGTCCCGACCGATTTCCATGATTTTGACCAACTGACTGCCGGCCTTCAGCCAACAGACCTGATTATCATTGCCGGAAGGCCGAGCATGGGAAAGACGGCCCTTGCCCTGAACATCGGCTACAATGCCGCTGCCAAGACCAAGAAAGGGGTGGCCATTTTCTCCCTGGAAATGTCCAAACTCCACCTGGGGATGAGGCTGTTGGGTTTTCACGCAGGGATCAATGCCACCAAGCTCAGGACGGGCTTCCTGAAAGACACGGACTGGATGAAACTGACCGAGTCGGCTAATTCCCTCTCTGAGCTGCCCGTTTACATTGATGATGACTCTGGACTGAGTGTCCTGGAAATGAAGGCAAAGTGCAGGAGGCTCATGAAGAAGCAGGACTTATGCCTTGTTGTTATCGACTATCTCCAATTGATCCAGGGGAGACAGTCCGCTGAGTCAAGGCAGCTCGAGATCTCGGAGATATCAAGGTCTTTGAAGGCCCTTGCCAAGGATCTGAATGTCCCCGTTCTCGCCCTTTCCCAGCTCAACAGGAAGGTAGAGGATCGTCCCAACAAGCGCCCTCAGCTCTCTGACCTCAGGGAGAGCGGGGCCATAGAGCAAGACGCCGACGTTATCGCCTTTATCTACAGGGACGAGGTCTATCACCCCAGCACGGAAGAGAACAGGAACGTGGCAGAGATCATCTTGGCGAAACAGCGCAACGGGCCCACCGGTTACTTCAAGCTGTATTTTGACAAGGAGTACACCCGTTTTCGCAATTACACCGAAGAGGAATATCCGTAAACCACAGGAGTCTCGACTATAGAAAAGGTATACGGCAAGACAAGCGGGCTCAAGGCAAGTCAGCTGAAGCGCCTCCAGAACATGTACCGACGAAAGGCGTCTCCCCACGAGATCATTTCCCATGACCTAGCACGCCAACTATCTAACATTTCAATGGAAATCAAGAGGCAGGTCGGCCTCCTGGTGACGAGAAAGGGGGATATGGCCCAGGTCATTGTGGGGGACAACAGGCGTATCTGGATACCCGATCTGAGCAGGTACAGGAAGGGGCCCGGTCGCTTGAAGGGAGTGAGAATGATCCATACCCACCTGAATGGAGAGGCCCTCAGTGAAGAAGACATCACGGACCTGGTCCTGTTGGGCCTCGACCTCATGGTCTGCATCCAGGTGGATGAAAGGGGTATCCCGGGCCCCATCTCCTATGCGCATATTCTTCCCAAGAACCACAGGGGACAGGGCTGGAGCATTACGAAGGTGCCTGATATCGGCCGGCTGGCCGTGGATTTCCAGGAGATGATAAGGTCCCTTGAGGACGAACTGGCCAAATCCAACGGGTCGAGTTTGGTGGAGGGAGTCCCTGCAGACAGGGCCGTTTTGGTAAGCGTGACCACTGGATCTCCATGGAAGGCAAGGGAATCTCTTGAGGAATTGAGGGAATTGGCCCTGTCAAATGAGCTTGAAGTGGTTGACGTGGTCTTTCAGCGCATCAAGAAGGCCGCCCCGGGATTCCTGATCGGGAGGGGAAAGCTCAGCGAATTGGCCCTCAGATGCCTTCAGGCAGGATCCAATTTGCTGATATTTGACAATGAACTGACACCTGCTCAAGTCAAGGCCCTGACAGATCACACGGATCTCAAGATCATAGACCGGAGCCAACTCATCCTTGACATATTTGCCAGGAGGGCCGTGACCCGGGAGGGAAAGATCCAGGTGGAGCTTGCCCAGCTCAAGTATCTCCTGCCAAGACTTGCCACCAAGAACACGGCCATGTCCAGGCTCACAGGTGGGATCGGCGGAAGAGGTCCCGGAGAAACGAAGCTTGAGATAAACAGGAGGCGCGTGAGGGAGCGAATCGCACGTCTCAACAAGGAATTGAAGAAGATCAAGGAGCAGAGAGAAGACCGGCGCAAGTTGAGGAACTCCAGGGGCCTGCCCGTCATATCTATCGTGGGTTACGCAAATGCCGGCAAATCAACGCTCCTCAACAACTTGACGCTCAGCAATGTCGGGGTCCGGGACCGTTTCTTCGAAACCCTGGATCCGAGCAGTCGAAGGTTGCGGTTTCCTCGGGAGCGGGAAGCGATCATCACCGATACGGTCGGTTTTATCAGAGACCTTCCAAAGGACCTGTTCGAAGCCTTTGCAGCAACACTGGAGGAACTCAGGGACGCAGACCTCTTGCTCCACGTGGTAGATGCGAGTAGCCCGCGTATGGAGGAGCAGATAGGGGCCGTTGACCTAATTTTGGAAAAGCTAAATCTTCTCCAGGTCCCGACCCTCTTGGTCCTCAACAAATGCGATCTCATCGGGAGGCGGAAAGCCACTCGTTACGCCCAGAGGCTGAGCGGAGTCGCCATCTCAGCCATCCATCAGGAGACCTTTTCCCCGCTGCTCCACAGGATAGAGCAGGGCATATGGCCCGGCTCTACCAGCCCCGGGACCTCCAGAGGGTTCCATTTCTGGCAATCACGAGGCCCTCGCACTGCCCGATCGAGTCAATAAAGGCCGTTCCTTCTTTGGGATGCATGACAAAGACCCCCGTTGCCAGGGCATCGGCTTCCATGGCAGAGCGGGCCCTCACCGAAACGCTCGTGTTCAATTCAGGGGAAAGGCCTGTGCGTGGATCCACGATGTGATGGAACATCTTCTCCCTGTCAAAGTAGATCTCATAGTTGCCGGAGGTGGCAACCCCCCCAGTCCTCACGTGTATGACATCAGGGTAGTTCTTGTTCTTCGAGGGATCTTCTATGGCTATTGTCCAGGGCTTGTTTTCGCTCTTGGAACCTCTGGTCATGATATCACCGCCGGCATTGACTAGGTGATTTTGGACGCCCTTCTTGGCTAGCAGCCCGGAGGCCCTGTCCACGATGTAACCCTTGGCGATTCCGTCGAGGGTTATGCCCATGCCGGGTCTCCTGAACCGTATGCCGCGCCTTTCAAGCTCGATTTTGTCACTCCCGACGAGTTGGGCCGCTTCCCTCAGTTTTCTCCGCGGGGGCATTGCCTTGCCTTTCGCGCCGACGGATTCTTGAAAGAGATCCACGATGGGTTTGACGGTGACGTCGAAGGCCCCGCCGCTCAAGCGGTAGTAATCCAAGGAACGCTCAAGTACGTGATGCAGTTCGGGGGGGACATCCCGGAGGTATCCCTCCCTGTTGAGCATGGCAAGGGCTGTTTGGTCACCAAAACGACTCAGCAGTCCGCTCAACCTGTCTATTTCCTCGAATGCCTGCCCCATGGCCTGCTGGGCTTCATCCCTGGAAGGGTGTATCAGCGTCATGGATACGAAGGTCCCCATGGCGAGCCTGGTTTCTGAGACCTTGTAAAGCCTTCTGTTGAATTTGACGGCCTCTGCAGCCACGGGTGCAAGCCCGGCAGAGAAGAGTCCGATTCCAAGCACGCCGGAGAACCTCAAGAATGCCCTTCTGTCCATCATCCTATCCGGGCACGATGATTTCGTCCTCTCTTTCATGACAATCCTCCGATTGACAAAAATGAGACCTTTTCACGGTTGCCGGGAAATGTGGAGACCTTTGAAGATCTTTCCCGCAAATTGCCGGTACCTCCTGGCGCTCGGTGAATCCGGCAGGAACTCCTGCCGTTTTCATTATGCTTTGGACCGGGGCAAGCGCGTTGCCGTCACCAAAATGGGTTGTCCAAAGGTCTCATATGAAACGCGCTGCGCTTCAAACCCAACACTCGTGGAAAGGGGTTTCCTCTCAAAATGGTTCCCGGACACCGGTTCGTTTTCTATCACGTGAAGGGGAAGATGGCAATAGATTTGTTGGTCCCTTTGGATCGACCTATTTGTTTCCCAGGAAAGGCGTCTCTCCTAGGGGCCTGCCGGAGAGCAGGTTGAGGAGCACGAAAGAGACCAGGCCAAAAAAGATAGTGGGGAAAAAGACCACGGCGTGCCACAATATGGCGGCAGAGAGGGCTTCTTCCCTGCCCACCCCGAAGAATATGAAACCGTACTGGACAGAAAGGTGAAAGGTGCCCACATAACCCGGTGCCGAAGGGATCATGACCCCAAAGCTCGCCATGCTCATGATGAGGAAGGCCGCGAGGAAGGGAAGATCGAGCCCCAAGGCCTTTTCCACGAGATCCACCTGGTAAAGGTTCAGGAACCAGACGAAGAGGGAGTAAAAGATGAGCAAGGCCCATTTCTCAGGGTTTTTCACCATGACAATCCCCAGGCTGAAATTCCTGATTATCTCAACGATCCTTCTTCGGGGTCTGCCGGGGAGGAAGAACAGTATCTTTTCGAAAAGCGTCAGGAAGAACTCCGTCTTGTAACGCAGGCACAGGAGGAGCAGGAGGAAGATGAGATAGGATGGAAGCAATATAAAGCCCGTTATCCGCAATTTGTTTGAGACGGATTGCCATTCGGCCGTGAATTCCGTACCAAGAAGGCCTATCACGAGTATGAGGAGCAGGGTGAAGCCATCGAAGAGCCTTTCTATCACGATGGTACCAAAGGCCGAGCTGGCGCTGATCTTTTCCCTCTGCCCCAGGTAATTGGCCCTGATGAACTCCCCCATCCTTGCTGGGAAGATGCAGTTGGCCCCAAAGCCAATAAGCGTCGTGGCAAGTCTGTTGCAAAAGCCCGTCGCTTTGATGGGCTCCAGCAGGATGGCCCATCTCCAGGTCCGAACCACAAACTGGAAAAAGGCCAGGAGAATGATGAGGACAATATAGAAAGGATCTGCCGACCTGGTGAGATCCCAGACCCTCGCCAGGTCCACATCCCTGAGGGCGAGGTACACGAACAAGGCGCTCAGGAAGAGCCCGATCCAAACCTTCAGGTTTACAGACTTGGTCAACCTATTCTCGCCCCCTCAACGGATCCCGATATGGCAGGTGCCTGACGACCCTTCAGCACCTCTCTGGCGTCCTCGACGTCGCGGGCAATCTGCTGGGCCAGGTCTTCCACGCTCTCGAAGGGCATTTCGTCCCTCAGGCGATGGATGAAGTTGATCCTGATGGTCTTTCCCAAGAGGTCGCCTGAGAAACCCAGCAGGTGGGTTTCCACGCTCAACGGGTTGTCTCCCCCAAAGGTGGGGTTGTAACCGATATTCGTTACCCCGTCGTAGGTTCCCTCTTCCAAAAGCACGGTTACGGCATAGACCCCCTTCTTTGGTATCAATTCATCGATGAGCCTCAAATTGGCGGTAGGAAACCCCAGGAGCCTCCCCCCTCTGCCGGCCCCCTTGATAACCGTTCCGGAGACCTGGTAGTGTCTCCCGAGGAAGACCTCGGCTTCTGCAATCCTCCCCTCCTGAACGAGCTTTCTTATGGATGTGCTGGATACGAGTTTGTTATCGACGTAGACGGGAGCCACAACATGGACGGTAAACCCCAATTTGTCTCCCAGTTCTCGGAGCAGGGCGATATCTCCCTTACGATCGTACCCGAAGGTGTAGTCGTATCCTACGACGATCTCCTTGATGCCCATTTTACCCACGAGGATTTTCTCCACAAAGTCCGGGGCAGAGATGGAGGCAAATTCCCGGGTAAAGGGGGTGCACAGGATCACGTCGATCCCCGCCTCCCCTATGAGTTCCAATTTCTGTTGAGTCGGGGTGATCAGGGGGGGGCCGTTCCCCGGTTTCATGACCCGTACCGGGTGGGGCTCAAAGGTCATGACGATCGATTGGCCTTTCAAGGCCTGTGCCCTTTCCCGGGTCTTGCGAAAGAGTTCCAGGTGTCCCTTGTGGACCCCGTCGAAGTTACCAATGGTAAGAACAGGATTCTCTAAGGGGTGTCTCAGTTCATCGAGTCCTCTGATGATTTCCATGTGTCTCGCGTGCTCTCCAAGAAAAATCGGCCCAATATGGATGAGGGACATGCTCAGCAAACAGGATCAGGCCGTCATTTTAGGGATTGACATGAACTGCCTGATAATATAAATATTTAACAAAAAATATCAACTCTATTTCCGTGCCGAAGTGGCGGAATTGGTAGACGCGCTAGGTTCAGGGTCTAGTGGGCGTAGGCCTGTAGGGGTTCGAGTCCCCTCTTCGGCACCATGAAACTCAAAGGGGTCAGCGAAGAAAGAATCGTTGACCCCTTTTCTATCGTCCAAAGTAAAGACCACCAGGTGCCTGGACTCGTTCATCCACTGGGCAAGGGTCTGAATCCTCTGGTCCAGATCTTTCCCCATCATGATCATGCCTCCACAATGTATCTGGAAGATCATAAAAGACTTCCTGAGCACCTCTCGCCCACACGCTAACACACCACGAACATTTTGTTTATGAATCTCTTTTTGGAGATGCTCCTGTCTTTAAGCGGTCCAGGAGGGCCCTGGCTCTTCCCAAGGGAACGCTTGGTAAAACAAAAGGCTTCCAGGTCAAATGGGTCGTCCCTGGCCCCTTCACAATCTTCTCGGGGGAGGGCCTAGAAAGGCTTGGGGAATTGGCTTAGCTGTTCTTGGCTTTCAAGAGGTATTCAATATCCTGCAGGTCCTTTACGTTTTCCTTCCTTATCTTCTTTGTCTTAATCAGATCATCAATGCAAGGTATGCGAAAAAAAATATCCTGCTCTGGATCTTCCTTCAAGGTTGCTCTCTCATAGCAGGATCTGAATTCAATCAACTCCCCCTCGATATTTCGTACGGCCTCGTGGAAAAAGAGGTCAATCTTCCTAGGGCCTGCATAGACATGAATAATGGGTTTGCTGCTTTGCTCGGAGTCGGAAAGGTCACACCCTTTTTTTCCGAAATAGGACAGCACCTTCTCCTTTTGGCTCGAATCTACCCAGAAATCGTAGTCTGCTGTCAGCAAAGGGGCCCCGTAGAGGACAACGGCCCTGCGCCCTATGATAAGGTACCTGATCGCCATCCTGTTGAAGTCCTTGACGATATCGAAGAAATCTAATTCGACTTCCGGCTCCATATCGTCCCAAACCTTCTTATGTAGTCTTGTAGTGCTGACCATTCCTGTTCAATGTAACGAAGCCTTTGGCAAGGGGAGAGTCTCGAGAAGTGAGCAATGTCCCTCTCTAACTCCTCCCGCCTTTCAGCAGGGATCTCTTCAACACTCTTGGGATAACGGATCTTCATTCCTCCAGATACCCTTTCCAATTGGTCCTGCCCACGCATCATTAAGATGATTCCGATGGTCTCATAACCTACACGAATATACATCAAGCTAGCATCAGGGTATTGATTTTGTCAATGAGTATCGGAGGCAAACCCCACCACCTGTGCATTGGTATGCATCTCTCCAGCCGCATCTCAAAACAGGGATTCCCTCATCGGTGCAATGGAACGTAGAGGGCTTGTATTCCCATGTGCATAGGGGCAGGGAAACACCGTGTCCTTGGGCTTATTTCAATTGGGCTGTGGGGTCCTTGAAGCTACAGGGCATCAGGGAGGCGCACTTCCCCGGGAAGAAGGTGGTCCTGATCTGCTATTTGTCGCAGGTCATCGAAGCGATCACCTGCCCTGGCACTCACCAGCAGGGGAGGCCTCCACCATCTGGCCGAGGCATGCCCCGACTCTTCTTCCACATACCTTCCGGCAAACTCCCTCAAATCATTGATTGTTAACTCCAGGGCCATGGGGCGTCTCTGCCTCCTTCCGTTCGAGCGTGGAATTAGGGAACGATGGCCGAAACAAGCGCGGACCACCAAGGCCCCTAGTTTTAGGGTCATTCCCTGGCTGCCGTGATGACAAAACCCTGCGGTTGTAATCCGGTCGAAGAGGGTGTCCCGTTCACCTTCGCGAGGTAGGCCGCGCTGAGCTTCTGGATGTGCCCGTTCACGTTGTCGAAGTAATTGAGATGGACCTGCTCGTCGTTGATGATGTCCTCGAAGAGCTTGACGCTCGTGCTGTCGCCGTTTTCACTGCACACCAGCAGGAACTGGTTGTATGCCGTGATGGCGCCGTGTTCGCGGTCAACGTCAAAGGGGAAGACGGCTTCCACTTCCTGCCCCTTCACTGTCTTCCCGGCAGGCTCCGAGGTGGGTTCTCCTCCAAGCTCCTTGATCCGCTCAGCGAACATTTCCGCGTGTCGCATCTCATCAATGGCAATGAGCTTGATGTTCGCGGCCATCTCTCCGTAGTCCATATCATCGAGGTTGCAGTGCTGGTTCATGTATTGGTGGATGGCCTGGAGCTCCATTGCGCGCGCCTTGCCCAGGACCTCTATCACCTTTTCCTTCCACGCGGAGGCGCCACCGCTCCAGAGAGACCCTGTGGTCGGATAGACCCATGGTTTCGAACTCCTTGAGGGGGGTCAAGTCCAGGTTTCTGGGATCCAGGTGACCAGGATTCTTGTCAATCAATGCGTCCCTGGAAGTCCGCCTTGGAATGAGGACCTTCTTGGCCCCTGCCACAGCAGAAGAGACGAGGGAAACCACGGGGGAGGTGAGGATTCCTGCAAAGGCAGCCCATGAGGCCAACCTCGAAAGAAAGGTCCTCCTGCCCATGGGAACTCCTTTTCGGAAAGCGGTCCTTTTTCTGTCCATGATCCCATCCTTTCTCGTTAACGGCAGGTCTTCTGGGAGACTTGTCCCCTGAAAGAGGCCTTCCGGGGCACCCAGGTCCTCCATGGGGTTTCGCCGCTGGTTCGTCATTTGGACAAACATTTGTTGGGAGACGATTTCAAGATAAGAGATAGTTGAAACAATTTCAATGGAAAAGACTCCAGAAGGGGAGGAGAGGGCAAAGGTCGTCCAAACCGGGAGCCCTCCCTTGGGAGCAGGAAAAGGGAATGGTCAGTCCGGTCTCAAGGCGTCTGGAGTCCATAATTCCTGAGGTTTGAAAGAAAATCGCAGTCCTGTTAAGATCAATTCACGATTCAGGCTGATGGGACATTAGTGGGGTTGGGGTGCTGGAACATCCGATATCACCTTGGGGTGAAGGATATGGAGGTCAAGAAAGAGCCCATTGGTCCAGAGACCGGATAGGGACAAAGGGCGAGGGGAAGGTGGAGAAAATGGGGTTTGACAGGGCTGGATTAGAAGTCTTTGAAAGGTTCAATTTCGACAGGCCGCCTGTAGGGGTGAAGTTCGTTTCCGAGCTGCCGGATTCAATGGACAGGCTCAATGACAAAATGGCCCTTTGTGAGATGCTCAAGAGGGCCCAGGAAGGACATGCCTTTTACGGGGACTCCGACAATCACGCCTGCGGTGCGGGGGCCTATGTGCTGGGGCTCAAGGATATCCAGGAGCGGTATTTGAATGGGGAGTTCGGGGCCGCATTAGGGATATTCGATTCCCCACGGGCCGCAAGTCGAGTCTATCACTATACCCCCAGGATCGCTCGAGGCGTGGTGAAGTACGTGCTTTTTGCTCCCTTTGAGAAACTCAAATATGAGCCTGATGTGTTCATTTGCCTTGCACGGCCGGACCAGACGGAGATCTTGCTCAGGGCCTTGAGCTACCGCACAGGACAGATGTGGACGAGCCGCTATTCCCCTGTCATTGGGTGCGCGTGGATCTTGGTTCACCCCTATCTATCCGGGGAGCTGAATTACAGTGTGACAGGACTCGGCCACGGCATGAAGCGCAGAAAACTCTTCCCCCAGGGATACCAGTTGGTGGCCATTCCCTTTGACCGGTTGCCATCGATGATCCTCTCCCTGAAGGAGATGCCCTGGACTCCGCCCGCCTATCAGCCGGACGGCTTTGATTTTGTGAAGAGAGTCATTGACGAATTGGGGCTCGAATAACACTTTAGCTCTAGGAAAGATGATAGAACTATAGGGGCTCGGGGGGATCTCTTGGAAGAGGTGAACTTGCTTCAGTGGTACTCCATTCGCATAGCTCAAGGGCCTGGCGGTCGGATAGCCATATCCATTATCTACGGGAAGGAAATCTTGGCATGACGATGAGGTAACCGACCGCCTGACCGGCACACAATGAGGCATTCCTCCTGATGTCTTTCACCTCTGGAAAGAGATTGCTGAGGCCCCAATTCCTTGAAAAGGGCTAAAATATTGCGGGTTCGAATAGGCTGAGCAGGCCTACATGCGGCCTCGCCTCAGAATGGTCACCAGTAACCAGAAACCCATGATGCCGGCAATGAGAAACCCTGCGAGGCCGATGAGAGGTATCTCGTGCCATTTCGGGGGGATGCCGGAAAGTACGATGAGGGACGAGCCAATGATAAGGGCTGCCAGGACTATGGCAAAGGCGAGCCTGTTGCTGATTCGGTCATGCGTGGACAGCATGGGCTCGAGGCCCCGGTGCTCGAATTCCAGCTTGACCCTTCCGAGCCTGGCCTGCCTCAAGATGTCACGGACCTCTCCCGGGATCTCCATCAGGAGGTGAAGAAAATCTATCCCCGAATCCACCAGATCCGTTCCAATCCTCCTCGGGTGCAACCTTTGCATCTGCACACTTTTGATAACGGGTGCGGCCTGACTGGTCGCATCGAAATTGGGATCGAGCTTGCGACCGAGCCCCTCTGCGTTACCAAGGGCCTTTATCATGAGGAAGAGGTCCGGAGGAATGATGAGTTTGTATCGAGACGCGATCTCCATGAGTTGATGGAGTATCTTCATGAGGTCCAGGTCCTTGAGGGGCCTGTAGAAATGACGGTCTATGAAGTCCGCCACGTCTCGCTCCAGGCGATCCCGGTCCGGCTCGTCCGTTCTTGTCGTCAGCCTCAGAAAGGCATCCGTGGCCTTGACCTCGTCCCTCCTGACGATACTCATGACCAGGTCGGCGAAGTTTTCCCTGCTCTTTCTGCTGATCCGGCCCATCATCCCGAAATCCAGGTAGCATATGACGTTGTTGGGGAGGACAAAGATGTTTCCGGGATGGGGATCGGCATGGAAGAAACCATGCACAAAGATCTGCTTGAGGATAAGGTCAAAGCCCCTGCGAGCGATCTCGCGGGTATCGAGACCTTCCTGCTGCAGTTTCTCAATGTCAGAGGCCTTGACTCCCCTGACATATTCCATTGTTAATACGCACCTCGTTGTGGTTTCACGATAGATTTTGGGGACATAAATCGTCCGGTCGCCCATGAATTGCATGGCGAACCTCTCCACGTGGGCCGCCTCAAAGGTATAATCCAGTTCCTTCTCAATGGTGCGAGCAAATTCCTCCACCAGCCGGGTGGGCCGGTGGACTTCTGCAGCCTTCAAATGGCGCTCCGTCAGGGTAGCGATATGAAGCATTATTTCGAGGTCCACCTCAATGGTCTTCCGGACATGTGGCCGCTGCACCTTGACAATGACCTCGTCACCATCCATGAGCGTGGCACGATGGACCTGGCCGATGGATGCCGAAGCTAGGGGGGTCTCGCTAAAGCCCATGAAAGTGTCCCTCAGGGGCGCACCGAGCTCGGTTTCGATGATCTTTTCCACCTCGGGAAACTCTACGGGCGGAACGTGGTCCTGGAGTTTTTCCAGTTCCTTGATGAACTCCACGGGCAGGAGGTCAGGACGTGTCGAAAGGAACTGGCCCATCTTGACAAAGGTTGGCCCCAACTCCTCCAGGGCCATCCTGACCCTCTCGGCGCGAGTGAGGGATTCTATCTTTTCCCTGCGCTTTCGAGAGATCATCTGGAGGCCTACTTCGATGTATTGCTCAATCTTGAGCGTATCCACGAGATCCCCGAAGCCGTACCGAAACAGGACGGCCAGGATCTGTCGGTATCGTTGTACGTGACGGTAGGTCCTTCCGATTATCCCGATCTTTCGAATGTGCATCCCTTTTCCCTTGCCTTCCGCTTCGCTGCGGGCCAGAACAAAGTGGGTGCCCCTTCATGACCCACGCTCAGCACTTGGACCACAATCCTCCGAGCGACCCTCCCTCCTTACCCTTTTTGAGTCTGCAGGAAGTGACGACATCAGGCGGCGGCCGGAGGAATGTCTATTCGTCAGCGGTTCTCTTCTTGTCCCTTGAAACCCTTTGCTCCAGGCCCTTTATCTTCTTCTCTATCTTATCCACATCTTCTTTCGTGGCGACGTCGATCTTCTCCAAGACCCTGTGGATAATCTCTTCGACCCTGGACTCAAAGTCCTTTCTGGCCTCCTCCGACTTTCTCAAGAGTTCATCGATCAACTCCTTGCCTTCTCTTTCCGACATCTTGCCCTTGTCTATCATTTCTTTGGCAAGGTCCTCGACCTTGTCCTTGGTCATAACGGCAAGGCCTATTCCGGTGAGCATTGTCTTTTTCACGAGATCAAACATGTGAAACCCTCCTTTTGATACTCGCCAAGAAAGTATTTGTTATAGCGAAACAATATTCATTGGAGAGCAGATTTTCAAGTCTTTCATGGAGTTCCCTTAGGGACGGCCCGCAGCTTATCGCAGTGAAGCGGAGATCCCGCTTGCGGGGCTGCGGCGAGCGCTATTGATCAGATTTCGGGTCCGCAGGCCTAGGAGCTAAGTAGACTCCTCCTTTGATAGATGAAATGAGTCCATGGATATCATCCAAGATGACATAACCGCACGGGATCAGGATGAGTGTAATTGCAGTCGCAAAGAGGACCCCAAAGCCCAGGCTTATTGCCATGGGGATAAGGAAATTGGCCTGGAGGCTCTTTTCCAGGAGCATGGGGGTAAGCCCCCCAAAGGTCGTCAGGGATGTCAATATGATTGCACGAAAACGCAAGGCCGTCCCCTTTAGGATGGCCTCGAAGGTGGTAGCTCCATTGTCTCGTATCCTGTTGGTTGCGTGGACAAGCACCAGCGAATCGTTCACGACCACGCCGGAAAGCCCCACCATCCCGAAAAGACTCACGACAGTCAGGTTATAGCCTGTTACCATATGTCCCAGGAGGGCCCCCAGAAGCCCGAAAGGTATGGCGAACATCACGATAAGGGGCTGAGTGAAGGACCTAAAGGGGATGGCAAGAAGGGCGTAGATGCAGAAAAGGGCAATAGCAAAACCCCTTATTACGTCAGCGAGGGACTCTTTTTGTTCTCTGCCTTCCCCTTCCATGGTATATCTCAAATCAGGAAACCTTGCCTGGAGTTCGGGAAGCACCCTCTTTTCAAGGTCTGCACGGATTTCATTGGCGTTTGCCGTCTCTTCGTCCACGTCAGCCGTGACCTTGATCACCCTAAGACGCTGAGTGCGTTCGATAGATGCATAACCCCTGTCCATCTTGACCTCTGCGACCTGGCTGAAGGGAACCCCTGAGCCGCCGGGGGCGCGTATCCGCATTTCTTCAACATGGCCCAGTGATTTTCGCTCTGATTCGGGGTATCTGACCAGGACTTTGACCTCATCCTCACCCCTCTGGAAACGCAGGGCCTCTGCACCGTAAAAGGCATGTCTTACTTGCCGCGCGAGATCTTCTAGTGTAAGGCCCAGGGGCCTGGCGACGGGCCTCAGTTTGAGTTGCATCTCGGGCTTCCCGGCGAGGAAGCTGTCGCCTATGTCGAATACGCCCGGGTATTGCCCCAGTTCGTTTTTCAGTCCTTCTGCTGCCGCGAGGAGCAGGTCGTTGTTATCGTGGGATAGATGGACCTCAACGGGGTTCCCGGCCCGAAAGAGATATGCGGCAAAGGAGACTGACTCGGCATCAGGGATGGGACCGGCCTCCTTTCTCCACAAATTGCCTATCTCGAAGGTGCTCATCTGCCTTAGTTCACTGTCTATTAGACGGACGATAACTTGGGCCAGGTGGCCGCCCACGCTTGCCCCGCCGGATCCCGGGCCCCGGCCCCCAGCGGACCCGACGATCGACTGGATACTTTCAAGGAGGGGCGGTGCCCCGGCTGGCCGCTCTCTGTCAAGTTTACCCAGGGCCTTTTGGGCGGCCTCCTCGAGATGGGTAACGACATCCACCGTCCGGCTAACAGGGACTCCGGCAGGCATCGTGACCGTGCAGATCATGGTATCTCCCTCCACCCTGGGGAAGAATGTGAACCTCACCAGACCCCCTTGCCATATCCCCACTGCCAGGAGAAGTAGGGAAATGCTCAGGGCCACGGTAGCATAGCGCCATCTTATACATAACCGCAGAAACCTGAAATACGGCCCCCGAATGAAGGCCTTCAGGCCCCGATCAATAGGGTTTTCCCCCTTGCCTTTTCGACGACTCATCTTGGCCGCGGCTTTGCTCCCGGCCAGATGGGAGGGCAGTATCATCAGGGATTCAACCAGGGACCCCATCAGGACCAATATGACGACAAAGGGGATATTGCTCATGACCTTTCCCATTCCACCCGAGCCAAGGAGGAGAGGGTAGAATGCAGCAACCGTGGTGAGCACGGCAAAAATGACGGGACGTCCCACTTCCAGGGTCCCTTCCACAGCAGCCTTCAGGGGAGGATATCCGGCCTCCTGTTTTCTGAACACGTTTTCGCCCACGATGATGGCATCATCCACCACAATGCCCAGGACCATGATATAGGCAAAGAGGGACATCATGTTGAGGGTGACATCGAATTGCGGCAGCAGCCACAAACTTATGGCGAAGGAAACCGGAATGCCCAAGGTCACCCAAAAGGCCAGCCTGATGTTCATGAACAGTCCGAGAATGATGATGACGAGGACAAGCCCGATGCCCATGTTCTTGAGGAGGAGGTTAATCCTGCTCTTGAGTACCTGGGACATGTCCCGGGTGATTGCTATTTCAACACCGGCGGGCATGGTATCTTTGATCTTTTCGACATATTTCTTGACGGTGTTTGCCACGTCGAGGGCCCTCTGATCGGCCACCCTGTAAACCTGGACCAAGGCGGCCGGTTTCCCGTTGAAGCGGGCGAATCTATCCACGTCTTCGAAGCCGTCTTGGAGTTCTGCTATCCGGCCCAGGGTGACAACACTGCCATCGCCCCTCGTAATCACCGGGATGTCCCTATAATCGCGGGCATGGTAACGCCGGCCCTTGGTCCGGATGAGGATTTCGCTTCCTGCGGTCTTGATGCTTCCTGCGGGCAAGTCCAGGCTTGCACGGCGAACCGCTTCGGCCACCTGGCCCAGGGTGACCCCGTACTGCCTGAGGGTCTTCTCGGATACCTCAATGTGGATTTCACCTGTCCTTACGCCCGAGACCTGGGCAAGTGTAATGCCGGGGAGATTGGTAATATCGTCTTTCACCTTTTCGGCAAGGTGTTTGATGGTCTTCTCCGGGGCATCTCCATAGACAGCAAGCATAATGACAAAGACCTGCCTGATCATTTCCCTGACGACCGGCTTCTCGGCTTCCTCGGGAAATGTGGTAATGCGGTCCACTTCGGCCTTCACGCCGTCCAGGAGGTTTTCCAGGTCCCATCCCTTCATGACTTCCAGGATCACGGTTCCCGAGCCTTCCCTTGCAGTAGACTCAATCTTTTTGAGCCCGGCAAGGCCCGCGACCCTCTCTTCAATGCGGCGAATGACGGCCTCCTCCACCTCTGCCGGGGAGGCGCCCGGGTAGGACGTAGTGATAGAAATCTGATCCAGGGTTGACTCGGGAAAGACCTCCATCTTCATGGTCAAGGCGGTGATGGCACCTGCCAGGAGCATGAACAACATGAGGAGGTTGGCGGCGACATGATTCTCGGCGAACCAGGCTACGAAGTTTTTCATCGGGACCTATCCTCGAGGTTTCACTCTTCTTCGCCAGGATGCCCCGTGCGGAAACAAGGGGGGCTTCACTGGTTCAACAAGTCTGATTGGTTTGATTCGTTTCATTTGTTTGATTGGTCCTATTGGTTGATTCAGCCTGGGGGACCAAAGGAGCTCCTCCTCTTCTGCCTTTGTTCCTCAAGGTATGTCTCGTACTCGGACAGTTGTTCCGGGGAAAGCACGCCTTGTAGGCGCTTCTTGGTTCTGGCATTTAGCTTCTGCATATTGCTTGCCAGCTTCTGTATTCCTGAGAATCCCTTTCCGCCAAATCTCCTCCTAACGGAGTCTTGTTCTCTGATATGTTCCAGCAAGATTGGACGAACTTCCATCATCTGCTGGTCAGTGAGTTTGAGCCGTGCTCCGATCGTTGCAATTACTTGATCTGTTGACGGGGGCCCCTGTCTTCCCCCACCAGCAGTCCTTATGAGCCTGCCCTGGGGGTCTGCTGCCCTGACAACCATGCCGTCTGTGACCGCCTGCAGGGTTGAGGTGACGAGGAGGTCCCCCCTTTTCAGACCAGACCGGACAAGGACCGTGTTCCCGTGGAATCTCGCCACTTCGACCCTCCTGAAACGGAGCCGGCCGCCAGCATCAACCACCCATACGGTTTTGTCCTCCCGAAGGGACGACCTGGGGATGACGGCAGCATCCTGTAGCGTCTTGCCTTCCAGGTCGACCTTCACGAAAAGCCCGGGGACCAGGGGAGGTCTTTTTACAAATGGGTCCATGACCCTGACCACCACGTTTATCATTCGGGTCCTTTCATCTATCTTTCCCTCCGCTCTCACTACCTGTCCTTCCCACCTGAGCTCCCTTCCGCCCAGGTCAGCTCTCACTGCTGCCTTGGAACCGGGGCCATCACCTTTGGTAAAGCCGGGAACATCGATCCATTGGAGATCCCTTTCCTCTAACGGCACCATGATTTCCACCGCGTCCGTGGAATAGATACTCGCAAGGGGTTGGCCGGGAGTCACGTACTGTCCCACATCCACGCTCTCTTGACTCACTCGGCCGTTGAAAGGGGTCTTTAGTCTGGTTCTCTCCAAGTTCAGCCCGGCCTTTCTCAGGTCTGCCCTGTCAGCGTCCAGGCGCGCCCTGGCAGCTGCAAGCTGGGGTTCTCTTGCCACGAGAGGGGGTGGCTTCTTCAAGGTGCCGGAGCGTCCATGAATGAGTTTCCACTCCTCTCTCGCAGCCGCAGCCTCCTCTTCTGCGAGCCGCAGCTTGCTCTCGGAGTCTTTTACCTTGGCCTCTGCCAGGGTGAGGGCCAGCTTATAGTCTGTGGGATCGATCCGAAGCAGAAGGTCCCCCCTTTTGAACTCCCCCCCGTTCACCAGGTTGGGAGATACATAGATAACTTTCCCTCCTACTTGGGGAATGACATTTATCTCCTTCAAGGGACGTACTGTGCCCTCGCGCCGGACAATGATAGGCTGGGTCTTGGGTTCAACCCTTATTGTGCGGACCACCGGTGTCGGCTTTGACGGCATTCTCCTTTTGATCTGGGGTTTACTTGCCTTGAGTTCGTTCATCCCAAAGTAACCGATCCCGATCAAGGCGACCACGATGAGGAAATGTATGAACAATCTCAGCAGTTTCTTCATGGCACACCATCCTTTGTGGCACGTTTCTCGGAGTTTCTATCAGAGGGCACCGGTCCTGGATCACCCCAGCCTCCACCGAGGGCCCTGTAAAGATTGACGCGGTTTGTCAAGAGATCCAGGTCCGCCGCAACCAGGTTTTGCTCAGCTTGGAATCTGGTTTGTTGCGCATCCAGGACATTGATGTAGTTGACGAGTCCTTTCATGTAACGGCTTTGCGCGACCTGCTGCGTTGCCCTGGCCTCAGCCAGGAATTCCAGGATCTTTTTCCGGCGCTCCAGCTGTTCCCTCCTGGTCAGCAGGGCACTCTCCACTTCGGAGAAGGCATTCAACAGGCTCTTTGCGTAATCGGCTAAACCTTGTCTGTAACGGGCCTCGGCAGCCCGCTGAGCGGCCTTGAGCTTGCCACCGTCGAAGAGCGGCATGAGAAGGCCTGCGGCAATTCTCCGGAACTCGCTGGCGGGATTGAGGAGTTCTGCTAGTTCATCACTGGAATATCCATAGCTGCCTGTCAGGGAAATCCTCGGGAAGCGATTGGCCTTTGCGATGCCGATCTGCGCATTGAGGGCAACGAGAAGGGCCTCGGACGCCCTGATGTCCGGACGACGCTTCAGGAGTTCGGAAGGGAGTCCTGGAGGCACGGGCTCGAGTTGTTTGAAGTAATCTGCCGAGTGGGTTCTGGCGGGGCGGGTCTCGGGATATCGACCTACGAGGACCGCGAGTCTCTGCTGAAGGGTGCCGAGTTGCTGGCGCAGGGCCGGCAGAGAAGCCTCGGTTTGTGCCAGAAGCCTCCGGGCCTGTCTTACGTCCAGTACGGAGGTGAGCCCCCGGCGATAACGGTTTTCAACAACCTCCAGGCTGAGCCGATAGCTCCTTATACTTTCCTCGGTTATCTGGATTCTTCTTTCCAGGGATTCTATCTGGAGATAGAGGGTGATGGTCTCTGCGACGATTGACTGAGCGATGGTGCGCCTGTCCTCTTCTGCCTTCACAAGATTGCCCCGGGCAGCCTCTTCGGCCCTTGCCAGGCGACCCCAAAGGTCTATTTCAAAGGAAGCGGGTATGGAAAGGACGTGGCTCCTTGTCGTCTTTCTCGAGGGGGTCGTTCCGAAGGGGCCGGCAGATGCCTGACGCTGTTTCTGTGCCTGGGCCTGCAGGTCGAATCTTGGCAGGCGCTCCGCGTGGGCCTGGGCAACCAGCGAGCGAACCTCCAGGACACGGGAGGTCGCCTTTTTTATGTCCCAGTTATTCGCCAGGGCCTCCTCGACAAGCCTGTTCAATTGAGGGTCATGGAAGCTCTCCCACCAGCGATCATCGAGTCCCGGCATGGCAGACTCCCTATCGGCCTGTTGATAGGAGGAGGGAACCGTGGCCCCAAGGTCGGGAGCCCCATATTCGGGCCCCAATTTCACGCAGGCTCCGAGGGCAAGAATGCCGGCACAAAAAACAAAGTACGAGAATATGACACGTGGCTTGTCCATATTGATAGGTAACTCCGTGCAGTCACATCAATAAATCAATATAATGCCTATTTGTACTACCATCAATATTTATATGCCCGGCGCACCGCAGGTTTATCCCCTGCAACGAAGCAGGAAACATGCGGAGATGGGGCGGGTCGGAAAAAAGGCATGGACGCAAAAGGTCTTGTTCCCGGATGTCTTTGGCTTCAGTCGGTCCCCGGGCACCAGGCCTTTATCGTCCCGGTATATGCTTTTCAAGCCGATACCGGCCTAGCGGGGTATCTTCAGCACGCCTGCTCCGTGCATTTTCCCCTCTTTCAATATGACCAGGGCCTGGTTTGCGTGCTCCAGTTCAAACTCCTGGACTTCGGGGAGGATGCCGATTTCTGCTGCCAGGGGCAAGAACTCCAGGGCATCCCTCCTGGCCACATTGGCCACACTCTTTATCTCCCTTTCGTGCCACAGGTATTGGGCATAGTCCAATTCAGGTATGGGGCTTATTTTTCTGATGGCATTGATGGTAACCCTTCCTCCCTTCTTCAGCACGCGAAGGGCCTCCCGGACCGGCTCCCCAACAGGGGTGAAATCAATGGCACAGTCCAGTTTCTCGGGGGGAGCTTCGCCTGTGGCCCCCACCCAGGCGGCACCCAGTTTCTTTGCCAATTCCTGGTGGGCGGTTTGTCCTTCCCTGGTGAACACAAAGACCGTGCAGTTCCAGTATCTTGCAACCTGAATGGCAATATGGGCCGAAGCACCAAATCCAAAAAGCCCGAGAACCCCGCCTGGTGTTAGGCCTGATAGTCTCAATGCCCTGTATCCGATTATGCCGGCACACATGAGGGGCGCGGCCTGGGAGTCAGAAAAGACGGTGGGGATCGGATAGGCAAAATCTTGCGAGACAACCGTGTATTGCCCGTAGCCTCCCGGGGCATCTAGTCCGGTGGCACGGAACCGGTCACAGAGGTTCTCGTCACCCCTCTTACAAAAGGGACATTGCCCGCAACTGGAGTTTATCCAGGCGATCCCAACCCTGTCACCAATCTGAAATTTGTTGGCCCCAGGGCCCATGGCGACGATTCTGCCGATGATTTCGTGGCCCAGCACCACGGGGAATTCGGGCGGAACAAGCCTTCCTTCGATCTCGTCCAGCTCGGTGTGGCATATGCCGCACCTATCGACACTCACAAGGAGTTGATTGGCCCCCGGCTCTGGGACCGGGATATCTGCAAGGTCAAGGGGATTCCTTTTTAAGGGGAGATCAGGCCTCTTTCTCTCGCCAGAACCAGTTTCTATCTCACAGATCTCCTTTAGGACCATTGCCTTCATTGTCCCTCCTCCTGGACGCTGATAGATTCCGTCCTGCCGTCACGGATCATGGACACGGGCCTTGCCGGACGGGCCCCGAGCACAGATACACCCTCCTCATTATGAGTACCGGTCGCCCGAGGTCAAGAGAATTCTCGAACCCTTCCCTGTCCTCAAACCATCTATCCGCCCCGCGGACAGCCACGGTTTTGGCAGTGGATGAATGCGGTTAAGGGCGGGATGTCGTACCACTAAGTCCTGCCGATTGGGAAGCAATTCGACGAGACGAGGGGGTGCCGATGGCTCGCCCGTGGGTCTCCACTTTTCCCTTGACCTTTTGTTACTTGATAATCTAATGTAAGTGCTCGACGGGTCCTTGAACCTTGGGAAGTCGTGTTCTCCCTTGAGCACAAGAGATGTGTTCTCACGATGAGGGGCGATTCGGGCTTTGGGGACTTAATATCTTATTTTCTAAGGAGGATAAAGTCTTGAGTGAGGGAGTAATCAAATGGTTCGATGCCAAAAAGGGTTATGGGTTTATTAGCCAGGAAGAAGGCCCGGATGTATTCTTGCATTTTTCTTCCATAAACATGGATGGCTTCAAGACCCTCAACGAGGGAGACCGGGTCACCTTTGACCTGGAAGAGAGCGACAGGGGCCCGGTAGCAAAGAACGTAGCAAAACTGTAGTCCGCCAGTGTGATCAGAGACCCTCTTGTGCATCTCGTCTGGGACAGATGAGGTGCTTTTTTTTTGTAGATACGTGGGAAGAACGCTCGCGCAATGGGAGGCGGGGATGCCCATGTTTACAAGAAATGCCTCGTCGCAAGGTGGGCTGCGGCCCGAACATCGCTCTCCGGCACTTATCCGACCATGAAGGACACCCCCGGTGCCACAGGGGATCTGTAGGAGCATCGCGGCCTTTGACCCGGGCGCAATGGTGACTCAATGGAAACAAATGAGCACAATGTACACCAACTGGCCTCCGATGGAAAGACCATCACTCTGGTGGGAACGGCACACGTCTCCAGAGAAAGCGCGGACCTTGTAAAGGACACCATTCACCGGGAAAGACCGGATACGGTGTGCCTGGAGCTGTGTCAGGCGAGGTACCAGGCCATGAGAGATCGGGGTGCGTGGCAAAACACGAATCTTCTCACAGTGATCAGGGAGAAGAAGGCATCCCTCCTCCTCTTGAACATGGTCCTCGCCTATTTTCAGAAGAAGATTGGAAAAAGGCTGGGTGTCAAACCCGGTGAAGAGATGATTCAGGCCATTGAGGCCGCGGATTTGGTTGGGGCGGAGATCTGCCTCGCAGACAGGGACGTGCGCGTCACTCTTTCAAGGGCATGGCGAAAGATAGGCCTCTGGCCAAAGGTGAAACTCTTCTTTCAGTTGGTGACGTCCTTCGGTCAGATAGACTCCATCAAAGAAGAAGACATTGAAGAGATGAAAAAGAAGGATGTGCTCGAGGCTTTGCTCTCCGAGATAGGGGAGTCCTTCCCCCAGGTAAGGCGCGTTCTCATCGACGAGAGAGATCGGTACCTGGCTCACAAGATAAGGAGTGCGCCTGGACACAGGATAGTGGCCGTGGTCGGGGCAGGGCATGTCCCGGGAATCGAGAGGTTCTGGGGCCAGGCCGTTGACATCCACGAACTTGATCAAATCCCCAAAAGGAGGGGTTTTACCCGTTACTTGAAATGGGCTGTCCCGGGAATCATTCTTATTCTCATCGTACTGGGCTTCTTTTCTGCCGGGGCAGAGACGGGGAAGCACATGGTCAAATACTGGATCCTGGCGAACGGCGTCCTGGCAGGGATGGGTGCTGGAGCAGCCTTTGCGCACCCATTGACTGTTTTCGCAGCAATCCTTGCGTCTCCCCTGACCTCACTCAATCCTATGATTGCCGCGGGCTGGGTGGCCGGGATCGTGGAGGTCATCGTGCGGAGGCCGAAGGTCAAGGATTTTGAGACGCTACCGGAGGATATTTCGTCCCTCAAGGGATTCTGGAGGAACAAGATCACCAGGGTGCTTATGGTCGTCGTGTTCACCAATATCGGAAGTGCCCTGGGTGCATTCGTTGCCATCCCTTTTATGTTGAAGGTCTTGTCTTAGCCGGCTCGTCCTGCTGAGATGTGTGAGGGAGTCCGATTGAGGCAGGTGGTGGGTCCCGATTCCTACTTCCGCCAGTACTCGGGGATCAGGAGTGCCACGACCGTGTATATTTCGAGCCGTCCCACGAGCATGCAGAATATCAATATCCATTTCCCCAAGGAAGGGATAAGGAGATAGTTTTTCGTGGGGCCAACCATCCCGAGACCGGGGCCGACATTAAAGATGCATGCTGCAACGGATGCGAAGCTCGAAACCATGTCAAGCCCCAGGGATGCCATGATGATTGCAGAGGTAACGAATATGGCGAGGTAGAGGATAAAGAACCCCCAGATGCTGCTCAACACTTCCTGGGGTACCCCCTTGCCGCCAAGCTTTACCGTCGTAATGGCGTGGGGGTGGATGATGCGAAATATCTCCTGATAGGCATGCTTGGCCAGCAGAATGATCCGTACGATCTTTATGCCGCCCCCCGTAGAGCCCGCCATGGCGCCCAGAAACATGCATAAGACCAGGATTTTCTTGGAAAGGGCGGGCCATTGATCGAAATCGGCGGTGGCAAAGCCGGTCGTCGTGATAATGGAACTCACCTGAAATGCCGCATATCTGAATGCCTTTGCCAGAGAAGCATAGACCGTGCCATGTAGATTGAAGGTGAGCAGTAGGATGAATAGAAACACAACGGTAAGATAGACCCTGCATTCCGGATCCTTTCCGAAGATGGCGAGATCACCCCTGAGCAGTTTGTAATGGAGCGAAAAGTTGATTCCCGCAATGATCATGAAGGCAATGAGGATTCCGTCAAAATAGGAGCTGTTGTAGTGAGCGATGCTGGCATTCTTGGGTGAAAACCCGCCGGTGGGCATGGTACAGAAGGCGTGAGAAACTGCCTCAAACAGGGGCATTCCTCCCAGGAAGAGGAGGAGGATCTCAAGGGCGGTGATGAGAATGTAGACCTTCCAGAGTGTCTTTGCCGTATCCGATATCCTGGGTTTTAGCTTGTCCACCACAGGACTCGGCACTTCAGCCTTATAGAGCTGCATTCCCCCGACCCCCAGGAAGGGCAAAATCGCAATAGAAAGCACAATGATCCCCATCCCGCCGAACCACTGGGTAATACTCCTCCACATGAGGATGCCCCTGGGAAGCCCCTCAATGTTCTCCAAGATCGAAGCACCTGTCGTTGTAAAGCCCGACAAGGATTCAAAATAGGCGTCCGTCAGATCTGGTATGGCCCCTGAAAGGATATAAGGAACTGCCCCAGCAAAACCCGCAGCAATCCATCCAAAGGTTACTATTGCCACCCCGTCACGATGGCCGAGGACCTTGACCTCCTGATTCCTGGCAATGACGTAAAGGAAAACGCCAAGGGCCATGACAATTATCATGGAATAGAGGAGTGGCAGGGCATCATGCTCCCCGAAGGCCCAGGACACGATAAAGGGAAAGGCCATGGAAAGGCCAAGGAAAAAGACAAGGATTCCAATAAAGCGTATGACGGAATGGGTGTGCATCAGAAGTATTCCAGTTTGACTGTAAGAAGTTTCTCCAGCTTTGGGATGACCTTTTGAAGTGCAAAGATGATGAGACGGTCCTTGGGCTTGATCACGCTATCGCCCCTGGGAATAACGATGTCTTCTTCGCGGACTATGGCCCCAACGAGAGCCCCCTTGGGAAATTTCACCTTGTAGAGGGGTACATTTACGATATCCGACGTCTCGAGGGCCTCTGCCTCGATTGCTTCGGCGTGTTCGCCCTTTAGGGGTGCTACGGAGATGATCTTTCCCTTGCGGATGTACTGGAGTATCGCCCTGATCGCGGAAAGCCTGGAGCTTACAACCGTATCGATACCGATGGCCGAGACGAGAGGGATGTAACTCAGCTTGTCTATCCGGGTGATGTTCTTCTTTGCACCAAGACCCTTTCCGAGCAAGGAGATGAGGACATTACTCTCTTCATCTCCCGTAATGGCAACAATGAAGTCAGCATCGCGGATATTTTCCTCTTCCAGCAGGTTCTTGTCTGTGCCGTCACCGTTAATGACGATAACCCTCTCAAGTTTTTCTGCCAGGGCGGTGCATTTCTCGCCGTCCTTCTCGATAATCTTGGCATTGATCTTTGTACGATCAAGGGCCGACGCGAGGGCAGTTCCGGTCTGACCTCCCCCTACGATGATGACCCTTCGGAGTTCCTCCTCCTTTGGATTCAGTATCTTGTATATGTCGGAGAGTTCGTTGCCCCGGACCACCACATAGACCAGATCATGGGCCTGTATGGTGTCCTCCCCGTGGGGAATGATGACCTGTTCTCCCCGGACTATGGCCCCGACCAACATCTTCCCTTCCAGGCCCTTGACAGAAAGGAGTTGCTTCCCGGCAAAAGGTGAATCGGGTTTAATGGTGATGCCGATCAATTTGACACGGCCGTCCACAAATTCTATGACATCCGAAGCCCCCGGGAAGATCATGAGATTCATGATCGTCTCGACCATAAAAGATTCCGGGTTGATTATCTGGTCAACACCCAATAGGCTGGGGCTAAAGAGGTCCTCCTCCTGGAGGTACTCCGGGTTTCGGATTCGGGCGACCTTGAGGATATACTGATTCAGGTTGCGTGCAAGGAGGCAGGCAAGGATGTTTACTTCGTCACTGTCGGTGGCTGCCACAAGGAGATCCGCGTCCTTTATGCCAGAGGCCTTCAGTATCCCGGGACTTGTCCCTGATCCGAGGATGGCCTGGACATCCAGGTTCTCCGTGATCCTCTTGATCTTTTCGGGGTCTTTGTCAATGAGAAAGACTTCCTGGCTTTCCTCGGAGAGCTTCTGTGCAATATGAAAGCCGACATCGCCGGCACCCACTATAATGATCTTCACGACTTCACTCCAAAAGAGAGATCTTTCAAGACCACCTCGCAGCAGAGAAAATCAATCCCCACAACCCCGGTCTTGCATGCGGGATCGGTCCACGACCTCCAAACCAAAATTTGATTTGACTGATTGGCAATCTTTATAAAAGAAGGCTGGAAAAGTCAACCTGATTGACATCAACAGGTTACCCCCTTTGTCTTGGAGCGGGAAGGGACGTTCAAGAGTCGGGGCGCTCCTCTCGCCTCCAAATTGATTTCTCTGGAAAATCGAACAAAATGGTGCTAAGGTAAAACGTACCAAAAGGAATAGGAAAAAGCGATAAGGAAGATGAATTAGCCATGATAAAGGAATTAAAACTCAGCGATTTTAATGTTGATGAATTTAGGCAATATATTGATAGGTTCCGTGAAACCAACATCCTTGTTTTGGGCGATGTCATTATGGACGAATATGTTTGGGGAAATGTCTCTCGAATATCTCCAGAGGCCCCGGTGCCTGTTGTGGAGGTGAAAGAGGAGACACAGATGCTTGGGGGTGCGGCCAATGTGATAAACAATATATGTTCCCTCGGCGGCCGCCCCCTCCTTTGCGGGGTGATAGGAGAGGATAGGACAGGAGAAGACATCCTGAGGGAAATAAAAGGCTTGGGCCTAAGAACCGACGGTCTGATCAAGGTGCCCAACAGGAGAACGAGCATAAAGACGAGGGTTGTGGCTCAAAATCAGCAGGTTGTGAGATTCGATCGGGAAAACAAGAGGGATTTGGAAGGGGGACATGTCACAAGAATATTGGACTTCATCAAAGATAACATCGAGGGACTGGATGCCGTTATTGTCGCTGACTATGGTAAAGGCGTGGTTACAGGAGAAGTAATGAAGGGGATCAGGACCCTGATCGAGGATCGGGACATCATCCTGGCCGTTGATCCCAAGACCGACAAATTTGAATACTATAGGGGGATAGACGTGATCACCCCGAACCACCACGAGGCAGGGGCCTTCTGCCGAATAGCTATCGAAGACGACGTGTCATTGGTAAAGGCGGGCGAGCACATGCTCCGGGAATTGGATTGCAGGTCCGTCTTGATAACCCAGGGCAAGGACGGTATGACTCTCTTTGAAAATGGCGGTGAAATCAGTCACATCTCAACGGTTGCAAAGAAGGTCTTTGACGTGACCGGCGCAGGGGATACGGTGATCTCCACCTTTTGCCTGGGACTGGCCTCGGGGATGGACCTGAAATCAGCCGCGCTCCTATCCAATTTTGCGGCTGGAATCGTTGTCGGCGAAGTCGGGACATCCGCGGTCAAGACTGAGGATCTATTGAGCGCCATATACTACCAAATGAAATAGGGCAGGAGAAGTGTCAGATGAATATCTGTATCGTTGGAGTGGGCTATGTGGGTCTCGTGACCGGCACCTGTTTTGCCGAATTCGGCAACAACGTGATCTGTGTGGACAAGGACGAGGAAAAGATCGGGGCCCTCAAAGAGAATAACATTCCCATATTTGAACCGGGACTGGAGGAGATGGTCAGGCGGAATCAATCTGCGGGCAGGTTGCATTTTACCCTTGACGTGGCAGAGGCCGTCGAGAAGAGCCTCGTCATATTCATTGCCGTTGGGACGCCTTCAGATAGCTCGGGCTTTGCCAATCTGGAGTATGTGTACGCGGTAGCCAAGACCATAGGCGAACTCATGAAGGGGTATAAGATAATTGTCACCAAGAGCACGGTGCCTGTTGGGACCGGGAAGGAGATCAGGGAGATCGTGGCAAAGTACCAGAGGGAAAAGATCGCCTTTGACGTGGTGTCCAATCCTGAATTCCTGAGGGAGGGGTCTGCCATTGAGGATTTCCTCAGGCCCAACCGGGTTGTCATAGGGACGGACAGCGAACAGGCAAAGGCCGTAATGAAAGATCTTTACTCTCCCCTCTATCTCATCGAGACACCGGTCATCATTACCAATGTCGAAACCGCGGAGATGATCAAGTACGCGTCCAATGCCTTCCTGGCGACAAAGATCTCTTTTATCAATGAAATGGCCAATATTTGCGAGCTGGTGGGGGCAGATGTCCACCAGGTGGCAAAGGGGATGGGCCTGGACGGGAGGATAGGCCCGAAGTTTCTGCATCCCGGGCCCGGGTACGGAGGGTCGTGTTTTCCGAAGGACACGAGGGCCATTGTCAGACTGGCAGAGGCCCATGGATACCAGTTCAGGATTGTCAAATCGGTCATAGAGGTTAATGAAGAACAACACAAGAGAATGGTGGAAAAGGTGAAAAGGGTCCTGGGCGGACTGGAAGGCAAACTCCTGGGCATCCTGGGACTCACATTTAAACCCAACACGGATGACATCAGGGAGTCCCCCGCCATAAAGATCATAATGGAGCTACAAAAGGAAGGGGCACGGATCGCGGCCTTCGATCCTGCTGGCATGTCAAATGCCCAAAAGGTATTGCGAGAGGTCACATTTGTGGAAGACATTTACGACGTGGCAGCCGGAGCCGACGCCCTGATGATTATCACGGAATGGAATCAGTTCAGGTTCCTGGACTGGGAGAAGTTGAAATCCCTTCTCAAATCCCCTACGGTCATAGATTTGAGGAATATCTACGAACCCAGCAGGATGAAAGAGATGGGGTTTAATTACCACTGCGTCGGCAGATATCATGAGTAGTCCAAGGGAGGCCGGTGACGTTAAGCTGATCTCGAGCGTCTTTTCGGCACGGGAAGCACTGATTGATGCAACAATAGGACAGATGGAAAGGATCTTTGGACCTGCCGACTGGATCAGCCAGGTGCTTCCCTTTGACCGCACAAGATACTATGAGAGAGAAATGGGGTGGCCGCTTCTGCGGCGCTTTTTGTCCTTCAGAGACCTCATTAGGCCGGGGAGCCTTGTTGAAATCAAGTTGAAGACCAACGATCTCGAAGGGAAATACGCTCAAGGCAGCAAGAGGAGAGTCAACATTGATCCCGGGTATGTCACCCTTGAAAGGTTGGTCTTGGCCACGGGGAAGAACTATACCCACCGCATATATCTTGCCAAAGGGATCTACGCGGATCTCACGCTCATCTTTCACAGGGGCTCTTTCATACCACTTCGATGGACCTACAAGGACTATGCAGATCCGAAGGTCATTGGGTACTTCAACCTGGTCCGCGAGCGTTACAAGCAACAAATGAAAGAAGTCGCAGGACAGGGCTAAAACATTAGCGCCAATTCGAGGGGGGCGGATAAACTCATGAAGAGCATGACAGCCTACGGTCGGGGTGAATGCGTCAAGGACGACAGACGTTTCGTGGTAGAACTCAAGTCCGTGAACAATCGATATCGGGACATAATCATGAGAATCCCCAGATCGCTCCAGACAATGGAAGATGAGATGAGATCACAGGTCGGCAAGAGGATAAAGCGCGGACGCATCGAGGTATTCATACAGGTGGAAAGAAACGGAGGCGAAGAGGAATATACCCTGGAACTCAATGCGCCTCTTGTAAAGGCCTATATGGGAATCCTGAAGAGGCTCGCCGAGGAGTTCGGCCTCGAGCAAAGGCTCACCGCAGAATCCCTCATTCAGATGAAAGACGTGATTCTTATGAAACCCCAGGAGGTTGATGCGGATTCGATTCGCCCCTGTCTACATGAAGCAATGGGCGGCGCCCTCGATTCCTATGAGGCTATGAGATTGACGGAAGGGGAGGCGATCGAGTTAGACCTGCAAAGCAGATTGTGCCAGATTGAGGAGCACCTGGAGGAGATTGAAAGGATTGCGTCCCAGACCCATGAGGAACATTGGAAGAGGTTGAAGGAGAAGATCAAGAGGATTTCGGAGGACATTGAGATTGATGAGAACAGGCTTCTTCAGGAAGTCGCCCTCCTGGCCGAGCGAGCGGATATTACCGAGGAAATCGTGAGGGCCAGAAGTCACCTGGACCAATTTCGCACGTACATGAAGGCAGAGGACGCCATCGGAAGGAGGTTGGACTTCCTGATCCAGGAGATGAACAGGGAGGTGAACACCATGAGCTCGAAATCCTCCGAGGCATCCATCTCAATGAGGACGGTAGAGATCAAGTCAGAGCTGGAGAAGATCAGGGAACAGATACAAAATATCGAATGAAAGGAGGCACGGGCATGAACCAAAAGCTTGTAAACATCGGGTTTGGAAACTCGGTTGTTTCAAGAAGGGTGGTAGCCATCATATCTCCAAATGCGGCCCCCATCAAGCGCCTGAGAGATGAGGCCCGGGAAGATAAAAGGCTCATTGACGCAACCCAGGGCAGAAAGACGAGGTCCGTCATCATAACGGACAGCAATCATGTCATCCTTTCGGCGATTCAGTCAGAGACCATCGCCCAGCGGTTCAGCCCCGACTGCACACTCAGCAAAGAAGAGATAGAGGAGTAGCCATGGCTCCTCACATCTTTGTCATTTCCGGCCCTTCCGGTGTTGGCAAGTCCACGATCCTGAACAAAGTCATGGAAAGGGTAGCAGGCTTGGGATATACCGTGTCCCATACAAGCCGCCCACCGAGAAACAATGAAGTGGACGGAAAGCACTATCACTTCGTTTCCAGGGAGGAGTTCCGCAGGATGGTCGAGCAAGGGGCCTTTGTGGAATGGGCTCAGGTCTATGATGACTACTATGGGACTTCTATCAAGGAGGTCAAGGAGAAACTGGATAGGAAATTGGATGTGGTCATGGACATCGATCCCCAGGGTGCAAGGAATATCAGGGGGCATTTCAAAGGATCACTCCTGATATATGTGTTGCCGCCCTCTCTGGAGGAACTTGAAAGGCGGCTGAAGGGAAGGGCCACGGATGATAAGGATGTTATTGAGAGCAGGCTCGAAAGGGCCCTCAAGGAAATGGAGTCGTGCGCATGGTACGATTTCATCGTATTTAACAGGGAGTTGGATGATTCGGTCCGCAAGGTAGAGTCCATCATTCTATCTGAGAGGTGTCGTTCGTCGCATCAGCTCCCGAGGGTTGAAGAGGTCTTCAAGATAAAGGTTCTTGAAGATGGGGAATGACCTTGGAAGACATGCGTGAAAAGGAATAGGGATATTGACGATGGGCACAGCTCAATTTATTCCCGGCATCAACGCGGCCAGGGAGGCCCTCATTCAGGAACATGTCAAGATAAAGGAGGTTTTTGTCAGAGAGGGGAAAAGGGGGCCGCGGACCGGGGAATTGATCAAACTGGCCACGGAGCGGGGCATCAAGGTCACGTTCGTCAGTGGGCGGGATCTCGATCAACTCATGCCAGCAGTAACCCACCAGGGCATCGTTGTCTCGGCGGAAGGATTCCAATACACATCCTTAAAAGAACTCGTGGATAAGGCCCTCCAAGTCCCCGGCTATGCCCTGCTTCTTGCCTCGGATCACATCACGGATGAGGGAAACCTGGGTTCCCTGGTAAGGACCGGAGCATTTTTTGGTGCCCAGGGGCTGGTCTTGCCCAAGGACCGATCGGCGAAGATGACAGGGACAGTCATCAAGAGATCTGCTGGCGGCTGGTTCACGCTACCCGTATCCAGGGTGGTAAACCTGGGGAGGGCCCTGGATGAGCTTGACAAGAGAGGGTTCTGGATAGTGGGAGCTTCTGTGGGTGGATCAGAGACGATCTATCAATTTGATTGGAACAGGAATGTGGCCCTGATTTTGGGGAATGAGGCCAAGGGGTTGAGTCGTTCCGTAGAGGAAAGATGCCATCAGTTGGTGGGCATACCCTCTGTCGGAAGGATGACTTCCCTCAACGTGTCCGTGGCCGCAGGGGTCATACTATCAGAGATCATGAGGCAAAGACGTGTGTCCAAAGGTGAGGCTGGAGGGAGTTTTCACAGAGAGGAGAGAAGATGACTCGGAGGACATACGCTCCAAGGAGACTGATGTGTTCACTGGTTGTGGGTTGCCAGGCTCCTGGCGGTCATCATTGCAAGGAAGTAGGCAGCAGAGCCCTTGGCTTCTCAAACACACACAAAAGTGTATAGCTGTACTGGAGGTCCCTGAAAAACACCCTCTTTTTCTCGTTAGAGCAAAGCCCACGGAAGTAATGTTGGTTCGATGCTAGAGCCCATACCATCTGACGAATTCCGCTTCCTCTCTCCTCTTGGACTTGTATGCGTTTACCGGTGCGTCAGGGTCAGGGTAGCCGACGGAAATAGCGATGATGATTTCGATTTCCTCTGGGATTGAGAGTTCTTCCTTTATGATATTTCCATAACGTGTCACTGAGGCCTGAGGGCATCCTCCCAAGCCTTGGGCCTCCAAGGACAAAAGGATGCCGTGAACGAAGCTCCCAAGGTCATAAACGGACCAATAGGCCAAGGGCCCATGCATACCCACAAAAATGGCACAGGGGGCATCATAAAACCTGTAGTTCCTGAGACCGCTTTCACGGACCTTTCCCTCATCATCAGGGTCTATACCGATTGCCCTGAGTCGCAAGAGGGTATGCTCCTCCATCCTCTTAGACAGGGCTCCGGGCCACTCCTTGGGAGTCGGGAGGGCGGAGCTGGGCGTCTCCCCTGAGATCGCCGCCCGGGTGAGTCTTTCGGCGAGGCGGTCTCTTTTTTCCCCTGCCACGATGAAGACCTCCCATGGCTGGCTGTTCCTGTAAGAAGGGCTTCTATTTGCAGCCCCCATGACCTTTTTCAATACTGCCCTGTCAACATCTTTCTCCAAGAACGCTCGATAGCTCCTTCGGCCCTCTATACACTGGAAAAACTCCATAACGACCTCCTTTAAGGCATTAATAACTGCTCTGCGCACGAATGGACGCCCCGGGTGTTCCTGCGGCTATTTTCCGGATTGGACTGTTGCTATCCGGTCAGGATTTAATAAACACGGGCATTTGCCAAAGGCTTGATCAACAGCAACAACCAAGCGCTCTAGGGACTATTCGGCTCTGCAAAATCCCAATCTGAACATTCCCGGAATTAGGCGAACAACCGTATACCTAGCTCTGCCTCACCCTTGAGTCAACACTTTTGTCCCGGGTGGAGATGAAGAAGGGGGCTGAATATCCTCAGGAGGTGCGCGGGTCTTCCCTTGCTTTTTAAGGGTTTTGGATTGACAAAATGCGGGCTTTGAAGATAAGGTGTCCTGAGATCAGGGAAAGTCAAAGGCCATGATCCCATGAGCACCAGACCCCCAATCGACAAGACCCAGGATGCCCTGCCGGGCACAGTCAACGATTTCGTCCTCGCCCTTATGAGAGCGATCAACACCGGTCGTCTTTACGCCCCGGGACACGAGCTTCTTGCCCGTCACATCAAACTCTTGAACGGAGCCCTCCAAAAGGCCATGACGGGGCGCGATTCACTCTTTGTTGGTTTGGGGAGGGATGCGATCTTCTTTGAAGGGTCCTTTTACAAAGCCAAGGACCCGTCCCTCAGAAAGCTCCTGACCTTCTTCCATTTCCTGGGGATATCCTACCTGTTGATAGGGAAGAGGATCAGCAGCGAGGAGCTCGAGGCATTCGTAACAATCTTGGCCGGGGCCAAGAAGGGAGAAGGAAGAGATGTCGTGGTTGCCCTGGGACGTGAGAATGTAAAGAACGCCAGGATCGGTTTGCTCGATTATGCAATCTTCTCCACTCTGCAGGAGATGGCGTCCCGCATGATCCAGGAAAAGGAAGACGAGGCCCTGTGGCTGCAGCTCATCCTCCAGCCCGCCGGGAGCGGTTCCTTTGATCTTAGCGAGGAACAGACCCAGTGGTTGATACTCCTCTGCGATGATCGAAAGGGACTCAGAGACATGTTCTTGAAATTGAATCAGGATCTCGAAGGGATAAGCCTGAATCAAAGGGGCATACTCTTTAATAACTTTATCCACAATATAGGCAACATATTGTCCAGGGTGGACACGGCAAAAAGAAAGTCTTTCGCTGTCACCATGGTGGGAATACTGGACTCCCTGGGATCAAGGCTCAAGGTCCAAATCCTGGGATCCACGGATCCGGATGATTTCCTGGACAGGGAGAGCGACATCGTGGGTGAGGTGCTCGATGAGTTGAAGGACGACCAGTTTCTCGAGGTGCTCCAGGAGGCCGTCAGGGAGGTAGGCATCAGGTCGGCTGCTTTCAACAATCTGTTCAAGAGTGCCATCTCAAGGTACAGGGACCCGGACCTGCTGTTGGAATCGGTAAGGGCGAAAATCAGGCTCGCCGCTGAGCAGAGGGCCTCTCAAGACCTGGCTTACTGGCAGAACCTGGAACAGGTCCTCGTCAGACACAAGGAGACCGCTGAATTCCACGCCCGTTATCGGGATCAGATTGAAGGCCTTGCCGCATCCATCAGCATAAAAGGGCTTACGGTGGAGGACCAGGAGATCGATCGTCTGTTGAGGACCCTGGGAAGGGATTCCTTGAGAAGATCCAAGGCAGGACTCATCATCGATCTCATTAGTCAAGGCCATGAAGGTCTGGCCAAGAATCTCCTCCCACCGTTGCTTGACAGGCTAGGGGAACTCCTCGGCCAGTTGCTTGGAAAGAAGCAGTATGGGGTGGCAGGGGATTTGGTTAAAGACGTGTACCTTGCCTTAGGAGACTATCCCGAGGGCCACCCCATCAGGGAGAAAACAGACTCCCTGCTAAGCAGTGAAGATGTCAAACCCTTATTCCACGGGCTGCTGGATCAATGCAACACCTATGATGCGAAGCAGACAGGTGCCCTAGATGCCCTCTGCCACCTATTCCCCCTGAAGGCCGGAGATCTTCTTACGGACCTTTTCCTCGGGCTGGATGATGATCAGGGAGATCAGGCCCGCTGGATACGGACTTCCCTGACCCGTCTTGGTCCCCAGTTGGGTAAACAGCTCATTCACAGGTTTGGAGAAGCCCGGGACCAGGATATCCCGCGGCTTCTCGACATTGTCATCCTCTGCGGTAGCCGTAACATGGTAGCGGAAGTGATCGGCTTTCTGCAACATCCTGCGCACGACGTCCGCCTCAAGGCAATTGAGGCCGCCGGCGCTTTGCGGGCGGAAGAAGCCGTCCCGTTGCTAAAGGAAACTGCCTTGCACAAGTCCTTCCTCAGGACCAAGAAGCAGAAATCCTTGCAGGCGGCTTCCGTGAATGCCCTGGCAGGAATCGGAACCGAAAGTGCAAGGAAGGTCCTTCGGCAGGTCATTGAGGAGGGTCCGAGGGATCTTAGATCCCTTTGCCAGGATCTTACCTGATCAGCCAGGAGGCGTTCATGGGCGTTCAGGAGAAAAAAGAAAGACTGCATTCCTTCTATCGGGATCTCTACTTCAGGTTGCTGCGCAGCATTCGCACCGTGGCACTCTACGGCGAAGACCATGCCGAATCCAAGAGGAGGGTCAAGGAATTCCTCGTACCGTTGAGCAGGTACCTGGTTCAAAGGCCGGCCCTAACAATCCTTTTCATGCACGGCGAGGTCGTCATAGAAAATATGCCTATTACGGAGCTGACCGATAGTCACATAAAGGTCGTCCGCCGCATGGAGGAGATGAAGCTTCAGCGGCTTCAGTTCCGCCGGGGCATAACGACAAAGGAACTCACTTTTTTCCTGAAGCTGATGGCGCCCCTTTTGAAGAACCCCGCCAATGGTGACCTCGTCCTTGCAAAGAACCAGCACAGGTTCCCGCACCTCCTGGCCGGAGCCCTGCCCTATGGGGACACGGCTCAAATCTCTCCGGAAGAGATCCCTGGGGGCGTGGAGTCAATGCGGCAGGCAGTGCTTTCACTGTCAGGGAGCCTCAAAGACATATTCAACGGTCTGGACGGGCCCCTTTCCGCCAGTAAGGTGTCCTTGGCAAAGGAGGCCACAGAAAGGCTGGAAGGAATGATCGAGCGCGACGAACTGCCCTTGAAAATGATCCTTTACAGGCGGAGCAGTGATCCTGATCCCTACATCCATGCAATCAACGTTTCAGCCCTTTGTATGGCCCTTTCCAGGCAGCTGGACCTTGAGGAGTCCATCATAGAAGAAATGAGCCTCGGCGGTCTCCTGCATGACATCGGCATGCATCTGACCCCTACTATCTCGCTGTCAAACAGCCAGGCCTTGAGTCTGGAAGAGAGGAAACGGCGGTGGGAACACCCGGTGCGCGGGGCTGAAATCCTCCTGGCCACCCCCGGTATGCCGGATTTACCCCCGATCATGGCCTATGAACATCACCTCCATTATGACGGCGGGGGATATCCGAGGAGGGTCAAAGGAAGGGATCTGACCCTGGCCGGCATGATTGCCTGTGTTGCCGATACCTATGACAATCTGCGGCGGAACCGCCCGACCCAGAAGGCCCTGCCAATGACCAGGGTCCTCGATTGGATGGACTCCCAGATTGGAAAGCGCTTCCACCCTATCGTCCTCAAGAGATTCCGATCCATGGTCAAGGATCTTTCAAAGGGGGAGGGGGAGATCAACAACCTTTGATATCCCCGCCCGGTCCGGAAAGAGAAATAACAGGGACAGGCCCTTCATATGATTTGGCTTTCCGGTCTCCACTCGCCTTCGCCATTCCTCCCCGTGCGAAAGCACGGGGAGGAATGGCGGAAGGTGACCGCGACGTAGCCCGCAGGGCGAAGTCGGGCTGGCTTCGGCGCACTTCCGCTAGACTCTGCCACAGATGCCCCGGCTTCTGCCCGGAGAGCTTTACTCCTTCGTTAATGATGATCGCCAGGACGGCCAGGACCACGATGCCCGCAAAAACCCCGGTCACATCAAACATGCCGGAAGCAAAGACAGTATAGAACCCCAGCCCCCCTGTGAGCTGGTCCCTTAAAGAGGAAAATGCGAGCCCGATTGCGGAAAAGGTTCGCGGCCTTGATCGCAGCGGTAAAATCTTCCCCATAAGAAACCCAGTGATAAAGTGCTATCCCGCCAAGGTGCTCCGAAGCCAAAATAGCTTGACAATATGTTTTAACTTGATATATTAACTCTATAGTTAAACAATCAGTAGCGTTTCTATGTGGCGGAAAGGCATGGCAAAGAGATCACTCAAGGAAAGGAAGGCGGATACGATCAGGCGCATCAACGAGGCGGCCAAGGAGGTATTTGCGGAGGTCGGCTTTGAGGGGGCCAGGATCGACGAGATCGCAAAAAGGGCCGGCGTCAACAAGGCGATGATATATTACCGAGGGGGGGACAAAGTATCCTTGTATGCCGGTATCATTCATGAAGTGTTTTCTGAAACCCTCGGGCGAATCGTCAAGGAGGTGGGTGAAGGCAAGGGGCCGGAGGATAAGCTGCGGACCTATATTCACAACCTCAGTATGACGGTGGAAAAGCACCCCTATGTTCCTTCAATCATGCTCAGGGAACTCGCCTCGGGGGCCACGAACCTCCCAAGCATAGCTCAGAAGGATATCGTTCGGCTCCTTGGGATCATAACAGAGATATTTGAAGAAGGGGCGAAGAGGGGGGGGTTCAGAAGGGCGAACCCCTTGATTGTTCATACGATGATCGTTGGGGGAATACTCCTTTTTAGCAGACTCCAGTCCGTCAGCCCAAAGATTGGTGGCCTGCCCAAGAGAACGAAAGAACTGATCGGGACAGATTCTAAGGATGTGGCAGATAGGGTCACCGAACTCGTGCTCAGGGCGGTGAGGAGGGACTAGCAAGGTCTCGACGGGCCAAATTCAAAGTGAGATGAGCAAGCACCACCAGCCAAAGGTTAAATGAATCATGAAAAAGAAGATTATCCCAGTCTTTTTTGTGGCCCTCCTCGTCGGAGTGGGCTTACTCGTATACATGGGGCAGAGAAAGACAGAGCTCGAAGAGCTCTATTATTCCGGTATCATCGAGTCCAGGAGGGCGGATCTCGCCTTTCAGGTGACCGGGAAGGTTTCCCGGGTCCTGGTGGACGAGGGGGAGGTGGTGAAGAGAGATCAGCTCCTGGCAGAACTGGATCGATCCGAATATCTGGTTCGGAACAAGATGGCGATGGCCAACCTGGAGGCCGCAAAGAACACCCTGCGTGGGCTGGAAATTGAACTGGAGATCAAGGAAAAAACGCTCCCTGAAGAGGTTGAGCGGGCAAAGGCGGGTGTCGAGGCGTTGAAGGCAAGGCTGAAGGAGCTCGAGTCCGGTTACCGCGTCCAGGAAGTGGAGCAGGCGAGACAGGCCCTTCTCGCTGCAAAGGCGGCCATGGATGAGGCAAAAAAGGACAAGGAAAGGCAGGAAAGACTATATCGTACAGGAATAGTCTCGGAGAAATCCCTGGACCTGGCAAAGCTCAAGTTCGAAACCACGTCCAGGGAGTATAAGCAGGCCAGGCAAAGGCTTAGCCAACTCAGAGAGGGGTTCAGAAAAGAGACCATCCAGACAACGAGGGCCCGGCTCAAGGAGGCACAGTCCCTCTTGAATCAGGCAGAAAGCAACCTCAAAAGGATAGGCACAGTAAGACAGGACATCGAGGTGGCAAGGTCCAAGGTGCAGGGCGCTGCAGCAGAAGTTGAATTGGCTGAAACCCTGCTGAGATATACCCAATTGCGTGCGCCCTTCGCTGGGGTCGTTACGAGCAGAAACATAGAACCCGGAGAAGTCGTATCGCCCGGCCGGGAAGTCATTTCCCTTTCAGACCTATCAACTGTTGACCTCAAGATCTTTGTGGATGAGACAGAGATAGGGAAGGTGAAACAGGGCCAGCGGGTCGAAGTGAGGATAGACACCTTTCCTGACAGGAGATACCGTGGCACGGTGATCTTTGTCTCACCGGAAGGTGAATTTACTCCAAAGATGATCCAGACCCAAAAGGAGAGGGTCAAGCTGGTATATCTCGTCAAGGTCTCCATTCCAAACCCCTCCCTGGAACTCAAGCCGGGGATGCCGGCAGATGCGTGGCTCAGATAGAAGGTCACGCAGGCCGAGGAATCCATGAATTCCATAGTACAGTTGAAAGACGTGTCAAAGGATTACGGCCCCGTGAGGGCGGTCAGCCAAGTCAGTCTTGAGATATCACGAGGAAATATATTCGGTCTAATCGGCTCTGACGGGGCTGGGAAGTCTACTCTCCTTCGAATGGTCGCTACCATGATCCCGCCCTCCAGCGGACAAATTTTCATCGACGGTCTTGACGTCCGGAGGGAGAAGAACAGGGTAAAACCCCTTATCGGGTATATGCCGCAGCGATTCGGCCTTTACAGGGACCTTACCGTTGGTGAAAACCTGGCGTTCTTCATGGATATTTTCGGTATTTCGGGCAAGGAGCGGGAGGAACGCAGAGAACTTTATCTGGGTTTCTCGAACCTCATACCCTTCATCGATCGTTTGGCAGGGGACCTTTCGGGGGGCATGAGGCAGAAGCTGGGCCTGGCCTGTGTATTGGTCCACCATCCAAAGGTCCTGCTCCTTGATGAGCCTACAAACGGTGTTGACCCCGTGTCGAGACAGGAATTCTGGGAGATACTTCAAGAGATGCGGGGAATGGGAATCACCATCATGATATCCACTGCTTACCTGGAAGAAGGTGAGATGTGTGACCATCTGGCCATCATGCACAAGTCCCGAGTCCTTGCCGTGGGCTCACCAGAGGAGATCAGGGGTCGGAAACCGGACCTTGAAGAGGCGATGATCAGCAGGATAGGAGCGGTGGACGAGGAGCTGGCCCATGAGGATTTCAGGTTCTGATGCCGTCTATGTCGAGGGCCTCGAGAAAAGGTTCGGGTCTTTTGTGGCCGTTGACAGGATCTCCTTCTCCGTGAAAAGGGGCGAGATATTCGGATTCCTGGGGCCCAATGGGGCGGGGAAGTCCACCACCATCCGCATGCTGTGCGGCCTCATAAGGCCGACCTCAGGCACCGGTCGGGTGGCGGGTTACGATATCGGAAAAGAGCCTGAGCAGATCAAGCAGAAGATCGGGTACATGTCCCAGAAGTTCTCGCTCTACGAAGATATGACGCCCTATGAGAATATCAGATTCTATCTCGGTATTTACAACGTGCATCATGACATCTGGCCGGAAAAGGTAGAGTGGGCCCTGAAGATGACCAGGTTGGAGGAGCATAGAATGCGCCTGACCCGTGAATTGCCCCCTGGGCTCAGACAGAGGCTTGCACTCGGGTGCGCATTGCTGCACTCTCCAGAGATCCTGTTTCTAGACGAACCCACGGCAGGCGTGGATCCTGTTACCCGGCGCCATTTTTGGAACTTCATTGCCACCCTGGCTGAGCAAGGGGTGACGGTCTTTGTGACCACCCATTACATGGATGAGGCGAGGAACTGCAAAAGGATCGTCATGATAAACGAGGGACGAATAGCCGCCATTGGGGGCCCATCGGAGATCATCAGGAGAGTGTTGCCTGATGATCCCCGGGCGGACCTCAATGATGCGTTCCTGCGCCTGATGTCAAGGGGGCACCGTTGAATCCTCTGCAGGTAAGGGCTGTTGCGAGAAAGGAGTTTTACCATCTCATTAGGGATTTTAGGAGCTTGTATCTGGCCTTTATCATCCCGATTGCTCTGATTTTGCTCTTCGGCTATGCCCTGAGCTTAGATGTGGAAGACATAAAGACAGTGGTGGTCGACTATGACAGGAGCGAATTGAGCCGTGACTTTGTCAGCAGGCTCAACGCCTCTTCCTATTTCCATGTCGTCGGGTACCTCCCGGAAACTGGGTTGGCTACAAACTATCTGGATCACGCGAAGTCTACCATAGCCCTGATCATACCGCCGGACTGGACCAGGCGGTTAATGGAGGACCGGGAGGCGCCTCTCCAGGTCTTGATTGATGCGAGCGACCCCAACTATGCGGGTCTGTCCAGAAGCTATGTGATGGCTTTTGTCGAAGAATACAACAGGGGTCGACTTCTGGAATTCCTGAATCGTCAAGGCCTTGACGAAATCAGAGAGCCGGTCGAGGGGAGGTTCAGGGTATGGTTCAATGAAGATCTGGAGAGCAGGAACTTTATCGTGCCCGGGATCATCGCAGTCATCATCGTTATTGTGGGGGCCCTGCTGACATCGCTGGTGATTGCAAGGGAATACGAGAATGGTACCATGGAGACGATACTGTCCCTCCCTCTCGGAGGAGGCGAGTTCCTGGTGGGCAAGGCAGTCCCCTATTTCCTGATCGGCCTGACGGATGTCCTAATAGCTGTCCTTATGGGCCAAGTCCTGTACGGGGTGGTTATCAAGTCCAGCTTTTGGTTGATGGTGCTTGCTTCGTGCCTGTATCTTTCCGTAGCCCTGGGTTTGGGGCTCCTTATCTCCGTGGGGACAAAGTCCCAGCTTGTCGCCAATCAAGTGGCCATACTTGTGACGTACATGCCGTCCTTTCTCCTGTCAGATTTTGTATTTCCAGTGGAGAACATGCCGAGGGTGCTACAGGGCATCAGCCACGTTGTTCCTGCCACATACTTCATAGACATACTCAATGGACTGTACCTCAGGAAACTGGGCTTTACACATCTATGGCACGACTATCTGGTGCTCCTGCTCATGTGCGTGGGCCTCATGGCGATTACACGTCGCCTCTTGAGAAGGGAAGGAATGTAGAATGATCTGGCTTCGGGTCCGGGAACTCGTCAGAAAGGAGTTTATTCAACTATTCAGGGACAAAAAGAACAGGCCTCTCCTGGTTGTTGCTCCCTTTGTGCAACTGCTCATGTTCGGATACGTCGTCACGACAGACGTGAGGGATGTCAAGGTAGGTGTGGTGGATCTTTCCCGCAGCGTTGAAAGCCGCAGACTCCTGGATGCCCTTGATGCCAACAGGACCTTCCGGATCACCCATAGGGTGGGAGATTTCAAGGCGCTGGAACGGCTCCTCCTGAAGAGGCGTGTAAATATTGCCATGAGGATCCCGCCGGATTTCGCGAGGCGGATCAGGGAGAAGGATTCCGGACAGGTTCAGATCCTGGTGGACGGAAGCATGAGCAACATGGCCTCTGTTCGGATCGCCTATACGGCCCTTGTCTTGAACCGTTTCAACCAGGAATTCCTTGAGGAACTCTACGCCAGGAAACTCGAATACGGTAAGGTGGATACCCGCTTGAGGACATGGTACAATCCCAACCTGGAAAGCAGGAATTTCTATGTGCCTGCCATCGTCGCCGTACTGGTAATGATTCTGTCCCTCTTGCTGACATCCATGGCCATCATCAGGGAAAAGGAAAAGGGGACCATGGAACAATTGATAGTCACCCCTCTTCGCCCGGTGGAGTTCATCATTGGTAAGACGGCTCCCTATATAGTCATTGCCCTTGGCCAGATGGTCCTGGTAACTGCATTTGCGGTACTGTGGTTTTCGATCCCCTTTCGGGGTAGTGTGGTCCTCATTTTTGTCGGGACATGCCTCTTTCTCTTGAGCACCCTGGGAATTGGGCTCTTTATCTCCACCATTTCCTCTACCCAGCAGCAGGCCATGATGACCACCTTCTTTTTCGTGCTGCCCTTCTTCATGTTCAGCGGTTTCGTCTTTCCCATTGCCAACATGCCAATGCCTGTTCGATGGATAGCCTACCTGAATCCCTTGATGTACTTCCTGATCATTGTAAGGGGGGTCTTTCTAAAGGGCGTGGGATTTCAGGTGTTGTGGCCCCAGTTCTTTGCCATGTGCGCTATCGGCGTGGCTGTGTTCTTTGGCGCCGTAAATCGTTTTAAAAAGCGGCTTGACTAAGAGGCATCTGGTACTTCCCAATCGGCGCGTCTTTACCAACCCAAGGACCAAAACGGGCCGTTGACCAGGACATGCCCCGTTTGTTCAACCCTTTTGTGGGTCACCTGAGATCATCTGCCGCCCCTTGGGAGGTCTTTTCACAAGGCCCTGTCAAATCCCTCACCAGCCACCCGTGGCAACCCAATCAGAAAGAGTCCCCATAAGTCGCTGAACCGGAAGCAAGCCAACAGGGCTTTCCTTCTGGTGGAAACCTCGGATCCCCTTCATTGACAGGTTGTTTTTTTTGAGCTAAAATTAACAAAATTAACGAGTAATTATAAGAGTCCAGAGGAGGGCCCCTCAAATTATGGGGCTCAAGTGTGCCGGGAACCCGATTGGGAGGCCTCAAGGGGGCTTGTTGTGTCGTAGGCGGTCTCCATGGGTGGGGAGCGGTCGCGGGCTCGAGGCCCCCCTTAGATTCTTACCGGTTCAAGCCCATTGGGATCACGGGATGTGGGATGATGTCCGAAGTCCACGTTCGTACTGGGGATAATCCCTCAGGGAAAGGTATGGCAGATACTGCGGAGACATTGAAAGACAACACTTGGCCTGAAAGGAGACGCGGGGCTGACAGGCGGTCTGGCGAGGAGCGGAGGAAAAGGCAAGAAGCAACGGATTTCGAAGACAGAAGAAGCGGTAAGGATCGCCGGTTGGGAGACCGCCGTATAGGGAGCATCAGGATCCCCATCTTTGCAAAACTCGCCCTCTTGTCCACCCTGCTCATCTTCCTGATAATACTGAGCACGAGTTTCTTTCTCTTGGAAAGGCAAAAGAGACAGTTTGTCGGTCAATTGATCAATCTGGGAGAAAGCCTGGTGCGAATAGTGAGCAATAATTCGAGGGACAAGCTTTTGGGAGAGGAGGACCTGGCCCTTTTCCAGCTCGTGAATGATGTTTCACAGAACGAACAGGTCATCTACGCCCTGATTGTGGATCACAGAAATGTCATAAGGGCGCACAGCCGAATAGAAGAGGTCAATAAGGCCTACTCGCCCCCAAAGATAAGAAAGGTCCTTCACAGGGCCAAGGACGTGATGACAGGTTATATCAGCCAAGAGGGTGAGGGTGCGCTCTTCTTTCGGAAACCGATTATCTACCAGGATATCAACGTCGGACAGGTTTATCTGGCCATTACCCAGGAAAAGGTCCTCCAGAACATAGAAGACGCAAGGGATTTTACCTGGCTCCTTACGGCGCTGATTACCCTGTTGGGCATTCCCCTGAGCCTGATCCTGAGCATGTATTTTTCAAAGCCCATTAGGCAACTGGGCGAAGGTACAAGGGCTTTGGGGATGGGGCAGTTCGATCACAGGGTAAAGATCAAGCGAAATGACGAGCTGGGGGATTTGGCCTATGCCTTCAATCGGATGGCAGAGGACTTGGAACTAAAGGAGAAGATAAAGGACTCCTTTGGGAGATATGTTACCCCCGAAATAGTGGAAAAGATCCTTGCAAATCCGGACAACAAATGGTTGAAGGGGGCTAAGGTAGAGGTCACGGTCCTGTTTGCGGACATCCGGGGTTTTACGACCCTGTCAGAGAAGAAGGATCCTGAAGGTATCGTGGATGTGCTCAACGCCTATTTCTCAGAGGTCACCGAGGCAGTGATGAGGCACGGGGGGCACATTAACAAGTTCGTGGGTGACGAGGCCATGGCCATATTTGGGGCTCCTGTCTCGAACCCCATGCACGCCCGGGCCGCGGTCAAATCCGCCCTGGAGATACAAGAGTGTATTTCCAGGCTGAATAGAGAGGACAAGTTTGGCAAGGAAGTGATACAAGTCGGCATAGGAATCAACACGGGGGAGATGGTTGCCGGTAATCTGGGGTCTCCAAGGAGAATGGAATACACGGTCATAGGGGACAATGTCAACGTGGCCTCACGAATCACATCCATGGCAAAAGAAGGCGAGATACTGATCAGTAGCAGCACCCACGAGTTGACCGCCGGCCTCAATGAATTCCTGTACGAGGAGGTCGGGAGGGTCATGGTGAGGGGGAGGCAGGAAGGTGTCAGGATCTTCAGGGTGCTCGGACTGTTGGAAGAGGAAGATTAGCCCATGGAAGAAAGAGTCAGGCTCCGGCCAAGACCACCGCTGATTCTCTCAGTGGTCCTCGTGACAGGCCTATGGCTGAACGGGTGCACCCCCTTGGAATCCGGCAGGGTTGCCGACCTCTTTCCCGTATCTGGGGAAAAGGGGGGCTTGACATTCAAATCAGAGGACTATGTGGTTTACAGATTGCAGGGGTGGGAGACGGCAGCGGATTTGGCTGAAACCTTCCTGGGGAGTCGCGAAAAGGCCTGGATAGTCGAAGATGTAAATAGAGATGTGCCCTACCAGAAGGGGAGATATGTCGTCATTCCCCTAAAGGAGGAAGAGAAGGGGGGGCTATGGCCCGAAGGATACCAGGTCGTCCCCATTCTCTGTTACCATGGATTCGGCGAGGATAAGGGCGCGTCCCTTTCCGTTTCTCCGAAGTCCTTTGAACAACAGATGAAATACTTAAGGGCCCACAACTACAGGGTGATAGGACTGAAAGACTTGAAGGAGTTCCTGGGATACCGGAAGAGGATACCCGAGCGATCGGTCGTCATTACAGTGGATGACGGCTACCGGTCATTCTATGATGTTGCTCTTCCCGTACTGAGGAAATATGGTTTCCAGGCCACCATATTCATATATGCCGAATTCATAGGTCAATCCAAGAATGCGCTGGGCTGGGATCAACTCAAGGAGATTAAGGGGCTGGGCTTCGAGATAGGATCCCACGGACTCTCCCATGATGATTTGACCAAACAGAGGCCGGGCGAGGGCGAGGAGCAATACTTGGAGCGGCTCAGAAAGGAACTTACCGAATCCAAGAGGGTGATAGATGGGAGGTTGAACCAAGATACTGAGGCCTTTGCCTATCCGTACGGCAAGGCCAGTCCTCGGCTCTTGATAATGGCCGAGCAAGCCGGTTACAAACTTGGCCTCACGGTCCAGCCCGGAAGCAACCCTTTCTTTTCAGACCCCATGGCTTTGAAGAGGAACCAAATTGTGAAGGGAGAAATGGGCCCCTTCATAGCCAAGCTCGTGGTCTTCAAGAAGTTTTCCTTGCGTGAGAACAGCGGTGAGAATTAGCATCTATATATCTGTGGGTGTCCTGCTTTTCCTCTTGAGCGGCTGCGGAACCGGGAGACAGGCATGGGCGCCCCCTGAAAGTGCAGGAGATAGGCTCGCAACAGAATACCTCAAGAAGGCCCATGAGTATGAACGAAAGGCCGACATGGTCCGGGCCTATCGGTATTTCAAACTGGCCCGTACGGTGGCACCATCGAGAAGCGAGGCCGTTGAAGGGGTCAAACGCCTTGAGAGAGAACTTCGCCGTTTGGCCACCGCACATTACGAAAAGGGGATGAGATATCAGCGGCAAGGGAAATACGGTATGGCACGGCACCAGTTCTTGATTGCCCTGAGGCTTCGGCCGGGATATGCCGATGTGGTGGAGCTGCTGACAGAGAGGAAAAGGTTCAGGACAAAAAGATATGTCGAGCACACTATCAGGCCCGGGGAGAGCCTTTCCAAGATCGCAAAGCTCTATTATGGAGACGTCACGAAATTTCCCATCATAGCCCAGTACAACAACTTGACGGATGCCACAAGAATAAGAGCGGGCCAGAGGATCAAAGTTCCCGAGATAGAGGGCTTGGAGTTCCTGGTTGAAGAGGAGCAGATAGAGGCAGAGAAACAGTACTTTTATGACCAGGGCCAGTGGGATTGGGAAAGTTCCTTGCTTGAAACCGGATCGGCTCCCCTTCCGGAAGATCCAGGGGGCCTGCAGACGGCCTTCTACAGGGACTACGGAAAGGATCTGTTTAAGAAAGGGATGTACAATGAGGCAATACGAGAATTTCGTAAAGTCCTGGATGTGTATCCCAGGGACAAGACAGCCCTTGAATACAGCTCAAGGGCTCATTTCCTAATAGCCACATCCCTCTTGGAGAAGAAAGAGTACCTGCCGGCCCGTGATGAGTTCAAAAGGGCCCTGGGATACAACCGAGACTGCCGCCAGTGCCAACGGCTGATGAAGAAGAGCGAGAATCTCTACAAGGAGCACCACTACAAGAGGGGCATGAAATACTACGGGGAGGAAAAGCTGGTAGAGGCGATGGGGGAGTGGGAACTGGTAAAGAAGATCGATCCCAATTACAAGAGACTTGACTACTTGATCAAGAAGGCCAAGAACATTCTGGAAAAACTGGAAGAGATAAGGGAGTCAAAGGAGAAGGGAGAGGAAAAGAACGTTTCAAACTAGACGAATAGATCGATCAGAGGGCGTAGGGATTCGAAGTCTCCAAAATGCACTGTGTCACCTCTTCCGGAGCAAGACATAGATCGCCCCGGCACCTCCATCATAGGGTCTGGCAGTGGCAAAGGCCAAGACGATCTTCCTCACCGGACCGCGACTCAACCATCGAGGCAGGCCTTCCTTGAGTACCGGGAAGCTATCCGGGGAATTGAGCCCCCTCCCGTGCACGATGAGGACGCATCTCCGCCCCAAGCTCCGACTTCTTACCAAGAAATCCCTCACGGCCCTCTCCGCCTCCTGTCTGGTCAGGCCGTGGAGATCTATATAGTCTTGCACAGGGAACTGGCCCATCTTCAGACGCTTCATGAGCTTGCGGCTAAAGCCCTTCACTGAGCCTTCGATGTATTCATCGCTAAAGGAGATGTCCATTTCAATGGATCCCTCAAGGAGCCGGTGGAGATGATTGAGGCCATCTCTTTTGTCGTCCGGCGGGGGATGGGCAGGCTTGATATTGGGCTGAGGGGCTTTCAAGATCTTCCTCTTGGGTCCGTCCAGGGGTGTCACATCCGAGATGGCCTTGAGGAAATAGTCTTCATCGTTCTGCGGGGCCTCCGGGGTAGGAGGTCTCTTTGTCTCCTCCTCTTGGATTTGTCCCCGGGCCCTTTCAATCCTCTCGCGGAGATCTTTGAAAGCAGGGTTGAAATTGGCTTTCTTCTTTTTCATCGCAGTAATTTCCCGCACAAGGGTCGGAGAGGTTCCCCTTGGGATCAGAAAGACTTGATTTTGATTGGATTATAACATAAATACATGTTGTTCGGTAGGCCCGATCAGGTATCAAGGGTTGCCCTCTAACTCCCGGGGCAGTGGGGTCGCGGATTGAGTAATGCCGAGGTTGCTGTTGGGAGACCGTGTGTCTCCGGTGGAATCGGGCAATGGTCTGTCAAGAAGTGAGGAGGGTGGAGCAGAAGGAATCCCTGGATTGCTGCATGGTCTTGCGTGGAGATATGGGCCATGGTGTCGGAGGGGCGAAATGCCACGAATCGATGACTACAAACAGGCGCTGGAAATAGGGAGAAGGGAACTTGTCGGGAAGAACCCCGATCTCGTCGCGAGCCTCTCTGGAGCGAAAGTAACGAGGCACAGGGAAGGGGATATCGCCTTATCCCTGCTTTTCCTCAATGAAGGCATCAATATTTCTTGGCCGAAAATAGAGTTTACCTGCGAGGATTCAAACAAGGAACTCTCCATCCAGCAGCAGATCTTGATCCTTCATTACTTTTTGGGGGCATGGAGAGCGAACGGCCCCGGTATAACCGGGCAGTGGTGTGGTTTCCAAGATATCCCCGATGGGAGATTCTATCTGGATGCCTTTGTGAAGAGGGCCAAAGCTCCTTTGCTCAAGGCCTTTGGAACCTGCCCCGAAAGGCTGGTTGAAGCGGCAAAGAGACTCTATGGGGCCGAGCCCTTCGATCACGGAGATATTTCCGTGAAGGTCAAGGCCTTTCCCCTCGTAAGGGTTGCGCTCATCATCTGGAAAGGAGACGAGGAATTCCCGCCTGAGGGGAACATCCTTTTTGATCGAAATATCTCTCAACTCCTCTCTGCGGAGGATATTGCCTGGCTGGCGGGGATGATAGTCTATCCCCTCATGGGATCTGCCGGAGGGGGGACGTGAGCGTAAACCAAATATTGGATTGCGGCAATGTCCGGTGGGATTTTTTTGAGATATGGTCTCGAAAAAACGGGTACGACCCCCTTGGATGGTGGTTGTTAAGAGCACACCCCACTGGGGTGAACCAAAGACCGGGTCCTTTGGGCCCGGATATTTGCTCGTTGAGAGGAGTCAGGCATGGCGGATACTTCACCCTTAGTAGCGGTCGTTATGGGGAGCAGGTCAGACCTGGAAGCCATGAAGGGGTGCGTTGACCAACTGAAAGACCTTCAGATCCCTCATGAGGTAAAGGTCAGTTCGGCTCACCGGACTCCCGATCAGACAAGGGAGTATGCTGAGTCGGCTGCGGCCAGGGGCATCGAAGTAATTATTGCTGGTGCAGGATGGGCGGCCCATTTGGCAGGTGTCATTGCGGCTCATACGACCCTACCCGTAATTGGCGTCCCCATTGATTCTTCTCCTTTAAAGGGGATGGATGCGCTTCTTTCCACCGTGCAGATGCCTCCCGGCATACCGGTCGCAACTGTCGCCATAGGAAAAGGGGGCGCGCGAAACGCTGCAGTGCTGGCAGCCCAGATCCTTTCCCTGAAGTACCCCGAAATTGCCCTGAGATTAAAGGACTTCAGGGAAAACATGACCAAGGAAGCCATTCGAAAGTCAAAGCTCTGAGCTTCCATGGCAAGCTGCGGGCAAAGGGCATTGGAAAAGATAGTCCAGGTCGACAACAACAGGAGACGGACAAGAGGGGCTCTGAGAAGGGCGGCGGACATCATCCTGTCAGGCGGTGTTGTCGCCTATCCAACAGAATCCTTCTATGGGCTGGCCGTCAATATTGAAAACGACAGTGCCATAAAAAAGCTTTACGAAATCAAGAAGCGTGAAGCAGACAAACCCATATTGATCCTTATTCCGTCCGCGGAAGACCTGCGAACCTATGTGGAAGAAACGCCGGAGGCTGCCTGTAAGCTCATTGAGGCGTTCTGGCCCGGGGGTTTGACCATCCTATTTCGATCTGCAATGTCCGTATCCCCCTTGCTCACAGCCGGGACAGGAAAGATCGGGATCAGACTGTCGAGTCATCCTGTGGCATCAGGTCTCGCCCGGGCAGTCGGCAAGGCCATCACGGGAACGAGCGCGAATATTTCCGGTCAGCCTCCATGCCAGGATGCCCGCCAGGTCGAGAAGACCATTGGTCGGGCTGTGGATCTCATATTGGATGGTGGCGCAACCCAGGGCGGGGGAGGATCTACCATTATCGATGTCACGGTAAGTCCTTCCGTGATCTTGAGACAAGGAATAGTGGGAAGGCAGGAGATCGAAAAGGTCTTGGGGAAAAGTCTCGCGGCGGCTTGATCCCCAGAATAGTAGCAGCGGAAGATGAGGGGTCTTTCGATCTCCGTTGGTTTGGTCCTGAAAGACAGGGTCCTTTGGGTCAGGATATTTACTTAGAAATGTCGGGGCCTGTGTGTTTCGGACAGCGGACAGGGCCGTGGCAGCTATTGTCCGGTATGTCGACGGGAGGCTGAACATGGACAGGATCCGGCGCAGATACGGTTGAGCAATTAGAGCCAAAGGGGAGCAAGAATTCCCTTGACAGATAAAGAGAGAAGTGAGAATGTATTTAAACAGAATTAGGATGACTTAGAGAGAACCTAGATGCAAAGCATGATGATCAATCAATCCGGGCAAGCATATTATTACTATTACTACGTGAGAGGAGAAGTCTGCCCATGGTTTGATTGATGTATTCATTTGTGGTTAGAGGCCGTGGGCAGCATCAAGCCCACGGCCTTTTTTTTAGCCCGTTGGCCCTTGGCTATGGCACGGCAGTAAGGGAGAAGAGCAGACGGGCCTGCTCGGATTGAGGAAGGAGAAAAGGCACGGAAGGGTGGTAAGAAAGATGATTATTACGGAAATCTTGGAGAGAAACGCAAGGTGTTACGGTCAAGAGACGGCCCTCGTGGAGAGGGACCCGCAAAGGAACAGGAGGAGGCATATCACCTGGGAAGAGTTTGAGGAAACGGCCAACAGAGTAGCGAGCGCACTGATTCAAAGGGGGGTTGAAAAGGAGGACAGGGTCATGCTGCTCATGAGGAATTGCCTTGAATGGCTTCCCCTCTATTTTGGCATACTCAAGACCGGGGCATGGGCCGTACCCCTGAACTTTCGCTTTACTCCGGAAGAAATAGCTTACTGCGCAGAGGTCTCCGAGGGGAAGACCTTGATCTTCGGTGAGGAGTTTACAGGCGCCATCAGCGAGATCAAAGGCAGACTGGGAAAGGTCAAGGATTACGTCTGCGTGGGTCTTGAGGAGGGCTCCCCCCTCTTTGGGGAACGCTTTGAGGACTTTTTGGACAGCGGAAGCAGTGAAAGGCCCGGGGGGCAAATCAGCCTCCTGGACGATGCAGCCCTCTACTTCACTTCAGGGACCACAGGCATGCCGAAACCGGTCCTCCTTACCCACAGAAACCTTGAATTCTCCTGCGTCGTTGAGAACAGGCACCACAACCAGACCCACGAAGATGTCTTTCTTTGCATCCCGCCCCTTTACCATGCAGGGGCAAAGATGCACTGGTTCGGGAGTTTCATAGTCGGCGGAAGGGGCGTGATCCTGAAAGGCGCGAAGCCGGGGTGGATCCTGGAGGCGATTTCCGAAGAAAGGGCGACCATTGTCTGGCTGCTGGTTCCCTGGGCTCAGGATATCCTCGTAGCCATTGAAAACGGCGATATCCGCCTCGAGGACTATCAGTTGGAACAATGGCGCTTGATGCACATAGGGGCTCAACCTGTTCCCCCGAGTCTCGTCAAGAAGTGGAAGGAAGTGTTCCCCGGTCATGAATATGATACGAACTACGGACTGTGCGAGTGCACGGGACCAGGCGTTGTCCACTTGGGCGGGGAGAATTTTCATAAGGTGGGCGCCATCGGGAAACCGGGCTTTGATTGGGAGTGCAGGATCGTGGGTGAGGCCTTCGAAGACGTCCCCCCGGGGCAGGTCGGGGAGCTTGTTGTCAGAGGCCCGGGCGTCATGAAGGAGTACTACAAGAATCCGGAGGCCACCGGAGAGACCGTGAGGGGCGGCTGGTTGCTCACGGGCGACATGGCCCGCTATGACGAGGACGGATTCATATGGCTTGTTGACAGGAAAAAGGACGTCATTATATCGGGAGGGGAAAACATCATGCCCGTTGAAGTGGAGGATTTCTTGATGGAAAACGAGAACATACAGGATGCAGCGGTAATTGGCCTGCCGGATGACAGGCTGGGAGAGGTCCCCGCTGCTATAGTGAAGACAAAGCCGGGCCGGGGGATGGGAGAAGAAGAAGTCATGGCCTACTGCGGGGGTCTCCCGAAGTACAAGAGACCTCGGAAGATCTTCTTTGACGACGTCCCCAGGAATCCCACAGGGAAGATAGAAAAACCCAAGCTCAGGGAGAAATATGCAGGCTTTACCGAGAGCTTCAAGATACAGTGACGCCATAGACGAGGATGCCGTCAATGTTACGTAAATTGCACAGAATGCCGCTTTTTGTATATTTTTTGATACAGTGCGGGGCGGAGGCGGGGTTCCATTTTTGGTCTATTTTGGGCTATTAAACATAAGTATTTAATAATACTATATAAAAATAGCAATTTTGGGAAGAGACCATAAATGGCACATATTTTGCTTAAAGACTCCACATCCAGAAATGATCTGGATTTACTCTGAGCGCCACAACGACCCCCGTGGAAATGTCAGGAGACAGCCATGGGCCCATGGTGATGACGAATAGGGGGTCTGCGTTGGCGTCAAATCCATTTCCGGGATGCAGGTGTGGCTCTTAGCCCTTTAAGGCGGGAACCTCGCTCCACCGCATCCCGGAATTTATCTTATGGTAACACTTTAGCCTTTTGAAATGCCTCCTCAGATAGGGAGAACGGGTGATGATGCCTTTTCTGGAGTGACTGGCGGCTTCCGGCTTGGAGAGCCTCCAGCTCGGAAAGGAGG
>JAFDHO010000278.1 GCA_019308745.1 Deltaproteobacteria bacterium
GATAAGTCGCAGAAAAGACCAGCCCGGGAGGCTCGGAACGCAAGAAAAGGCATCATCACCCCCGTTCGTCCATCACCGAGTTCTCTGAATCGCTTTTCAAACGGCTAAAATGTTCCTTCTCGATCAATTCCTTCAAGAACTTCCTTGCTGCCAACGATCTTGCGTCGAGGTTTGTCAAACCATAGGCTTCTGCCCAGTCCATTGCCTCCAGGAACTCTTCAACGGTGATTCCCCTCGCAATCTCAGGGTACTCGTAGGCCCGGTACTCCACCCTGTATTGTTCCATGATGTTGACGTAGGTATTTCTGGGGAGGTTATCAGCCACCCATTTGACGAATTTATCGGTCCCGGCCACTCTGTTGGGCATCACGAGGTGACGTATCATCAACCCCCTCAATGCTATCCCTCGCCTGTCCGTTTGGAGGACGCCCACCTGTCTGTTCATTTCGATGACGGCCTTCTTTGTTACTTCCGGGTAGTCAAAGGCCTCGGATGAATACTTGTCTGCCTGATCGCCATCCATATATTTCATATCCGGCAAATAGATGTCCACGACTCCATCCAATATCTTCAATATCTCCACTCGCTCATAACCGCTCGTATTGTAGACCAGGGGTATGCGGAGTCCCTTCTTCAGGGCCTTTCTCGTGGCGCGCAGGATATTGGGCATAACATGGGTTGGTGTCACCAGATTTATGTTATGGCATCCTATCTCCTGGAGGTAGATCATCATATCGGCAAGATCTTCATCCGTAACCTCTCTTCCCTTTCCCATGATCGATATGGGCCAGTTCTGGCAAAACACACACCTAAGATTACAGTTTGAAAAGAAGATCGTCCCTGAGCCGTGTTCGCCGACAAGGGGTATCTCTTCCCCGAAGTGGGGGTGAAAACTAAAGATCACCGGCCTTGCAGGGGCCTCACAAAACCCCCTGTCACCTTCCAGCCTATTCGCGCCACACTGTCGGGGACATAGTTCGCATTCTTTGAATATTTCGTAGGCTTGTTCAATCCTCTGGCCCAGAACACCCTTTTGTTCCAGTATCTGGTAACCCGGAACCCACGTCTCAGTCCTTTTGGCAAAGGCAAACAAAGAAGAGGGGGAAGACAGAAGGGCACCGCCAAGGATGATGCTTTTCTTTAGAAAATCCCTGCGGCCAATAGCCATTGGGAGACTCCCAGATGGATTGGTTTCACTGGGCCACAAATTCCCTCAATGGAGGTAAGGGGCTCTCACTTTATGATAGATCATATTAGTCTTGTCCCACACGTTTTGCAAGACATATTGCGCGGTGGAATAAAACCGCAGAGTACGGAAAGCTCCCCCTGGATGGAACCTTATGATTCTTGAGGCAGGTCCCCGCCTCCACGCTGACCCTTCATATCTTCGGCCGGCTTATCATGACACGTGATACACTCCATCTTTCCCCTGGTCCAGCCACCTTCGTCAAAGGGTTTCTTTTAATCATGACACGCACTCCTTAATAGTGGGGATACCATATTTAGGCGGGAATCAAAAAGGGGTTGTGGCCTTGGGCCATAACCCCTTGATTTTCTTGGTGGGCCAGGAAGGATTCGAACCCTCGACCAATTGATTAAGAGTCAACTGCTCTACCAGCTGAGCTACTGGCCCCTGTTGTGTTTCCTTGGATGATTAGTCGGGGTCATCGAGGTCATTCCCTCACACCCCTCAGGCGTCCAAAATGGCGCGCCCGGCAGGATTCGAACCTGCGACCTACGGGTTCGAAGCCCGGCGCTCTATCCAGCTGAGCTACGGGCGCTTGGCTTGGAGTACGTGGTCTGTCTACCAATGATCAGCCCCTTTGTCAATAGGTTTTCCGGAAAAAAACCCTTGACAGGACCAGATTATTCTAATAGAAAGATAAATTTCAAATTGTACGCTAGGATATTACCCTATGAAGACGTTTACTGCCAAAGAACATATGGTCGACAAGAAATGGTACCTGGTTGATGCGCAGGACCGAGTCCTTGGAAGACTGGCCACACAGATCGCCAACCGCCTGCGGGGTAAGCACAAACCCATATTCACCCCCCATGCGGATACGGGCGACTTCATCGTCGTCATTAACGTTGACAAGGTGGCTTTGACCGGAGCCAAGTGGGACAGAAAGATCTACTACAGGCACAGCGGATACATGGGTGGGCTCAAAAGGATTTCAGCCGGGAAACTAAGGGAAAAGAGACCTGACATGCTGCTGCGCCTTGCTGTGAAAGGGATGCTGCCGAAAAACAGCTTGGGCCGCAGGCAGCTGAAAAAACTCAAGATTTATCCCGGGCCCGAACACCCCCACCAAGCACAAAAACCTGAGGTACTGGAGTTTTAGATGGCCGGAGAGATATATCATGCCGTTGGTAGGAGAAAATCCGCGGTGGCACGCGTATGGATGAGGCCTGGGCGAGGCACCATCGTGGTCAACAAGAGACCTATAGACGAGTATTTCGCCAGGGAAACGGATCGGATATTGATAACACAACCCCTCGAAATGACGGACTATCTTGGCAAGTTTGATATAACCATCACCGTTAAAGGCGGTGGCATTTCAGGCCAGGCCGGAGCAGTCCGCCACGGGATAAGCCGCGCCCTTGTGGAGATCAAGCCTGACCTTCGTCTACCCTTGAAAAAAGCTGAACTCCTCAGAAGGGACGATCGGATCAAGGAAAGAAAGAAGTACGGATTGCGCGGGGCCCGGGCTCGTTATCAGTATTCGAAGCGCTAGGCAGAAGACCTGCCCCTTTTCGCCCACATGTACACCGAATTTTTGGGCCTCGGAAGCCGTGCTTGGCCGGGGCCCTTCAGAACTCCCCCTCTCCACTGAGACCTGCACGTAACTCTCAACCCAATCGAACGACAAAAAATAGAGCATAGGCGATATATTCTCCGACCCGGAGAGATATTACCGGACTTTCCAATGGCACCCAACCGGGCTTCGTTTGCCGACACGGTCCGTTCGCTCCATATCCTGGGGCAGGGCGATCATGGGAGAGGAAGTTGCCTCCCTTTTCGAAAGCTATTGGGAGTCACCAACAGAGTAAGCATACCCCTCTTTCAACCATAGTTGACGTGTGCCCAGCAGTACCATTCTTTTGCAGTCCCTCAAATTTCCTCAACGAGTTCACTTCAACCTGCCCTCTGGACTTCCATTGCCGAGGGTTGTTATGATAGGAAGCCCTTATGGTGAGTCCAATGCGCGGGAAAAGAAATATCAAGATTACCATGGCCTACGACGGTACTCATTACCATGGATGGCAGCGCCAGGCCGGGGCGATGACCTTACAGCAGGTCATTGAAGAAAAGATCGAGAAAATGACGGGTGAACCGGTTAGAATTCATGCCTCGGGCAGGACCGACGCAGGTGTCCATGCCTTGAATCAGGTTTGCAATTTTCTATCCAGTTCAGGGATCGAGCCCCTGGCCCTCAAGAGAGGGCTCAATTCACTACTCCCCAACGATATTCTCATCAAAGAGGTTTCTTACGCGCCCATGGATTTTCACGCCAGGTACAGTGCGAAGGCAAAGACCTACGAATACCGCATACTCAACAGGAGGGAGCCGGATCCCTTTGTCCGGCATTATTCCTGGCATATACCCCAGCGACTGGACCTGGAAGAGATCAACAAATGCATGTCTCTCCTCCTGGGGAAAGAGGATTTCTCCTCCTTTCGGTCTTCGGGCAGTGGCAACGTCAATCCTGTGAGGGAGATGTACAGGTGCGAAGTCCGTCTCCTCCCTGGACACATCCTGAGCTTTGTCTTCGAGGCCAATGGCTTCCTGAGACACATGGTAAGGAATATGGTGGGCACCCTGGTAGAGATCGGAAGAGGGAAGCTCGACTGCAAGGGTTTTCAAGAGATCCTTCGTTCCAGGGATAGAAGGATGGCAGGAGTGAAGGCCCCGCCCCAGGGCCTCTTCCTCAGGGAGGTAAGATACTAGCGTGACTTTACTAAGCACGGTTAGGTCATAGGTGGCAACTCATTGTAAGCATTGGATTAAAGCTCTTTGTCAACTGTATACACTGAATGGGATATTGGTTTTCAGTTCTT
>JAFDHO010000004.1 GCA_019308745.1 Deltaproteobacteria bacterium
TCTCCAATACCCTGATGGCATCTATCAAGGTTATGGTGGGCTTGAAAAACCCGGTCAGGTCTACGATACACTGGTGCACGTCCTGATGAAGCGCCCACCTGCTTCCGCCGACCCCGCCGATCCAGTTCTTCATACCCAGTGTGAGAGAACTCAATGAATGGTGTTTTGCCACAGGGAGATTGATGAGCTTGTCTGCCTCGACCAAGGGAACCATGACAGGCCAAACATCAAGCCTGCTGCCCTGTAACTTCATCCTCCGCATCAAGGATGAGCGTGGAAATACCAATTCTGCCCCTGTCTTTTTTGCCACCTGACCTGCACCGCTCAGGGCAAAACAGCGCCTTGCATCGTGGATCGTGTTGTCGACGATCCGGACCTTTTTCGCCCCTGCCTCCTTGCAGAGTTCAATAACCACCTCTAATACCTCGGGGTGGGTGGTTGCCGCGAATTGAGGGCGTCGCGCCCAGGAGATATTGGGCTTTATGGCCACCACATCTCCCTTGGAAACAAATCGTTGGATACCTCCTGAGGCTTCAAAGACCTTTCTCGTCAAATCCTTTACGGAGTAGCCCGGTGTTTCCCCCTTTCCCAGGACAATGAATCTCCCCGAATCCCTCCCCCCCAGGGCAGGCCGCGCCCGGGACCACAGGCCCGGGCCTGCCACGGCAATTCCGCCTGAAATCCTCGCAATTCTCTTGATGCTTTCCCTTCTCGTAATAGGCACGCCTTCTTTCACGGAGATGTCCCTCTCCGAAGATTGTCGTCTCTCTCCCTGTTCTTGCCTGATGATTGTTCTCCTGCGGGCCTGCTCACAAGGTTCCCCCCTGGACCGGTGCCCTTGCCACAGGCCGATTCGATGAGAAGTTGCTCATTTGGGCTTGCTGCTTTAGAGTGTGAAGGAAAAGGGAGGCACTGTCAAGGCTATTAAGGTTCCGCGAGGGCGTGGCGGATGTCTTCTTGCAACCCTTGTCCCCCTGAGATTCCGGGAATGGATGTGAGCGCAAAGGATCCGGCCTCAGACCTGGTGCCAGAACTGGTGAAGGACCGGAAGAACCGTCCTCCTAGTCGCTCATCTTCCCGCCTGGGCCGATAATACTGTAGGTATGGGAGCCACTGAAATGGACTGCCTGCATGGTGTATCCCGACGAGTTGGCGTCCGTCACCGTCAGGTTGACCCCGTCCGTTGTATAGAGGCCATAGCTCGAATTCAGTAAGTTCGTGATGTCGCTGGTGTAGGTCTTCTGGTCCACGAAATATGCCTCCTGGACCGAAGCAGCGGTCCTCAGATCCATCTGGGCAGCTGAGTTATAGGATCTCGATTTGTACCGCACGAACTGATTGATGCATATGGTCGCCAAGATAAATATCATGACCACGACAATAAAGATCTCAATCAAGGTGAATCCTTCAGAATTCCTTCCCAACCTCATCACTATAGGTACTCCGCCTTCAGACCACCTGTGGAGCGTTGCGTCAATTATCAATTTCGATAAAATAATTTAATTTATTATATTTTAAATTAACTTCATTGTCAACAGAGCAGATAATACGCCATCATGCCCAATTCATCACCCGTGTGTTGTCCCTGAATGGGCTCTCCGGGGTTGTTCCGCTCCCGCCCCTGTTGGAAGGGACTGGGAGGCAACCCTGCCAACAGATGCCAGCCCGTGCTGGACGTCCCTGAGGATAACCTTAAGCATGTACTCTGCTGATGATTGTGGGAAGCAGGTCGAAGGGATCAAGAATCCTGGGATTAGGCCCTTAGTTTCAGAAATAAGGTCACGAGGCCTAAGTAGATGAAAAGGCTTATGATATCATTCGTGGTTGTAACGAAGGGGCCTGTGGCCAGGGCTGGATCTATCTTCAGCTTCTTCAGGGCGAGGGGAACGGCCGTGCCAATGAATCCGGAATTGAGTATGATGACGACCAGGGAGAGGGATACTATTGCGCCCAGATAGATATCCGACAGCCATACTCCCACGATGAGCCCCAGGATGAGCCCGCATACCAGCCCGTTCATAAGGGCCACCTTGAGTTCCATCCAGAGTCTCTTCCCAGTATTGACCAGGCTTATGTCTCCGGTTGCCAGACCCCTGACAGCAACGGTTGCAGCCTGGGTTCCCGTATTGCCGCCCATTGCCATGATGACGGGGAAAAAGAAGGATAGAGCAAGGATCTTTTGGAGGGACGATTCAAACTGGTTGATCACGCCCGCGGCGAGGATGCCTCCGAAAAGGCCCGCGATGAGCCAGGGCAACCTCGCCGCCGAGATCTTCGCTGGAGACTCTTCGGCGATCTCCTGGCGAATCACGCCGGCCATGAGAGTTATGTCCTCACTGGCCTCCTTTTCGATGACATCCATAACGTCATCATGGGTGATTCTGCCCACCAGCCGCTGCTCCCTATCCACCACCGGAATGCTGACCAGGTTATACTTCTTCACAACCGATGCCACCTCTTCCTGGTCAGCCTCCACCCCTACGGATATGACCTCGGGATTCATTATTTCCCGGATCTTCCTCTTCGGGGGCTCTGTGACCAGATCCTTCAAGGAGACAACCCCGACAAGCCTGTCAGCATCGTCAACCACGAAGAGGTAATAGACGTTTTCCACCTCTTCCCTCTTCCTTCTTATGGTCTCGATTGCCTCCTGGACCGTGGCACCATCCCGCACCGCAACGAACTCCAGGGCCATAAGCCCGCCGGCAGTGTCATCCGGATAGGGGAGAAGCCGCTCCAATCCTTTAGAGACCTCGTCCTCAACGCTCTCCATGATCGCCTGAGCTCGTTCAGCGGGCAGGTCCCCGACCAGATCCGCGGCATCATCCGAGTCCAGCTCCTGAACGATCTCGGTGATGACCTGGTTGTCAAGCTCGTGCAGGATTCTTTCCTGGACAGGGGGTTCTATTTCCACAAGGACTTCACCCGCCCCCTCCGGCTCCAAGCATTCAAAGACAAAGGGTCTCTCAGACGGTTCCAGGTATTCCACCAGATCGGCGAGGTCCGCTGGACGAAGTTCATCGATAAGGGCCATCAGGTGTTTACGATCCCGCTTCTCGATGGAATCCTTCACCCTTTCCAAGAGTTCTTCATCAATTACCTGGGCATCTGTCATGGTAAATGCCCCTCCATTCTTCCAGGATCAAACTCCTCTCAACGGCCGGCAGGGTTGAGGTGCTCGGCAAGGTGTGAGCATTCCCGGAGGTATTCACAGCTCCCTGAGCTTTTGGAGTATCATCTTCCTGAGGTCAGGGTGTTCCTTTGGCTGCCCCAGATCATGGATCGGAATCTCGGCCCTGGCGGCACTCTTGTGACCTCCGGCCGCTCCCCACTCGCCGAATAACCTTTGAGCCAGTTTGCCCGCATCCAATCGGAATCCGGCGTTACGGAATATGATAATGAGCCTGCTTCCGTAGACACCCGATGTGACGCACCAGGTTGCTTCCGCCATCTTCAAGAAGAAGTCGGCAATGATGACAAGCAGATCCGGATCACTCACCCTCCCCATGTGAATGAATGCAATATCTTTGACGAACACGAGATTCTCGATAGCCTTCTTGAAACTCTCCAGGGTCCTCTTGGTTATCTCGGATGACTCGATCTTCTTGACAATGTTGATGTTGGCATACTGATAAAGATACCTGAAGGCGTTTATATCATTTTGGGTCGATGGCCTGACAAAATTGTCTGTATCTGTCTTGATGCCATAGAACAGAGCCGTTGCAAGCCGGGGAGATGGCTTGATCTTCACCGCCCTCAGGTATTCCGTCATGATCGTTGAATTGGCCCCGCATTCAGGCTTGACATCAACGAAGGGTGCAGCAGTCCGTTCATCAAAGGGATGGTGATCAATAATGATGTCAAAGGGATACCTACTGAAATGTTCGTCATGATGGGGCTGGGAATCCACGAGGGCCCATTTGGTGATCTGCCTCGCACTCGCCTTTCTGATATTTTTCTGCTCTATTTTTAGCAACTTGATCAATGCCAAATTATCCGCCCGTTTGATCGGGTTTGTATGGAAGATCAATGTCTTTTTCACCCGCCTCCAAAACAACCTCCTCAGGGCCAAGGCGCTTGCAATGGAGTCGGGGTCAGCATTTATGATCACCCCCAGGGTGTCCTCCGGAGAAGCCACTTCCATCAACCTCTTACACTTCTCCGTGGAGGAGACGGATTTCGAAAAAGGCTGATGCATTATGGTGTCCTGTTTGTTCTGGCCCATTGCGTAGTCCAGTCCTTCTGATTCCACCAATTCATTCCGCTTGGGTTCGAGGCCTCGCCGCCCAGATTTCTAAAGGGACACCTTATAGCAATACCCGGACAAATTCAATGTTAAATAGGCCCCGGCGCTCTTTCTACGTGTGAACGGGGCATCCCTGGTCCGCCCCGGACATGTATTGCTTGAAACCTTGGCCGACAACGACCCGCGGTCACCCGGGACCCTTACCGACATCAAGCTACGCACCCCGGGGCCATGGGCAGAGTATATGAACCGATGGCCTCGACCTTCCGAAACAGGCCGTTGCTCAAGGCAGGACAAAAATCGTGGAAGATCCGGCTGGCCTTCTTCAGGTCAGTATGACGAGGGGTACAATCGATTTGACTTGCCTGGTTTTATCTGGTAATCAAAGTCCATTATTCCCGACGGAGGCACAATTGATGGATTATAAGGAAACCCTGAATCTCCCCAGGACCGACTTTCCTATGAAGGCCAACCTGGTAGAGAAGGAACCGAGAATGCTGGAACACTGGGAAAAGGAGGGCCTCTACCAGAAAATAAGGAGGGCGTCAGAGGGCAGGAAACCCTATATGCTCCATGACGGCCCCCCTTACGCCAACGGGAATATACATATGGGGACTGCATTCAACAAGATACTCAAGGATATTATCATCAAGGCCAAGCAGATGGCCGGATTCGATGTCCCTTACGTACCCGGATGGGATTGCCACGGCCTTCCCATCGAGCATAAGGTCGACATGGAACTTGGTCCTAGAAAGGCCGAGATGTCTCAGGTGGAGATCCGGCGTTACTGCAGGAGGTATGCGGAAAAATACATTGATATCCAACGCTCCGAATTCAAGAGATTGGGGGTCCTTGGGGAGTGGGACAATCCTTACCTCACCATGGCCTACGACTATGAAGCGACCATCGTGAGGGAATTCGGGAAGTTCGCACTCAACGGCAGCCTTGTCAAGAGCAAGAAACCCATCTATTGGTGCGCCTCCTGCCGAACCGCCCTTGCCGAAGCCGAGGTGGAGTATGGAGAACATACGTCCCCATCCATATTTGTGAAGTTTCCCATGATCACGGATCTGGGAGAAGAATACCCGGTCCTCAAGGGAAAGAACGTCTCCGTTGTCATATGGACTACGACCCCGTGGACCATCCCTGCGAACCTCGCCATTGCTATCCATCCTGATCTGGAATATGTGGCCGTTGATACAGGAGAAGACCAGGTCTTCATTTTGGCAAAGGGCCTTGCCGCCATTTGTATGGACACCTTTGGTATTAATTCCTATGAAATAATAGCCGACCTTGACCCCAAAAGCCTGGAACGTTCCAAGGCCAGGCATCCCATCTATGATCGAGAATCAGTGCTTGTCCTGGCACCCTATGTTACCCTCGATGCAGGAACAGGGTGTGTACACACGGCCCCTGGCCACGGCAGGGAAGATTACGAAACAGGACTTGCTTACGGCCTCGAGGTCTACTCACCGGTGGATGACTCGGGGAGGTTCACGGATGAAGTGGGCTACTTTGCCGGAATGGATGTCTTCGAGGCCAACAGATCTGTCAATGAAAAGCTGGAAGAACTGGGGGCGCTCGTAAAGGAAGAAGAGATTACCCACGAGTATCCCCATTGCTGGCGCTGCAAGAAACCGGTCATCTTCAGATCCACGGAGCAATGGTTCATTTCCATGGATAAAACGCAGCTCCGTCAAAAGGCCCTTCAAGCCATAAAGGAGGTGAGTTGGATCCCGCAATGGGGGCAGGACCGTATTTACGGTCTCGTGGAAAACCGGCCGGATTGGTGTATATCCAGACAGAGGGCCTGGGGAGTCCCCATCACCCTCTTGTATTGCACCGAGTGTAACGGGGTCGTCATATCAGAAGAGATCCTCGAACATGTCATCAGCCTCTTTGAGAAGTCCGGGGCGGACATATGGTTCATCGAGCCCGAAGAGAAATTGGTCCCGGAAGGCACGACCTGTCCCGACTGCGGCTCGACCCGTTTCAGGAAGGAAACGGACATCCTTGACGTATGGTTCGATTCCGGTGTCAGTTATGCGGCGGTCATGGAGAAAAGGGATTATCTGGAAAGTCCTGCAGACCTCTACCTGGAGGGCAGTGACCAGCACCGGGGGTGGTTCCACAGTTCCCTCCTGTGTTCCGTGGGAACCAGGGGCAAAGCCCCCTATCGGACGGTCCTGACCCACGGCTTCGTGGTCGATGGGCATGGCAAGGCCATGCACAAGTCAGCCGGCAACGTTATCGCTCCCGATGACCTTATCAAGAGATACGGTGCGGAGATAATCAGGCTCTGGGTCGCGGGAGAAGACTATCGTGACAACATCCGCCTTTCCGACGAGATCCTGCAACGACTCACGGAGGCCTATCGCCGTATTCGCAATACCTGCCGGTACCTACTCGGCAATCTCAGTGACTTCAATACCTCCACGGATCCCGTGCCCCATGAAAAGATGGAAGAGCTGGATCGGTGGGCACTCAATCGCCTCCAGGACGTGAACGAGCAGGTACTCAAAGCCTATGACAGTTTTGAGTTCCACCACGTATACCATCACCTGCACAACTTTTGTGTACTCGACCTCTCCTCCTTCTATCTGGATATTATCAAGGACAGACTCTACGTCTCCCCGCCTGATTCCCTTGCACGCAGGTCGGCCCAGACGGCCATGCACGAGATCCTTGAGGTCCTGGTGAGACTCATGGCCCCCATCCTCTCCTTCACAGCCGACGAGGTATGGCAGCATATGAAAGACCGGGGGTCGGCTTCCAGTGTCCATACGGAGATGTTCATTCCTGTTAAGGAAGAGTACAGGGACCGGGAACTCGCGGCCCGATGGGACGCTATCCTCCGGGTTAGGAGGGAAGTAACCAAGGCCCTGGAAATAGCCCGCAAAGAAAAGAGGATAGGACACTCCCTAGATGCTTCCGTGTCCCTGTTTCTGCCGGGCGACCTCGCGGATGCCCTGAGGCCTTACAGGGAACAGCTGAGGACCATCTTTATCGTTTCTTCTGTTGATTTGGTGGGGCAGGATGACCTGGAGGAGGCTTATGAAAGCGAAGAGATCGAGGGACTCAAAGTAAAGGTGCGGCCTTCAGAAGACCCGAAATGCAAGCGTTGCTGGATCCACGACGCGACCGTGGGAGATGATGATGAGCATCCCACCATTTGCCACAGATGCCTTGTGGCCATGAAAGAAGCGGGGTTCCTTTCCCAGTGAGTAAAAGCGCCCGTCCCTTCCTATATTCCGCCTGTATCGTCGTCCTTCTGGACCAGGCCTCAAAGTTTATCCTCGCCAAGGCACTCCCTCTCTACGGGAGCCTGCCGGTAATCAGAGGTTTCTTTAACCTCGTGCACATACGGAATCGGGGGATAGCCTTCGGTCTCATGAACAGACCCGAGGGCACCTTTGTCGCATACCTCCTCCCCATCGCCACTCTGCTGGTGATCCTGTTGCTGGCCGTCCTCTTCATCAAGCTGAGGGACGAAGGCCCCAGGCTCACCTTAGGCCTTGGCCTGGTTCTCGGGGGAGCTGTCGGTAATCTCATTGACCGCTTCAGGCTAGGAGAAGTTATTGACTTTCTTGATTTCTACATTGGATCATTACACTGGCCGGCCTTCAATATCGCCGATGCGTCCATTACCGCTGGGGCCCTGTGGGTGGCCGGGAACCTTTTCATTGCCGGGCCTTCAAAGGGCCGTTGATTGTTGACTCCCAACTCCTTTAGTCGACCATGCATCCCAAGCTCTTTAGTCTCGGTCCAATAGGGATTCACAGCTATGGGCTCTTTGTCCTAATAGGCATTGCCGTTGCCCTTTATGTTGCCATAAGGAACGGCAGGGCCAATGGTATTAGTCCCCCGGTTATTGCGGAAATGGGCCTCTTCATGGCCGTCGTCGGGGTTATTGGGGCCAGGCTGGCCTATGTCCTCATGAACCTGACCTATTATGTCTCCAACCCCGAGGAGATCTTAATGATCTGGCACGGGGGCCTTGTCTTCCTTGGCGGGATGCTACTGGTCATCCCTGCGCTCCTGTGGTACTTGAGGCGCCGTCACCTGCCCTTCTGGAGAATAGGGGATCTCTGGGCCCCTTCTTTGGCCATTGGACTGGCCATCGGCCGGATAGGCTGCTTTATGGCCGGATGCTGCTACGGAAAACCGACGGGTGTCAAATGGGGAGTCGTCTTCTCGAACCCGGACTCCCTTGCCCCGTTAGGTATTCCCCTTCACCCGACCCAACTCTACTCCTCCCTGGCAGGCGTGATCATCTTCCTTGTCTTGATGGCCCTGGAACGAAGAAAGCATTATGAAGGGCAGATCTTCCTCTGGCTCCTTATCCTTCACAGCACGGCTCGCCTTTACCTTGAACGCTTCCGTGGCGACATCAGCAGCACCATCCCTGGCACGGAAATGAGCCTGACCCAACTCCTTGCCCTTCTCACCCTGATTACTGCAGTCCTGGGGCTTATGTTCCGAAAGTCGTGGATCCGGGAGAAGCAAGGAGGGTGACTGGTTGGTCCCTAATGAATGTCCGGGTCCAGAGGACCGGTCCCCGGGCGGCCATTGAATGAGGCCGCGGCCCGCTACAACCGGGCATGCGGAAGAGTCAGGGGTCAAGAGGGTGTTGCCCAAATCCCTCTGTTTGTTTTGCCCCCGAACAGGGAGTAACAAGGCACTGCAGTGCCCCTCGGGAGGTTGACTCTCCCCTATCAAGCCTTATTTTAATGGTGTTTCTTGAAGCCCGCGCGGCGATAGGGGAAGGAAGCCGATGCTTAAGAAGCTCGTTGTAGGACCTTACCAGACCAACTGCTATATTCTGGGTTGTGATCAGACCGGGGAAGGCGTTGTTATCGACCCCGGTGATGACGTAAGGGTATATCCGGGCCACGGACCCGCCTCTACCATTGGGAGAGAGCGCAGGACAAACCCCTTCTTCCGCCTGAGCCATGCCTGCTAGCCCAGGGATTCCGTGAGTAAACGAAACTAACCCGGATACCTTCGAGTGAGGTTCTGGTAGACCATGAGGAGCCGCACTGCAAAGATTGCCATCACCAGTCTTGGCACCCAGAGCCAAAAGGGGCTCAGGCCCAGGGCCAGGAACAGGGCCGGATCGTCAATGAGCGAATGGTTTATGCCAATGGAAAGGTGAAGTCTTTCCAGTTCCTCTCTCCCTAACTTACCTTCTTTCACTTCTTCGAAGATGGCCGCGGCGCCAAAACCGAGCCCAAAGAAGGCTGCAATGATCCACAGTGTTCCCACCCTTTCGCTCAGCCCGAGCACCCTTAAGAAAGGGCGCGCCCCCTTCACGATCGACTCTATCCATCCTATGGCCTTGAGAATCTCGAGAGCGAGGAGGACTGTCATGATAATCAGAAATATCTTGGCAGAAAGGACCAAGGTCCCGACTGACCAGGCCCTCAGCATAGCAAGGAAAGGCTCGCCCGTTCCACCTGGCACTCCCATGCCCCCTTGGGACCCGGCCCCTGTCTCCAGAAACTGGGCCGCCACGATCATCGTGAGTAGCCCGGCGGCGAGGCGAAAAGACGTAGATTTCAAGGGATGGAGTCCGGATCTACCCTGAATGATTCCTTCCTGAATCAGGGCGTGGGCCATGAGCATAAAGATGGCCATGAGGGTCATCTCATCCCTGGTCAGGGGCAGGACTGACATGGCGGCAATGCCCCCGTAGATACCTGTGAAAAGACATATAAGGATTGGGAGGGCCGCAATGGATGGTAAGCCCACAAGGTCCATGAAAGGATGCATCAGGTAATCAACCCGGTTCAGCAGGCCGCTCCAGGAGAGCAAAGAGGTCAGGAAGGAGATCGGGATGACTATCTTCAACAGCCATATGAACCCTTCCCATCCCTTTCCGAGGCCGGAGTGGAAGCCACTCCTCAGCGCATCACTCCGGCCTCCCTTAAACACGTTTCTTTGATTCCCCATCCCTTCTCCCATTCCATGGCTCCTCGGCATAGGAAGAAGAAAAAAGGCCTCCCCCAAGAGAAGCCTCTCTTACCCTGTGACTGGCATCCTGTCTCTAAGGTCGGAAAGGGCGATGAGGGCTAGGAGCCGCTCATATCCTTCACTAACAGGGCTTTTCTCACCTTTCCCAGGGCCGTCCTTGGGAACTCCTTACAGAAGGTGACCTTCTTGGGCCATTTGAATCGAGCCAACCGACCCTCACAGTGGGATATGACCTCCCCAGGATCAAGCCTGTATCCCTGTTTGGTTATGACAAAGGCGTGTCCTACCTCACCCCATTTCTCGTCAGGGACCCCTACCACCGCAATGTCCTCGATCCCTGGATGATCCCTCAAGACCCGTTCAACCTCCGCAGGATAAACATTCTCTCCTCCGGAGATGTACATGTCCTTTGCCCGGTCTACAAGGTAGTAGTACCCTTCTTCGTCCCTTCTCGCGAGATCCCCGGTATGAAGCCATCCGTTCCGTATGGTCTCTCGAGTCCTCACGGGGTCCCGCCAATATTCATTCATCATTATGGTGCCGCGAACCACGATTTCCCCAACTTCCCCTGGCTTGCATGACTGGCCCTCCTGATTCAGGAGGTCGACCGTCGCGTGAAAGACCGGCCTCCCGACAGATCCGGGCTTCCGAATCACTTCTTCTTCCGAGGCCCACAGGAGGATGGAGGTCTCGGTCTGTCCCATTATCTGTCGCAGGGGGAGGCCCATCTCCCTGAACTGAAGCATAAGCTCGGGGATGACCCTTTCCCCTCCTATGGCACAGACCTTCAGAGAAGACAGGGCGGGTTTGTTCCCCGCCACTGACTTGAGGAGGGCCTTATAGACAGTCGGCACCCCGAGAAACTTGGTGACACGGTATTTCTGGATATCTTCATAGACCTTATCAGCCTCAAACCTCGGATGGATCACCATTGTGGCACCTTTGTATAGGATAGGCGTTACCTGTATGAAGAGACCACCAGAGTGAAACATCGGCAAGAGAATGAGCATGATGTCGTCAAAGTCCAGCCTGAAAAAGATATCCGCATTCAGGCAGTTGAAAAAAGTCTTCCGATGGGAGAGAACCGCTCCCTTTGGCTCACCTGTAGTCCCTGAAGTGTACATGATCACCTGGGGTTCTCCCGGATCAGCCGACCCCTTTGATCCTTCGAGGTCCGGCCGCCGGCCGTCAAAGGCAGCAGATTCACGGTTCAAATCCAAGAAAGCACCCTGAGTCCCACTCTCCCCAACAGCACAGGGCAGGGTCTGCGGCATGAGTTCTGTGACACCTGCCTTCCTCACCGTATCCTCGAATTCCGAGCCAAAGACAAAAAGCCGAGGATCGCAATTCTCAAGGAAGTACTTCAGTTCCGCTTCAGCAGAACGAAAATTGAGGGGGACAAAAATGACCCCGAGCCTGCAACATGCCAAGTAGAGTTCCAGAAACTCGAGACAGTTCTTGAGCATAACCGCTACCCTGTCGCCCTTTTCGAGTCCGAGTGATTGAAGCCAGCAGGCTGTCCTGTCCACTCCCCTTTCAAGCTCCGAGTAGGTGATTTCCACGCCTTCCGTTATGATGGCCGTCTTGGCAGGGCTTATCTCACTCCAGCGCCTCACAATGGAGGCGATATTCATGGACTCAATCACTTCTTCCCCTCTACTTCGAACAGGCACTCCCGATCCCCCTTTGCCACGCAGGATGTCTCCTCAGCCTTGCACTCCCTTTCAAACAGGACTGTTGCCATCCCTGCAATGACGCCCCGAATGAGATGGCAGACTCCATGATCAGATCTGCCATAGGCCTGGGCAAAGGGAGAATTGGAAACAGAAACACATAACCTCTTTGTCTCGAGGCTGCACTCCCCGAGGGTGAAATGTCCCCAACCGATCTGGTTGCCCATACTCATCATAAACTCGAGGGTCTCCATGGCCGAGAAGCCGTAGACCTCCCTGTATTTCCTGGCAGATAAAAGACCTCCGGAGAAACCACCATCGAATAGTCTTTCCTCGGCCCCCGGGCCGAAGGCCTCTCTTACGGCCTTTTGAAATCCCGTGATCGTCTCCGGTCGCACCAACAGGTAACGGACCCCTTTGAATGACAGCGCACCCTTAGATGCCTCATACTGCATCTCCTTCAGGATCGGGTTCTCCGACATCTCTCCTTCCCACCCTTTCTCTCAAGACCAATGACAGTAAACATACCCAGGGACCCAATCTCTCATAGCCTCTCAGGCAGGTCCAGCTATTCTCTTCTTCCGTTAAGGTGTCACCACCCAATCGAACTGCACCTGTTACGCCCCTGCACCCAGCCACCGTCTCCCTCCCTGACCCTATTCGGTTCTTAATGTTCCGACCAGATCGGACAGTCTTGGGATGCGTTGTTCCACCATATAGGATTTGATCCTGTCAATAACTTCCACGGTGATCCTGGGGTTGACAAAATTCCACGTGCCTATCTCTACGGCAGATGCCCCTGCTATGATGAATTCCAGGGCATCTTCGAAGCATGAGATCCCGCCTATTCCAATGATCGGTATATCCACACTCCTGTAAACCTGCCAGACAAGAGGCAGGGCAAGAGGCTTGATTGCAGGACCAGCAAGCCCCCCTGTCATATTTCTTCCAAGCTTGGACCTGCGCGTTTTGATGTCTATGGCCATACCTAGAGGCGAATTAATCCATCCATCCCAGTTCACCTCGTGGATATCGTAGATCGGGCCGTCTTTGCAGATAAGCGAGTATACGACACTGCCGTCCTCGGACCATTGGAGTGCGGGTTTCTTCCAATGATCCCTGAGGACGATTCTTTCAGGAACTAAGGGGAAGGCACAGGAAAGGCACGCGCCGAAACCGCACCCCATGTGGGTCTCCAACGCGACCTGGCCTGCAAGGCCCCATCTTTTCGAAAGGTCCGACAATTCCTTCAACATGGGTAAGGGCCCGCATGCTATGATGTGATAGGCGTTTGATATTGTGCCTGCTTCCAGCATCTGGGCCAGCAAGGCGGGGGCCTGGCCCTTAAAACCAAGGCTTCCGTCATCCGTGTAGGTGTGCACCTCGCCGATCTTGGAGCATTCTGCCTCGTAGAACACCCGCTCGTGCCTCCTTCCCCCGAGCACGACATGGATATCTGCAGACCGATCCCTTGAGCGGATTGCCTCCCCCACGGCATAGAGAGGCGCAATGCCGATGCCCCTGGATACCAGAACGAGATCTCTTATCTCATCCACCATCAAGAACCCGTTCCCAAAGGGGCCCAGGGCATCGACCGTGTCCCGCGGAACCCTCGTTCTCAGCCAACCGGTCCCTTTCCCTATGACCAGGTAGAGGATCTCCATGAGAGATCTCCCCTTTTCCTTCGAAACCCTGTGAACGCTGAAGGGTCTTCTGAATAGAGGATCTGTGCCATGGCCACACAGCAGATTGTAGAACTGACCCGGCCTGGGGGTGACCGGCGAGGCGGTAATGTCCAGGGCCATCTTGTGATAGTTGTTCGCTACGTTGACATTGTGTATGACTGGATATTCCATACCAAGAGTCGCTCCCTGTAAGGTCATGCGGACTTTGTCATCCCTTGTCTCAGTCTTAGTGTCTCATCCTCGTCGACGCTCATATCTTCCCGCAGGGCAACTCCATAGTCAGTCTTTGCAGACCCGAGGCTTACCTTACCCTCCACGACATCCCTCTGCACGAGGGCAGGATCCCGCTCCCAGGGCGGACCATAACCTCCGCTTCCCGGCAAACGGATGCTCAAGAGGCTACCGGCCTTCAGTTCTTCAACCCCCTTGGATTTGCATATCCGTTCACCCGGGGTCGCAGGATTCAGAACAAGGCGGCCCTGAGTCCCTTCCATACCCCCGAAGAGGCCCTGGGGTTTGAATTTCTGGCGGTCGGAATATCGGGCCCAGGTCACGTCTGTCAGGAACCGGATGTCCCTTCGGAGTGAGAGTCCTCCTCGGAACCTGCCAGGTCCCCCGGAGTCAGGTATCAGTTCATATCTCTCAATCATGACAGGGTTTTCCAGTTCGGCCGCCTCCACCGGGGTATTCAGGAAACGCCCCAGATGGAGATCCTGCCCATCCGGACCGTCCTTCTTGGGCCTTGCACCGGCCCCCCCTCCTTGTATTTCGATATAACAGAAAGGTCTTCCTGTCTTGGGGTGGATTCCCATGAAACTATTTGTACAGGCCTGACCGTGGCTTCCGGCAACGACCCTGTTCGGGACCACCTGGCTCATGGCCTTTAACATGGCTTCGGTGATCTTGGTCATGGTCTGGCTTCGGGCCGTTACCCCCGCAGGCGGTACGGGTCTGGTTATGAGGCCCTCTCGGCCCTCCACCCTGATAGGTTTGAATGTCCCGGAATTGACGACCATGTATGGATCGATTATGCCGACCATGACATAGAATACCCCCCCTTGACTGCAGGACCAGGGAGAGTTGACGTTACCCTTGGCCTGGGGGCTGCTGCCCTCAAAATCCACCCTCATGACATCGTCCTTGATGTGCACATTCACTTGAACCTTGAGAGGTTCATCGATCTGGCCGTCGTCGTCCAGGAAATCGACTCCCCTGTAATCGCCATCGGGCATATTTCGAATCGCCTCTCTTACGATTCTCTCACCATACTCGATGAGCAGTTCGGTAGACTCCAGGAAGACCTTCAGGCCGTATTTCTCGACCAGGGCCTTCACCCGGCCGACCCCCCAGGTGGTCGTGGCGGCCTGTGCCCTAAAATCATCGAGTGTCTTTTCCGGAATTCTGATGTTCTTTTCGATGATATCAAAGACCTGGGTGTCTTCTTCGCCCCCACTGTAAAGTTTGACAAAGGGCAACCTCAAGCCTTCCTGATAGATCTCTGTCAGGCCTCCGGCTACTCCGCCCGGCACCGCCCCGCCCATATCAAGTTGATGGGCGATGTTGGCCACAAAGGCAATCAATTGCCCCTCAAAGAATACGGGGGAGAAGAATTGCATATCAAGGAGGTGCTGCCCGCCCAGGTAGGGGTCGTTGCAGATAATCACATCCCCCTCTTCCAACCCTCGAACCCTTTCCAGCATCCTTTTGGCCGTCTCCGGCAAGCTAAACAACATCAGCGGGCAAAGATTGGCCTGGGAGAGTATATCCCCGGAGGCGTCCAGCACCGCACAATTGATGTCCATGATCTCTTTGACGCTCGTGGTGCGCCCGGTTCGCATAAGATTGTAGCCCATATCATTTGCTATGGCTTCCAACCCGTATCGAATCACCTGCATGGTTACTGGATCCGCCTTGTACGCCATTTACTCTCCCTGCTTGACAGAAATCCCTCCTTTTCATCCGGGTCTAGGATCCCCCTCCAAGCCAAATGACAATGTTTTCGTGCTCATCCACAGACCCCTCCGAGCCATCAGGGATGAGGGTTGTGGATATCCTCTCCTCTACTACACACGGTCCGGGAATACGGGTTCCACAGCCAAGGAGGTTTCTTTCGTAAACGGGCGTTTCGGTCCACCCCTTTCCGTGGAAATACACGGGGCGTTTTTCCTTCATGGCGTCCTTGAGTGGCGTGGGGTTTGTCGGGCTCTTGGAAAGGGTCAAGCCGGGGTTCTCACCCACGGCCCTGACCCTCAAATTGATGATCTCCACCTGTGCCTTTGGTTCACTGTAGGAGTAGACTTGACGGTGGAGGGCATGAAAGTTCTCTATGAGGGTTCCTACTGATTCCTCATTGAATGGGGTAGATCTTTCGACGGGTGTGTTGAGTTCCCATGACTGCCCCTCGTACCTGAGGTCTGCCGACCAGGTGACCCGGACATCCTCATCCTTCACCCCCTCAGTCTTCAGCCGCGCCCGGCCTTCCTCTTCCAGCTCCAGAAACGCATCACGGACGGCCTGTGGGTTAACATCATCCTGCCTCGCAGCGATGGTTCGAACCCCGTCGTGCTGAATGTCCGCAACCACCAGGCCAAGCGCTGAGAAATTACCGCACATGGGGGGAACAACAACCTTGCTGATGCCCAGTTCTGCCGCAATGGCAACGGCATGATTCGGCGCCGCCCCCCCAAAGGGGACCAGGACGAACTCCCTGAGGTCGTATCCCCTTTCGACCGAGATACCGCTTATTCCTTTTATCATATTTGCATTGGCGATGTCTATGACGCTGAGGGCGGCCTCCTCGATGCTGGTACCCATAGGGACCGCTACGTGCTCCTCAATGGCCGATCGTGCCCTGTCCGGATGCAAAGGGATCTTTCCGCCCAGAAAGTAGTCCGGATTCAGTCTTCCGAGAACGAGGTTGGCATCGGACACGGTTGGGAGCGTCCCTCCCCAGCCGTAGCAGGCGGGGCCCGGGTCAGAACCCGCGCTTTGTGGTCCGACATACAAGATCCCACCTTCATCCACCCAGGCGACGCTCCCTCCCCCTGCCCCAATCGTTTTCAAATCCACCATGGGCAGCTTGATGGGATACTCCGTAACGCCGCCCCATGTGGTTGTTTTGGGCATCCCTTTGTCAATGATAGAGATGTCAAAGGTGGTCCCCCCCATATCCGCCCCGATGGCCATTTCATGCCCGATCAAACGGCTTATGAAGGCCGCTGCTATGGCACCCGCAGCAGGTCCCGAATTGATCAAGCGGGCTGCATACTCCCTTGCAAGCTCCGCTGTCATGGAGCCCCCGTTGCTCTGCATGATGTGGAGCTGGATCCTCCCGTACTCCCTGTTGAGGCGCTCCAGGAGGTTAACCATGTACCTGTTGATCACGGGCCCCAGGTATCCGTTCATGACCGTCGTGCATGTCCTCTCATATTCCCTGAATTCGGGGCAGATCTCGGAAGAGAGGGAAAGGAAGACTTCAGGGGCCATTTCCTTGCAGATTTCCGCGACCCGCCTTTCGTGGGACGGATTGAGAAAGGAGAAAAGAAGGCAGATGACGATGGCCTCCACTCCTTCTCCTTTGAGAAATGAGACCGCTTCCCGGACCGAATCCTCGTTGAGAGGTCTATGGACTTCTCCTTCGCTGTTGATACGCTCCTCAACACCCCTTCTCAGGTTTCTTGGGATCAACGGAGGCGGGTTGTCGGCCTCGAAATCAAAGGCGGCTTCCTTAGGTCTCGCCACCCTGCGGATTTCCAGGACGTCCTCAAATCCCCTCGTTGTTATCAATCCGGCCTTGGCGCCCTTACCTTCCACAATGGCGTTTGTCCCTATCGTTGTCCCGTGGATAAGGTAGTCAACCTCAGCTATGCTCTTCCCGGACATATCCAGGATTTCGCCGAGCCCCTTGAGGACGCCGTCGGCCAGGTCCTCGTGGGTGGTGGGTGTTTTCGTATAGATGAACCTCTCTTCCTCTTCATCCCAGAGGACGACATCCGTGAACGTTCCGCCTACATCGATTCCAATTCTCATTTCATAAGACCCGGAAGATAAAGTGCCAGCGAAGGAAAGGCCATAACCGTGGCCATTGCGACAGCGTCGCAGATCAGGAATGGGAGGCCAGCCCCATAGATATCCTCCATTGTCGTTCCCTCTGGTGCAACTCCTTTCATAACGAAAAGGACCAGACCAAAGGGCGGTGTGGTCGTGGCCATCTCCATGTTGATGAGCATGATGGTCCCAAACCAAAGGGGATTGAAACCGAGGCTCTCAACCAGCGGCATGTAGACCGGCAGGGTCACCATCATGATCGTCAAAGGTTCCATAAAGGTCCCCATGAAGATTAGAATGATTTGCATGAATATCAGAATGGTAATCGGGTGCAAATCGAGGCCGGAAGCCAATTTGACCAAACCAGAACTGGCACCGCTGAAGGCCAAGATCTGTGAGAAGGCCATGGCACCAGTCATGATCATAAACATCATCACCGTTATCTTGATAGTATTGGAAAGAGAACTGGATATGGCATCCCAGTCCCAACCCCGATATAGAAAGACAAGCACAAAGCAGCCAAGGGCCCCCAGGGCAGCGGATTCAGTAGGTGTTGCAATACCCAAGAACATGAGTCCGATAACCAAAAAGACGATAAATCCAAGGGGCAGGACGTACTTGCAGGTAAGGACGATTTTTTCGAAAAAAGGGCTGGGCATCAGATCATAGGGAGGAGCCAATTCCGGCTGGATTATGGACCTTATGACTATGTATGCTGTATACAGGATGGCCATTAGTATGCCCGGCAAGATAATCGCTACCAGTATGCCCCCCACAGACACCCTGCTCAAGGATGCCCATAAGACCCCCAGGGCACTTGGAGGTATCATTATTGCCAGCCCGCCGCTGCCCAGAATAGGACCCAGGGTCATTGGTTTTCTGTAGCCACGCTTCTGCATCTCGGGAACCAGCACTGAGCCCAGCATAGCGCACCCCGCCATGGCAGATCCGCTCAGAGTGGCGAACAAAGTCCCTCCCCCAACAGCAAGTAAGCTCAATCGTCCCGGGATTCTTCCAAGCCATTTGTCGAGTGTGTCCATCATTTTGGGAGCGATTCCAGACCGAAACATGATCTCTCCCATCAAAACAAACAATGGAACGGGCAACAGGGAAAAGGTTGCCACTGATCTATAAATACTTCTAATGAGCTGGCTTAGGCCTGCTTCTCCACCCCAAAAAACATAAACCCCTATGATGTTGATAAACAGGAAAGAAAAAGCAACCGGTAGTCCGGAGATAAACAAAAACATGAGGCACAACAATATTACGATAAGAACTATCCACCATTCCATGAAAAGGGGTCCTTACTTTTCTGCAAGGTTTGCTTTCCTGGTTTCTACAAGGAAACCGGCAGTGAAGACTATCGCCCGTCTCAAGAACTGGACAAGTAGCATCAGACTCCCAATCGGAATAATTACAATGATGATTGAGACGGGGATTTCCATGGCAGTGGGTGTATACATACCCCTCTGGAAGTAATGCCATGTGAGCTTGAAGCCGAAAACGGTGAGGATCATGGAAACAAATCCGCCTATCATGGAAGTTAGTATCCCAAAGAAGGCCGCCTTGTTCGGCTTTAGTCTGTTCACAATTACATCGACCTTGACGTGGCCTTCTTCCCTCAACAGCCATGCAGCTCCGAGGAAGGTTATATATAGGAGCAGGCACTCAGTAACCTCCGTGACCCAAACCAGCGGATGATTGAAGAAATATCTCAAAACAACCTCTAAGGATACCGTAAGCATAATGAAGACGAGGATCAGACAGGCGAGAAAACTCATAACATTCATAGTATGATCAAAGACAACTAGGAATTTCTTCATATTACTTCACCGCCATTCCGACTCATGGGTCTTGAGTAGGTACGTTGTACTGCTCGAAAGAAATTGGTGATGCCCTTAGAATAACTTCCCTTAAGAGCATGGACGCCTTCAGCCTTTCCAAGATTTGGGACTCAGCAATCTCTCTTAAGATGTTCGAGACAATGGGAACGATGCTGCGCTATTTGCCAGCCACGCGGTCAGTTACGTCCTTCTCATGCTGAGATTTCATTGCATACGGATAACGGAATAGCCACGCGACCGCCACACACTGTCATACTCTAATAAGCTCTTACTGAAGCAACTTCACCCGTTCCAAGAGATCCCCGAGCCCCAATGGATTCAACGTCTTTCAAAAAGCTAAGGCTTGCAAGAAAAGATCTTCGATGGTATGCTCGAGTCATCACCCGTCAAAAAATCTTCATCGTCCCTTGCCGACTCAGTTGCCCGTTAGCCTCTTGAGGGTGCGGACAAGATCAGGCACCTTTTTCTCCAGATCTTCCCACTCAGCACTATAAGCGGCGTCAAGGAACCTGTTTGTATCCTCTGGGGAAAACTTGATCCTTATGATCCCCATTTGATCATACCTCTTCCACTCTTCCATGATCTTTTTCTTGAAATAGGCGACCATCTCGGGCTCAAACTTGACTGTTATGTCCTTGATCATCTGTTGAGTCATCTTGTCAAGGCCATTCCATACGTCCAAATTCATGAGTATCAGGGTGTTCTGTCGCGTATAAAAAGGTATGTCGATAATATACTTGCAATACTTGAGCCAGCCCCAATCCGCAGGCCCCAGAGTGGACCACCCAAATCCATCTACCAATCCCCTTTCCAGGGCAGTGTACGTTTCCCCGAATTTTACAGTCACGGGAATGATACCGATCTTCTTCATGAACCTATCATACAAAGCGGCAGTCCTCATCTTGACACCTCTCAGGTCATCAAGCTTTTTGACTGGCCTGTTTATCCTCAAATAGAAAGGGTCATAGAGCCATGTGCCCAGAAACATCATTCCGATCCTTTTATGACGCTCCACCATGAAGTCGTAGAACCCCCCGGGTTTGCGTTCTTCGGCCATTGATAACTTTGATAACTGAAAGGCATTCCCCTCCGGAAGCAGAGGTGCATAATAGGCAGCGGGGTTAAATATGAGCTGTACCGTATTGTTTTGGAGGGCTTCAGCCTGATCGAAACCCGGAATAACCTCGGGGCCGCCTACCCAGTCAATCTTGACAGCGTCCTTGCACTGCTCATTCACCCGGTTTACCCAGACGTGTATCATCGCACAAAGGGGATGATTCTTGGGCAGGAAACTAACAGCCTTCAAGGTCTTTGGCCCTGCGAGTACTGGTGAGGCCAAAGTGGCACACAACGCTGCCAAGAAAACAAAAAACAAAGCGTAAGCTGAAAATCTCTTCATGTCAGTCCTCCCTTCGTCTTTAGAGGTTGGTGATCAATAGAAAACCTCGTACTCACCAGGCAGTCCGATTTCACCTCCTTTCACCAGGTTTGCCCAAAGCCCCACGGTGATATCTAATCCAACACCTTCCAAACTTACCATACAGTCCCCGAGCCCCTCATCAATCTCCAAGGTGATCTTTGGGTTCACAAAGCTCCAGGTTCCTATTTGAATCCCTGATGCGCCGGCAATAAATAAGCGCTGTCAAAACCAAGATAGGTTACTCTATGAGCACGGGCTCGCGCAAGATCAATGAAACAGCCTCTCTGGCTGTCCAACTCAGGCCCGGGTGTGTCTCTTCCAGGTTTGCGACCTGCCTCAGATGGTCCGCAGTTCGGGCGATCAGGGATGCCATGTCTCCCTCATCCACCGGAACAAAGGTCAGGAGAGGCTTCCATCCAACCCCCTTTGCCCACAAGAAGGCCGCGGCCACAGGCCAGAACGGGATGGGGGGGTTTTCAAAGCCCCTATTCATTTTCAGCCTGCGGATATCTTCAATTTGAAGGAGTATTTTATCGAAGGCAGCCTGGCATTCCGTCAGATCCATCGGGCTTTCACCCCTAAATTCAATCTCCTGAACCCTGTCCCAAACAAACGATGCCATGCAGCCCGCCATCAACTCAGGCGAGAGCCCTTCAAAGCCCCCTTTCCTGATGGCCTCGGCAATGAGGAGTGGATGATCAAGCCTCAGCTTTGACGCCCAAATACCGTCGGGCGTGAGCGTCTCTTTCTCGTCAACAAAACCCGTCTCCTGCAAGAACCTCAGGTGCTTCTTGAAGCTGACCCACAATCCAGGGCCAACCCCTTCCAGGTGGTAGGCCAGGGAACGATAGTCTTCGAGTATATGCCGAAGTGCCTTGTCCCTCATCCTGTGGCAGGTCTTAATGTGTTCGCACGCTTCACAGGGCAGTTCCCTTATTTTCTTTCTCACGTTCTCCAGCTCCTCGGAGGTCAACTCTTCCCTCGGGGGCTCCAATTGCAGTATGTTCAACTCCTCCCTGTTAACGGTATCAAAGATTCCCTGAATCCTTTCCTGGGAATAGTCTTCAGGCAGGTCTAAACGATAGTCATAGAGGTACTTGATCTTTTCAAAGGGGACCTTCCTCAAACGGATCTTCTGCCTTCTTGTCCTGACCCTCTTCTCAATATTGTGGGCCGCACATATCAGTCGTCCCTCGTCCCAAAAGGTATGAAAGATCACATAGATATTGCGATTCTTGTGGAGAATGAGGCGCCCGGCCTTGAGATACTCTCTGTACAGTGCCATCCGTTTTTCCTGCCCGATTTCCCTCACAAGTTCCTGTGCCCTCTTGCCCAGTTCCCTCATTCTTTGTATGTTTTCGATCACCTCGTTGGGGTCTCCGATATCACACCGGCCCTTTGGAATGACTTTCTTGAGCCCGTGCAAGATCTCCTCCCACTTCCTGTGGACCGAGGAACCCGTTGTCTTCTCCTGGTAGGCTGCAAAGGAACGCTCCAGGAGCTCCCTCACTTCCACGGGCCTATGGGAGAGCAAGAGGTTCAGAGTCATGGAGAAATTGACGTGGATCTGGCTTGTGATGGGCTCGGGGGGAGAGTCCTTCAGTTCCTGGATAAGCTGAGGATCCTGGTGAAGGCCCGGCACGACGAGGGCAAAGCCTATATTGTCTTTTCCCCTTCTTCCGGCCCGCCCGGTCATTTGATGGAGTTCCGTTGCGGTCAGATTGGTAAACTCATGGCCGTCATAACGATCGCTCTGGACAAGTACGATTGTCCTGGCCGGGAAATTCACCCCGGCCGCCACCGTTGATGTGGAGAAGATCGCTTCAAGATACCCCCTGTTCATCATCTCCTCTATGAGGACTTTCCAATAGGGGAGTTGTCCTGCGTGGTGAGAACCCACAAGGCTCTCCAGAAGGGAGCTCAGCTGCCGATGCCCCTTCAGATGGGGATAGGTTGACAGGAAGGCATCCACCTCCCTCTTCAGTTCGTCTTTATGGGCCTCTGACCTGTCGCTGGGCGGGCATAGCAAAAGTGCCCTGTCACAGTCCACCCTCGATTTCAAAAAGAATATGGCAGGGAGCAGGTCGAACTGCCTGAGGCATCTGATGATATCTCCATAATTGGGTTCTCTTCGACCCCGCCTCCTTCGGCCGGCCTGATGGGCACTGATGAATTTACTGACCCTGGGAGTTAGCCCCTTTTTGCCGGACAGAGGAGTTATGAGCCCGTCCGGGAAGAGGAAGAGCATCTCCAGGGGCACGGGCCTTTCATGGGATCTGACGACCTCTGCCGGGGCATCCCGGTTTTCCACCAGCCATGCGGCTATTTCCTCCGCATTCGATATGGTTGCCGACAACAACAGGAGCCTTACCCTGGAGGGGAGGTAGATGAGGATCTCTTCCCATACCACGCCCCGCTCAGGGTCGCTGAGATAATGGGCCTCATCCAACACCACCAGATCTGCGCTGATGTCAATTCCCTGGTGCATTGCATCATAGAGTTGATTCCTGAGTATCTCGGTCGTACCCACGATAACAGGCGCATTGGGGTTTTCTTTTCGATCCCCCGTTAGAATGCCGCAATTCCCTGCACCGAATTTTCGCTTAAATTCTGCGTAGATGCTATTCGACAGGGCCTTGAGGGGGGAGGCATACCACGACCTGAGGCCCCTCGCAAGATAACCGGCTATGGCCTGCTCGGCTATCCATGTCTTGCCCGCACCCGTGGGGGCACTGACCAGCACATCAACTCGCTCTATCTTATCGACTGCTTGAAGTTGAAAGGGGTCTGGTTTGAATGGGGTCCTCTCCGGGACCCCAATTTTTTGGAAGGCGCGTCTTAGTTGCGGGTCGAGCCTCGGGTTTTCGTAATGCCTCTTCTTTGGGGTCCCGAACGTGCGCCTCTTTTCCGTCCCTACCCGACCTCTCCTTTCATCCCTGTGCTGTTTCTTCATCTGATATGGACTGTTCCGCTGCTCAAGTGGGTCCTCTGTCTTCCATCATTTTAGTCCTTAACCAACTCTGAGGCAACCCTGTTCCTGTCCTCGAGCTCGGCCTCCATGGCGGACTCCAGCCTGAGGCTGTTGAGCTTTTCTGCCGCGGCTTGCAGGACCTTGCCGGTGCCGTAACCTATCCTGGTGCCGTTGATGAATACCTTTTCAACGACTTCCCTCGAGAAGAGTCTTGCAGCGGCCCTCATGAATTCAGGTGTCCTCTCCCTTCCCGCGTAATGTGCGGCCTTCTCGCACAGGGCCTCTCCAATCTCACACCAGGTAATCATGTCCGCCATCAAGAACATGGCGTACTGGGACTTCGTCAGTTTAGCACTCCTCGCATCAAGGATGAGATCGTTCATGACCCTTATGGCCCGGGACAACATCCCTGCTCCGCAATCATCTGGCAGCTCCGCCACCCTGTCAGCCATCTGCCGGTAGAACGCACCCTTTGAGCGCACGGTTTCTCTCACCCTGAAGACCGAAATAATGTTCTGCTGGATCTCGCTCGTCCCCTCATAGAGGGGCAATATCTTTACGTCTCTTTTTATCTTTTCCACCTCGAATTCACGCATGTATCCGTACCCGCCAAAGGCCTGTATACCATCGTTCGCCATGGAGTCTCCGGCTTCGGTTGCGAAGTACTTCGCGATAGAACCTTCTACCTGAAGGTCCTCCTCTCCCGTATCCAGTCTCCTTGCCGTCTTCTCTATGAAGGCCCTGGCTGCCTCCAGTTGAACCGCATGGGGCACGAGAAGCTTGTGGGTATAGCCCTGCTTCTGAGAGAGGGTCGTTCCAAACTGAACCCTCTGCTTGGAATATTCGATGGCCTTCTCCAGAGAGGACACCCCCCCCCCAAGACCGAAGGTGGCGACCATGAGACGGGTGTATCCAAAAACCTGGTTGGCTTGCCTGAGTCCCTGGCCCTCTTTGAGGCCCACGAGGTTCTCTGCCGGAACAAAAAGGTCCTCCAGGGTCAGAGGACACGTATCAGAGGCCCTTATGCCGTGCTTGTCTTCGTGCTTCCCCGGAATCAAGCCCTTCGCTCCCCTCTCCACGATGAAGAAGGACGGGCCCTCCGGCGTATCAGCCAGAATGGTATAGAGGTCCGCCACGCCACCGTTGGTTATGAACTGCTTTTGCCCGTTTATCAGGTAGCCCTTTATGTTGCCCCCATCATCCAGGACCCTTTCGGCCCTGGTCTTCAAGGCCTGTACGTTGGAACCCGCTTCAGGCTCGGTCACGCCATAGGCCACGATCAGACCTTCTTCGGCAATCTTGCTGATCCATTTTTCCTTCTGTTCCGGAGTTGCCCCGACCCTTATGGGATCCATGCCCAGGCAAATGGCAAGAAAGGATGTCGCAACGGCAAGATCCATCTTGGCCATCTTCTCGGAGACCACGGCAATCTCTGTGGCACCTGCTCCAAGGCCGCCGTACTCTTCCGGGATGAAGATAAGGTGAAGGGCAATATCCGGCCCCAGCATGAAGCGGATGAGGTCCATCGGGAATTCCCCGCTGTGATCCATTTCCAACTTCTTGTCCAGAGACAACCAGTCCTTCTCCAGCTTGGAGATGGTATCCAGGACCATGGTAAGGGTTTCGGGTTCCATGTTTGGTGTTGATGTCATACAATAACCTCCCTATTATTTGAATCTCCCCATCCTGAATGCTTGATTTGACTTATCAGTCCTTTCGAAAGGAAACTCTTCCCGGCAGCATCTCCTACAGATCGAGGTCGCTGAAAGGTGCTGTCTCTCGGCGCTCGAGGCATTGTGAAGAGGCATTGTGAAGAAGATACTCAGTGAGCTACTTCTTCGAGGTGCCCTCAACTCCTAGTATTCAATTCCCTTTTGAGCCTTTATCCCGTTCCTGTAAGGGTGTTTTACCTCCTTCATCTCGGTCACGAGGTCTGCAAGGTCTATGATCTGCGGGTGGGCGTTTCTACCGGTCAGGACCAGGTGGAGTTCTTGCGGTTTGCTCCGGACTGCCTCCATGACCTCCTCCAGGGCAATGAGATTGAAGTCCAGGGCATAATTGATCTCGTCCAGGATGATCATGTGGAACTGCCCACTGTGGAGATTCTGCAGGAAGAAATCCCACGCTTCTCTGACCGCCTTTGAGTCTTCGGGACTGGGGGCCTTCCTTTCAAGATGGATGAAGCCCTTGCCCATGGGTTTTATCTGAAAATAGGGATGGAGTTTCTTTACGGCGTCCAACTCACCGTAATGCCAGGAGCCCTTTATGAATTGAATCATCAGGGTCTTGAGTCCGTGGCCCGCCCCCCTCATTCCCATCCCGAGGGCAGCCGAGGTCTTCCCCTTTCCCCTCCCGGTATAAACGATAACAAGGCCCTTATGCATCGTCTTCTCTTTCCCAACAGCGAATCACCCTTGTGATCATTGCCTCTTTCCCTTGGCAGGTCCAGGCCCAGTTGAACCAATCTTGGAGTTGGAGCACGCCTTAGGGAACCCGGAGAACCAGAGACCCGGTCAGGCCCGGATTCCTGAGGCCTATTCCTTGATCTTTGCCTTGCGATGTTGATGGTAGGCGTCCCTGATCGCAACGTAGGGGTCAAAGGAGGCCTTCTTCAAATCCTCGTACTCTCCTATCCGGAGCGAAGTCTGATTGACGTGTTCAAAGGCACCGATGGCAACAGAGGCCGTAGAGGAATCAGTGACATAACTTACGGGGTACAGAAACCTGTCCCCCAAAAGCCCCACCGTATCCCGCAGGCTCGATGGCCCCAGTATCGGCCACATGACGTAGAACCCCGGCCCGAGCCCGTAGTACCCCAAGGTCTGCCCGAAATCCTCTTCGGAACCCTTGACCCCCTGATCTTTTCCGGCCACGTCCAAGAACCCGCCCAGCCCGCAGACCGTATTCATGGCGAAACTCCTTGCTTCTTCCCCGGCCTGTTGAAACTTCAATTGGATCATAGAGTTCACGAATCGTATGGGGAAAGCCAGGTTGAAGAAGAAGTTTCGGACCCCGATCCTCACGGGCTCCGGAGCAATGGCCCTGTAGCCCAGGGCCACGGGCTTCAGCACCCAGAAATAGAGCCGATCGTTGAAATGGTACATCACCCTGTTGACGGGTTCAAGGGGATCCGGGATATGAGCCTCTTCATCCGCAGGACTGTCCTCAGGGAAATCTTCCGGAAAGACCTCCTCCTCAAGGGGAGCGCCCGGCTTGGCCTCTCCGCCTTGTGCAACTACAAGAGAAACCGCCTGCCGGGCGGCACTGCCCGTCTCTATGCCCCCGAGGCCGCGGTTGAGGGTCTTTGTTCGATCGCCGGCGCCGGAGTTCCACAACCACCTGGCAGCCACCCCGTTTTCCTGTTTCTTGGGTGGCCTCGCGGGCAGGCTCGCGCTTCTGTTCCGGTAAAGAGACGGGTAACCGGCTTCCGATGTCCCCGGGGACTGAGCCCCGGCCTCCATACATTGAAGAAAGATCACTACCTGTGCGACAAATAGGACCCCCACCATCCTGCCCATGGGATTCTGCCATTCAATTCCACGTAATATCACCGAGTCTGCCCTCTCTCGTCTGAGACCGCATCTTCAACCTATCCCGTGCCTCACAGGGTTCCAGGCGGGCTCGTGGGATGCCCTTGCGAGGCGCCTGTGGCCTTCCTTCAGCTCTTTTCACGCACTTTTTCCTCCAGGGTACGGATCAACTTCTTGGGCGGAGATTTCATTAAGATCTCGTTGAACTGGCTCCGATAATTGTTTACGAGGCTGACACCTTCTATGGAAATATCGTATACAAGCCAGTCCCCGTTCCTCTTCCAGAGCCTGTATTTGATCGGAATCTCCCCGTGCTTTTGTGACTTCACCGTGGCCTGGACCACTGCATATCTGCCGTCCACAGCCTCCTTATCATAGGATACGGTCTCTCCTGAATAACTCTCCAGCTTACCGCTGTAAGTTCGCTCCAGCAATTTCCCGAAGAGTCTGACGAATTCCTTTCGCTCTTCCCCTGTCAGCTTCCTCCAGTGCCTCCCCAGGGCCCTTCGCGATATGGCCTCCCAGTCAAAACGCTCGTCGACGATCTTGCGAAGGAGCCTTATCTTCTCGTCCTTCTTTTCGGGGACCTTCAAGGCGCGATCTTCCAATATGGCGATCAACTTGTCCGTGGTCTCTTTTATCCTCTGCGTGGGTTCCCCTGCCCAGAGGGTCACAGGAACGAACAGACACACAAGGACCACCGCAGTAATCCGAATAACCAGCCCAATCCACATATTCCCCTCCTCGAGCCAAACGGTCAGACCTTGCCGAACACGAACTTTGAAACCAGTTCCTCTATGTCCACGGCCGGCTGGGTCTCCCTGAGCCTCCCTCCGGCCTCTATTATCTCCTCAGAGGCCCCGGGAGTGATTTGTACGTACTTCTCGCCAATCAGTCCCTTGGTCTTGACAGAGGCAATGGCGTCCTCCTGGACCTTCACCCCCTCTGGCAGGGAAAGAACCACCTTGGCCTCGTAATCCTCCATGCTTATAGACTTGACCCGACCCACTTCCACACCTGCGATGACAACGGAGGCCCCTTCCTTAAGCCCCCCCACATTGCTGAAGACCGCATAGATCTCATACCCCTTGTCACCCAAGACCTCCATCCTGGCCAGCTTGATGGAAAGGTACCCCAAACAAAGGATCCCCGCAAGGATGAACAATCCCACTGAAAGCTCAAGATCAAACCTTCTCATGTGCACCTCCCGACCCGTAGGCCTCACTCCATCCGGGGCCCGCCTTCCTCACTTCGCCTCAAGACTTCTCTTTTATGCAGGAGCCTGTCTCACCCGTAGGTTACAGGGCCTTCCGTTTCTCCTCTGACGAATTGTCGCACAATAGGGTCTTCTGAGTTTCTCACCTCTTCAGGCGGCCCCGATATGAGAATTACTCCCTCGTAGAGCATGGCAACCCTATCCACTATATCGAACACCCTCGGTATCTCGTGGGTGACAATGATCCCCGTGAATCCATAGGTCCTGTGGAGATTGTCAATGAGCTTGAGAATCGAATGACCGATGATCGGGTCGAGACCCGTGGTCGGCTCATCAAAAAACATGATCTCCGGGTTCCATACCAGCTCCCGCGCCAGTGCGGCCCGCTTTATCATTCCACCACTGAGCTGGGAGGGGAATTTGCCTTCCGCCTCGGAAAGACCGACCATTTCAAGCACATGGAATACCTTTTCCTTGATTTCAGCCTCTTTCAGCCTTGTCTTTTCTCTCAAAGGGAAAGCGACATTGTCCAATACGGTCATGGAGTCAAAAAGCGCCCCACCTTGAAACAGGAATCCCATGCGGCTCCTCAGGTGGGAAAGGGCCCTGCCCTTGATGCGCCCGATTTCCAGGCCGTCTATAAGAATGTGTCCCCTGTCAGGCTTGAGCAGGCCGGCCATCTGCTTCAAGAGAACACTCTTGCCGTGGCCGCTTCCGCCGATCAGGGCAATGATCTCACCCTTGTCCACGCTTAGATTGATCCCTTTGATGACCTCGACACCATCAAAGGATTTATGCAGGTCTTCAACCTTGATCATAGGGGTATCTAGAAAAGGATCGATGTCATAAAATAGTCCCAAACAAGGATAAGCACAGAGGCCATGACCACGGCCTGGGTGGTTGCCTTGCTGACCCCTTCGGCGCCCCATCCCCAGGTGCCCGTATAGTAGCCCTTGTAACAGCATATCCAGGTAATAATGACTCCAAAGCTTATTGATTTGTATATGCCCTCCAGGACATTGTCCATATCCACGTAGTTGATCATTTCCCCGAAGTAGGTCCCTGCGTTACTACCAAGCAGCTTTACGCCCACGAGGTAACCGCCGAGGATACCCACGACATCGAAAATGCCTGTCAGCAGGGGGAGGGCTATGACGCCGGCCAGGAATTTTGGCACGACCAGGTATCTGAAGGGGTTCAAACCCATCATCTCTATGGCATCGATCTGCTCGCTGATCCTCATGATACCGATCTCTGCCGTTATAGCCGACCCTGCCCGGCCCGTCACCATCAGGCCGGAGATCACCGGCCCCATCTCCTTGATGAGGGACAGGGCCACCATGGGGCCGAGAAAGGCGTCAGAACCAAACCTGTTCAGGGTGTAGAATCCCTGGAGCCCCAATACCATACCCGTAAAGGAGCCCGTGAGAAAAATGACCAGGGTAGACTGGAGCCCAATGAAGTGAATCTGCTTTAGCAACAAGGAAAACTTTATGGGAGGCACGAAACAATAGACAAAGGCCTTTGTGAGAAAGATCCCCATGATGCCCATCCTGCGAAGGACAAGCAAGGTCTTTGCACCCAGGTTTCTGACAAGCCCTATGAAGAAATTATCCATCTGCAAAAAGAGTGCCTCATTCCCGGATTTCAAGGCAAGTTAAGGCAATGACTGATCAACTACCATTACGAGCGGTTTTTGACAACCCCAAAGTGACAATGAATTCCCCTGTGTTGGGCACCCGCTGGTGTGCATGCAGCGGGGCTTGAATCTCGCTGCCGGGCTTCGGGGTGACTCACTGTGGCCTTGTGCATGTTTCCAAGGCCACGAGATGCATCTCCTCGGTGTCCATCTCTGCCTCGACACCGACCGGGACAGTGATGTTTTCCTCGCCATGGCCCAAGGGAATGCCACTGACAACAGGAATTCCCAGGCCGCTCAGTATGTCCGAGAACATCTCTCTGATCGACGATGACTCTCCGCAGTCCAGGAAAGATCCCAAAAGGATTCCGGAAACCGCCTCAAATCCTCCGCACAGTCGCAGGTGTGTTGCCATGCGGTCAAGCCTGTAGGGGGTCTCTCCCCTCTCCTCGAGAAACAATATCTTCCCTTTGAGGGAAGGCGTGAAGGGGGTCCCCATCATGTGGCATAAGAGGCTCAGATTTCCGCCCATCAAGACCCCCCGCGCCCTACCAGGCCTGACCACGCGCGCCCCGGTCAGATCAAGGCGAAATTCCCTTCCGCTGAGGAGGACGTCTCGCAGTGCCTCCCAGTTTCTGCCCTTGTTCTTTGTGAGGTCCCTGAGAACGGGTCCGTGGAAGGTGATCAGCCCCGTACGATGGTAAATGGCCAGCAACAGCGCCGTAATGTCGCTGTATCCTATGAATACCTTCGCATTCTTTCCTATTGATTCGTAATCCAACTTGTCCAGGAGCCTCAAGGAGCCGTATCCGCCCCTCGCACACATGATGGCCTTGACCCTGCGATCCAAGAACATCTCATGGAGATCCTGAAGCCTGGCCTCGTCATCGCCAGCCAGGTAGGTCCCGGCCTTGAAGATATTCCTGCCCAGGACCACCGGGTGGCCGGATGCCTTGATCAGTTCTATCCCCTCCTGAAGCTCGTCAGGTGTCACGGGCCCTGCCGGAGCGATGATGCCGAAGGCATCTCTCTCGCCAATGGCACCCGGTTTCAACTTCATGTTATTCCCTTCATCTATTCCTTTCGAAAAGTATCATAAGCCCTTGAAGTGTAAGGAAGTCTTCCACATATTCGATTGTCTCCGATTCCTGGCAAATCAGGGGGGCAAGCCCGCCGGTGGCCACAACGGTCACCGGCTCTCCCATCTCCTTCTTGATCCGCTTTACAATCCCGTCTACAAGACCTGCATAGCCGTATATGATTCCGGCCCTCATGCTGTTTATGGTATCTTTGGCAATGACCTTTCCGGGTCTCGTAAATATCTCGACCCTGGGAAGCTTGGAGGCCTTCTGAAACAGGGCTTCACAGGATATGGTCACGCCCGGGGCAATGGCCCCGCCTATGTAAGCCCCGTCCTCTGACACGCAATCAAAGGTCGTGGCGGTCCCGAAATCCACCACCACTAGCCCGGAACGGTATTTCTCATAGGCGGCCACAGCATTGACAATCCTATCAGCCCCGACCTCCTTGGGGTTATCATAGCGAATCGGCATTCCTGTCTTCAAGCCGGGTCCCACTATCATGGGCCGTACTTTAAAGTACTTCTCGGACAACTCCTCAACGGCCTCCAGCAGGGGAGGTACCACGCAAGAAGCAATGACATCCGAGATGTCTGCGAAGGTGAGGCCGGACATGCCAAAGAGATTCCTGATCAAGATCCCCAGTTCATCTGCTGTTGTATCCTTTTCTGTTCGTATGCGCCAGTGCTCAAGGACCCTGTCCCTGTCAGCCACCCCGAGCACGATGTTGGTATTGCCAATGTCCATACACAGCAGCATTTTTACTCTCCTTCAGAAGGGGCGAATCCCCCGCCGGTTCCCGGCCACGAACTCACCAGGAATGGCAGAATCTTAATCACTTAACCTTTTGCACAGGTGTTGTCAAATCAAATTAGGAAAGACCGATGTAAGTTCATGAAGGACGATACAAACAGCATCCCTTGGGCAACTCTTTGGACGTGGAGCCCCGGCAATCCGGCGAAGGGGAGCTGGCGAAAGCCCACGGCAGGATATTGCCCAAATCACAGAAACAATGGCGCGCCCTAGTACGGACCATTCAGGAGTAAGACAAGGTGAAAGCGGGCTGCTGCCTGGCAAAAGAAGAGTCTCGGAGGAGCCGCATGCGGACGCGTCTTCCAAGCGGGCCAGGCAGGATGCTCAGTTTATCCCTCCTCTTCTTATGGCATCAACGACCCTGACCGTATCCACTGCCTTTTTCACATCATGGACCCTGACGATGCTCGCGCCATTCATTGCCCCGACGGAAACCGTTGCCATGGTTCCCACATCTCTCTCCGAGGCCTCCTTTCCCAGGAGATGTCCGAGGAAGGATTTACGGGATGATCCGAGGAGGATGGGTTTCTTGAGGACGCTTAACTGCTTCAAGTCCCTGATAATCTGAAGATTATTATCAAAAGTCTTGCCGAAGCCGATCCCCGGATCTACAATAATATTTGATTCCTTGATCCCGGCCTTGACCGCCCGATCTATTGCATCTCTCAAGAAATCCACAATCTCAGGTATCAGTTCGTCATAGGTGGGGTTATCCTGCATATCGGAGGGAGTGCCCTTCATGTGCATCAGTATCACAGGGACCCCGGCCTCGGCAGCAACCGAGGCCATGTGGGGATCAAACCTCAGGGCACTTATGTCGTTGATCATGGACGCCCCGGCCCCCAAGGCCTCTCGTGCCACGGCAGCCTTGACGGTATCTATGCTGATGGGGATCTTTATTTCCTTTGAGAGGGCCTCAATGACCGGAATGACCCGATCCAGTTCTTCATCCAGGGGGACTTCTTCGGAATAGGGTCTTGTCGACTCACCTCCCACGTCTATGATATCCGCCCCGTCTCGGGCCATTTCCAGGCCATGTTCCACGGCCTTTTCCCTGTCAAGGAAGAGCCCCCCGTCTGAGAAGGAATCAGGGGTCACATTCAGGATACCCATTACATGGGTCCTTGTGGCCAGATCAAGCCGATATCCTTGCCATGCTATTGCCAGGGATCCAGGGCCTTGTCGCATGGCTTAGGCCTCGGCACCGCTTGTCGCATCCTTGGTTACGGAAATACTAGCGTCTTCCAGTATGGCGTCGATCTCCTTACCATCCAGGGTCTCCCGCTCGAGCAGGCCATTTGCGAGCTTGTGAAGGGCCTCCATGTTCTCTTTGATGATCCGGGTGGTCCTCTCGTAGGCTCCGGATACGATGCTCCTTACCTCTTCATCGATCTTTTGAGCTGTCAGCTCACTGTAATCCCTGTGTTGGGAAATCTCCCTCCCCAGAAAGATCTGCTCTTCTCTCTTGCCAAAGGTCAAGGGGCCAAGGTTTTCACTCATTCCATAGTCGCAGACCATCTTCCTTGCCATATCAGAGGCCCTTTCGATATCGTTGCCGGCTCCAGTGGTCTGCACATTCAGGACCAGTTCCTCCGCAACCCTTCCACCCATCAGTATGCTGATATTGTTCAGGAGATAGTCCTTTGGGTAGGTGTGCTTCTCGTCCATGGGGAGTTGCTGTGTCAGGCCAAGGGCGCGCCCCCGGGGTATGATTGTCACCTTGTGAATCGGATCTGCCTTCGGCAGCATCTTGGCGACAAGGGCATGACCTGCCTCGTGGTAAGCAGTAATCCGCTTTTCTTCCTCACTTATGATCATGCTCTTCCGCTCCGTGCCCATCATAACCTTATCCTTCGCGTCCTCCAAATCGACCATTTCGACTTGGTCTTTCTTTCGCCTTGCCGCCATCAGTGCTGCCTCGTTGACCATGTTTTCAAGATCCGCTCCCGTGAAACCCGGGGTCCCCCTTGCCAAGGTCGTGATATCCACGTCCTCTGCGAGGACGGTCCTCTTCACATGGACCTTCAGGATTCCCTCTCGCCCTTTGATGTCCGGCACAGGCACGACCACCTGCCTGTCGAATCGCCCCGGACGCAAGAGGGCCGGATCAAGCACATCGGGCCTGTTGGTCGCGGAAATGAGGATAACCCCCTCGTTGGATTCAAATCCATCCATCTCAACCAGCAACTGGTTCAAGGTCTGCTCTCTCTCGTCATGGCCTCCACCCAGGCCGGCACCCCTGTGGCGTCCGACGGCATCAATCTCGTCTATGAAGATGATACACGGGGCATGTTTCTTACCCTGTATGAAGAGGTCACGCACCCTGGAGGCCCCAACACCCACAAACATCTCCACGAAGTCGGAGCCGCTTATACTGAAGAAGGGCACACCGGCCTCGCCTGCTATGGCGCGGGCCAGGAGGGTCTTCCCCGTCCCGGGAGCCCCCACCAGCAAAACACCTTTGGGTATCCTGCCCCCCAGCCGGGTGAATCGCTTTGGATCCCGGAGGAATTCAATGATCTCCTGGAGTTCCTCTTTTGCCTCATCAATACCTGCCACATCGTCAAAGGTGACCTTCTCTTGTGATTCGTTCATGAGCTTTGCCCTGCTCTTTCCAAAGGACAGGGCCTTTCCGCCTCCCACCTGCATCTGCCGCATGAAGAATATCCAGACACCTATCAGGAGGAGCATGGGCACCCACGATAGAAATACCTGGAACCAGGGGGAATCCTCTTGGGGTTTGGCAGATATCTTTACCCCTTTGCTCCTCAACAGGCCGATCAGTTCCGGATCTTTTGGGGAGAATGTCTTGAAGGGTCCTTGGGCTGATATTCCCGATATGTTGTCTCCCTGAATGGTTACCTCGTTGATACTTCCGCTTTCTACCATGGATAGGAAGTCGCTGTAGCCGACGTTCAGCCGCCCTCTCTCCGGTTGCTTGAATACCTGGAACAACATGACCATCAGGAGGCTAATAACCAACCAAAGGGCTAGATTTTTATAGAATGGACTCAAAGATTAAGACCTCCTCCTTCTCATTGTTATGGAAATCTACAGTAACTATTATAAATATATTTTGATAAATTACCATATTTCATCGAAATTTTTTAAGTGAACCACCCCTCAAGTGCCTTAACACCTGTTACGGTCTCAGGAGGGTGAGGGGGACGCACAAGTTGGTGTAATGGGTTAAGAATAGTGTTTAACCATTCAATATCGATCATATTTTTTCTCTGTTTCACCACAGAGAGTGATTGGAGCTTAGGATTCGACAAAGCCATAGGCCGGCACAGGAGGGGCTATGACACGCAATGGGACGTTTCGAGACAGGCTACAGGCTGTTTGCCCGAATCCCTTTTTATTTGCTTACCTCCGAACAGGGACTATCAAGGAACTATTATTGCCCCTTGGGAGGTCTTTTCAAAAGGCCCAATATTGATGGCTTCGTAAAAAGTCATCCTCCTTGATCCAGGTAGGGGCTGCAGAGACCGTCCAAATTGGCCCTTTCAACCATGAGGGGACTCATGTATAATAAAGCTCCCCCCAGCAAGCTGCGGGGTCATTCTGCCCTAGGCGAATGATACTTCAAGGGATGAGGCAATCCGGGACCATGAAACTGGATTCATTACTCGATCGTACCATTCGATGTGCCTGCGGACAGGACCACCATGTGCCCGTCAAGGGGATCTTCTTTTCCGAAGATGCCCTACGCGAGCTACCGGACTTCCTTGGCACTTATGTCCGGGAACCGAGGGCCCTGTTGGTCTCCGACATAAGGACACAGGAAGTCGCCGGGAGGGAGACGGAAGAGACCTTGAGAAACGCGGAATGGTCCGTTGAGGTCATAACCCTCCCGGATCCCGAAGGGGGAAGCCCGGTTTGTGACGACCAGACCTATCACGGGGTCCTGGAGCAGATCTCAAGCCCGCCAGGGGTCTTCATCGCCATTGGGAGCGGCGTGATCAACGACCTGGTTAAATGGGTCTCCTTTACTGTGGATAGGCCCTACGCCGTGGTCGCCACTGCCGCCTCCATGAACGGATTCACCTCTGCCAATGTGGCACCGCTCATTCAAGGGGTCAAAAGCCTTGTCCGGGCACGCGCTCCCATAGGCGTATTTGCCAAACCCTCTGTAATAGCGAAAGCACCCTATCGGCTCACAGCCGCTGGGCTCGGTGATGCACTGGCGAAATCGGTCAGTGTTGTGGACTGGGAGTTGAATCACGTCCTGCTGGGCGAACCCTTCTGCTCCTTTTGCGCCGGCATTATCGATCAAAGCGAGCGGACATATCTCAAGCATCCGGAGAGCATCTTGGCACGCTCACCTGATGGGATTCAAGCCATTTTCGACGCCTTGAACTACTCGGGTCTGGCAATGACCATGATCGGCTCATCAGCGCCCGCGTCCGGCGGCGAACACCTCTTCAGCCACACCTTGGATATGATGAGCCTCCTTGACAGAGTGCCTCACGATCTTCATGGGCGCCAGGTGGGCATCGGCACCCTATTTGCCTCTGCCCTCTACGATCGGCTCCTGAAGGTGGATCGGCCAAAATTTCGTGAAATGCCAAACAGGATTGACCATCGGTTTTGGGGAAAGCTGGCCGAATTCGTGCAAGCCCAGCATGAAACCAAACTCGAGAATATCCCGAGAATCAGGGATCGATTGTCAGCAGGGGACACTTGGGATCAGATCCGCCGCCATGTTTTGGTAAAGGCCAAGCCACCCACCCTTATTGCCGATTGCCTGCACAGGGCCGGTGCTGCCCGTTTCCTGAAGGATATCGGCTGCAGCCGGGAACGGGCCTTCCAAGCGGTATCGCATCTCCATGAGATCCGCAGCCGATTTACCGTGGTCGATCTGGCGTGGATGGTGGGAATCCTGCCTGACGCGGCCCAGGAAATCATCGATGAATGGCTTCTTGGCCAGAATTAGGGCGGGTTTCCTTCTGTCTTCTTCACTCGGCCCTTCCCCGCAACAAAATATCCGCCATTTCCACGAATCCCCTTCCGCCCCTTTCCCTCGTGATCCAGGAGGGCTCTTCTTCGATCTTGTCTCGAAAACGGAGCAGATTCGCCACCCCCACCGAATGAGGATAATAGGCAAACATGGGCCCGTCATTGGGGGAATCCCCGATAAAGATTACACGATCCTTGACCTGCTCAAGAGTCACCTTGAAGACCTCCTCAAAGAGCAGAGCCGTGGTGGTCAGTTTGTCATGGGTGCCGAACCAGCCATTAACATGGATGGAACTTATTCTCGCCCTCGCGCCTGCTTCCTCGAAACAGCGGACGATTTGCTCCACCTGCTCCATGGGGAGAGGAGGAACATCCTCGCAAAAATCAATTGCCAAATCGGTTTCCCGGTAGGATTGGTCCGAAGCAATCTGGCACCCGGGGACCTTCTCAAGAATAATTCCAGCGATCTTTTCCAGCTCTGTCCGGTCTTTCTTGCGTTGTTCTTCTGATTTCAGGTATCGGCGCACCATCTTTTTCCGGGAAGAATCGTAGCGAAAATAAAATGCCCCGTTTTCTCCTACCAGGCCGTCCACCGGCCACATCCGTGCGATGTGATCGCACCACCCCGCAGATCGGCCCGTAATGGGCAGGACATGAAGGCCTGCACCTTGCAAGCGTTCCATGGCGGAAAAAACGAAGGACGTGATACGCCCTTTGATGGTGAGGGTATCGTCTATATCCGTCAGCACATAGCGGATACTCTTCTTGAGAGGATCAGGGAACTCTTCAAAGGGCTTCATGGCAACCATACCATCTCGGAGGGGATAGGGGGAACCACCTGCGTGCCCCTCTTGCCGGACCAGGTAACTCAACCCAGTACATGGAGGATTCATTGAGTATCCGTGGACAAAGTTGTCTCAAACAAGGACCATACACTTATCGGGGTTTAGAAACACATAGAGTTCCTGTCCTTCTCCGTGGGGTATGTAGTGGGGGACTTGCACTCTGATCATGGTGCCGTCCACCCTGATGAAAAAGGTCAGAAAGCTACCCAAATACGCCCTATGGACAATGGTGCCCCTGAAGACATTCTCCTTGGCCTGGGGCGGATCTGAAAACACCTCCACGTCCTCAGGCCTTATGGATGCATACACCTCTTTTTCCAGCGTTGCGGCCCTCTGATCGGGGGTCTTACACCTCATCTTCTGGCTGAACTCGGTGCGAACGTAGACCCCGTCCCCATCCTGCAGGACCTGGATGACCGTACCGGGCATAAAGTTCATGGTACCGATGAAATCGGCAACAAACCGGTTTGCAGGCCTTTCGTATATCTCCTGGGCAGTCCCGACCTGCACCACGTTCCCTGAGTCCATGACAACGATTCGATCAGAAATCACCATGGCCTCTGCCTGGTCATGGGTGACATAAATCGACGTTATGCCCATCCGTCTTACCAGGCTCTTTATTTCAAATCGCAGTTCTTCCCTGAGCTTGGCATCCAGGTTACTCAAGGGTTCGTCCAACAACAACACCTTCGGATTTCTCACAAGCGCCCGTGCCAAGGCCACCCGTTGCTGTTGGCCGCCGCTCAGTTGGGCCGGGTATCTGTCTTCCAGGCCCTTCAAGCCCACGAGATCCAAAACCTCCTGTGCCTTTTCCTGGATGGTCCGCTTGGATAACTTCTGAAGCCTCAAACCATACACGATGTTATTGAATACTTTCATATGAGGCCAGACCGCGTAGTTTTGAAAGACCATCCCGATCCCCCGCTTTGCAGGCTGGACAAAGCCCTCTGAAAGCATGGGTTTCCCGTCGATGAAGATTTCCCCCTCCTCCGGTCTTTCCAACCCCGCAATGCAGCGCAAGGTGGTTGTTTTCCCGCATCCGCTGGGCCCAAGAAGGGTCAGCATTTCTCCCTTTTTCACTTCGAGATCTATGTGGTTCACTGCCACAACATCTTTGAAGCGCTTGAACAGGTTTTGGAGTTCTATGAAAGCCATTGAAATGGTTCTCCTTCGGTTATTGCCACATGGGTGGCGCCCTGTGTAAAGCTCCCCGCAGCAACTTGCAGGATATCCTGCCGGAGTCGAACAAAAGCTCCCATATCTCTCCCGGACTCCTTATGTCCCGCCACTCGGGCCCCAAGCTGCCTTAAGGATCCCTCCGCCGATCCTGGCGATGATCAGCAGAAGAATAAAGGTGATTACAATCATCAGAAAGGCCATGGCCGCGGCGATTCCAAATTCCATTCCCCGGTGCCAGTTCAAAAAGATACCGATGGGCAAGGTTTCCCACCCCCCCCGATAGAGAAAAATAGCCGTGGAGATCTCCTGAAATGCCATGATAAAAAACATCACCACGCCCACAAGGACCCCCTTGGTGAGCAATGGCAGAGAAATTCTCATGAAGGTCCTGAGTTTACCCGCTCCCGATACCTCGGAGGCCTCCTCAAGAGAAATATCCAACTGCAAGTACGAGGAATGGGCCATACGCAAGAAATAGGGAAGCCGTCGTGCAAACAGGGCCAGGGGCATGATAATCCAATGGGTGGCAAGGGGTATGTCTTTCCAAAACGCCAAGAGATAGCTCGCCCCAACCGCTATACCAGGAAAGGCCAGCATCAGGGTGATCACGAAGTCAAGGGCGTCCTTGCCAGGGACTCGGGTACGCACAATGAGGTAGGCTGCCGGTAGCCCAAAGGTAATTCCGAAAATCAGGGCAACCCCGCTGAACACGAAGGAATTCTGTATCAGGAGCGGGGTTTCCAGGAGAATGACCCGGAAATTTTCAAGGGTCCAATTGGTCGGAAAGGGATCAAAGACCCATCTCCTGGAAAAGGCAGCCAGTCCCAGGACGATAGGTATGAGAAGGACAAAGATGGCGATAACAACCATGTAGGCGTAGGCACATCCCTTGAGCACGACACCTGGCTCGATCACTCGCCCTTCGGACGTGGTCCCCTTGGAGAGCCCTGTGTATTTCCTCCGCTCTACCCACCAGCGGGCAAGCAGAAAGAGTGAAATGCAGACCCCGGAAGAAATGACCACGGCCACAATTCCCATGTACTTGCGGTGCATGTCAGTGAAGTGGTAGGCAATGTTGATGTAGGCGACCGAGGGGAGAAAGTCTACCTGTCCCAAGATCAAGGGCGTGAGCCAGTCCGTAAAAGGCCACAGGAATACGATCACCGCACCTGCCAAATAGGTCGGCGTGCACAGGGGCAGAGTGACAGTGAGAAATCTCCAAAAGCCACTCGCACCTTCCACTTCGGCGGCCTCTTCGAAACAGGGGTCTATGTTGGTGAACCCTGCTGAAAGGCCCAGGACGATGAAAGGGAGCATATGAAGGGATTGGATAAATACAAGTCCGTGGATCCCATAGATGAAATTGAGGGGTTTTTCAATCAAGCCCGCATCCATAAGCAGCAGGTTAAGGGTCCCGTACTTGCCGAAAAAGATAATAAACGCGAACACGCCGGCAAAGGCTGGCAACACTATGGGCAAGAGGATCAGGGCCGTGAAAACGGTCTTCCCCCTGTGCCTGTATCTCGCCAGAATGTAAGCCAGGGGGACGCCGAACACGGTCGACGTCAAGAGCACCAGGGTACTCAAGAGCAGGGTGTTTCCGAAGGTCTTGAGGTAATAGGCGTCCTTGAAAAAGCCCAGGTAGTTCTTCAGACCCCAGGTGTCTGTTCCCGCGATTTTGAAGCTCTCCAGGACAAGAAACGACAAGGGATAGATCACAAGGAAGATAATGACCAACCACAGGAATGCTGCCAGAATGCCATTGCCGCGAGACATATCCTGTCCTTTACATGGCTTCTACCTGCTTGACATACGAGCGCCCGGTTGTCGGCCCGTATGCCAAGCAATGGAGGTCTGGGGTTACCTGATTTCTACGGCGAGACAAGGAGTGAGCGTGCCTTCGACGCCGCCAGCCGGGCCTCGGCATACTTTCCGTCTATCTCGAAGAGTCTTCGAGCTTCTTCTATTTTTGCCTCGGCCTTTGCCACGTCCAGGTTCTGTGCCTTCGCCGCCTTGATCTCCTCTTCAACCTCTTCGATCAGGTACAGGCTGCTCTTTAGTTTGCCCCACTTCCTATAGATCTCGTACTCGTAGAAGCGATTGACATCGTCCCATCTCTTGGCTGCAAGATCCAAGTCATAGTCGATGAATCCCACCTTCAAATCCCAGAAGGAATCAACTCCCAGGGCCTTGGCCGCGTGCTTGGCCATGGTAACGCCTTCCTTTTGCCACGCGGAGAACCTGATGTCGGTCCTGGCGGCAAAGTAACGACCCTCCAGCACGTATTTTTGCCCGTCCATGCTGAACAGCCAGTCCAGAAAGATCTTCCCTGTTGCCTCGTTGGGTGCGCCCTTCAACAGGGCCACTGCCTCCGGTACCAGGATGGTCTTCTCCGGGAGCAGGTCTCGGACAGGATAGCCGTCTTTGCGGGCTGCCATGGCATTCATTTGCGGTTGCGCTATTCCGATGGGCGCTTCCCCCCTGCTGACGATATGGGTTGTGTCCGTACTCCCGGTTGAAAAGCGGGCCAGTTGTGCGGCCAATTTCCTGAGGTAGGCCCAGGCCTCTTTTTCTCCGAATGCCTGGATGAGTATCTCTACGGTCTCGTGCATGGTCCCCGAGGCGTAGGGCAGTGTGTGCACGATGCTTCCCCGGTAAATGGGATTGAGCAAATCCTGCCATGTCTTTGGGGGCGGCAATCGAAGCTTCTTCAGGACCTTTTCGTTATAGAGATTCGTGACAATCCAGGGAGCAAAGCATGTCCAGTAATAATCCGCATCCTTCACCTTCATGCCGCCCCATTTCGCAGGCACCTTGTCCCAGTCCTTTGGCCGGTAAGGAACGATCAGGCCCTCCTTCTTTCCGATCTCATGGGCCGGGGCACCGGCTCCCAGGAAGATGTCGGCATCCGGCTTGCCACCCCATAGTCTTATTTTGTCCAGGCACACGGGCCAGCCGCCCGGCCGAACAAAGGTTATCTCTATGTCCTTGCCATAGGTCTTTTTGTAATACGCCGTAAACCCTTTCCTCAGGCTGTCGGATAGCTCCTTGTAAACGGGACCAATCCAGCCAACTTTATCTTTGGCCTGCGATTTCCCTGCAAAGGCAGGTAGGAGCAGCAGCGACATGGTAAGAACTGTGACGATTGTTGTGGTCAAGGTCTTCTTTCTCATTTTGGCCTCCCTTCTTGTGACAATGTCACCCGTGAAAAGGTAGCGATTTCTTGGATCTCATCCTTGCCTCCGGCAAAGGCTTCCTCTTTCGGTCCGAATTCCGACATAGCCCATCATGTCTTCCCCTTCATCACCTCCTTTTGATGAAGTCTCAAAATGCACAGAATTCACAACACATCCAGGCCAGGGCCCATTTTCCCTCGGTTCAAGGATGCACGGCATTTGTCTGGATTCACAAACACCCGAAACACGCCCCGCCCGGTTTGATTCTGCGTCAACCGCCATCCAAAGTCAAGGACGAAAAGGGGCAGAAATTCAAGCCCGTTTTGGAGGCTCGTGAAACGGTACGGTAGAAATGGTCGCAGAAGATTGAGTTAGGTAGCCCATTGACCGGAGACAGGACAGTTGGAATGGATCCGAGCCTGTAGTACTGATTTCTTTTTGTCCCTGGATGACATTCCAAAGAAAGGGTAATCCGTCATTCTCCTATCCTTCTTCTGTGCTGCTGGTAGCAAAACCCCTTTCACCTTCCTGGAGTAAAGGACTGTCTACTTTAAGGATTTTTTCTGCGTGTAATGCGGCACCCATTTCGTGATCCTGCAAAAGACGCTGGAACCATCCACCTCGGTAATATCAGGTTCGTACCCGACCCGCGAGGCGAGGTGCCTGAAATCCTCCGGCGTGAGTCGCCCCGCGCGGAAGCCGTCCGTGCAGACAATCACACCGTCACGGGAGGCCTCATAGTCAATGGGACCCACAAGGCCTGCCTCCGACTGAGCCTCGAACCAGGCAAGCCGATCCCCCCAGAATCGATTCGAGTATGTGGAGAATAAGACCGTCCCGCCCTTGCGGCTCACACGAAGGGCCTCCCTCATCAGGGTCTCCTGGTCCACGCCGAATGCGCAGATCCCGTTCTGAATACAGACCACGGCGTGAAATTCCTCGTCAGGAAATCGCATATTGACCGCATCCATATTCAGGAACTCGCAACGAGAGTCGGTACCGGCCATCTCTCTGGCCAGATCCAGGCTCTCTTCCGCCGTGTCGATTCCAACCACCCTCGCCGCGACCTCGGCAAGGCGGAAGGCCACCCGGCCGTATCCGCAGCCCAGCTCCAACACTGTGTCCGTGGACCGCAGCTGTTTCAGCACATACAGGATTTCGGCCTCCAGGTACTGCTTGACCCGCTGGGGAGCCAGCTCATAGCAGGCCATCAAACGGCGGCCGGACAACTTGGCAGCGTAGTAACTCGTCATGGCACGTTTCTTAATAAAGGGGTCAGCCCTTGACATTGGAATGATAACTTGATCCTAAGTGAGCAGGTTCTTCTAAAGATCGATATTTGATGTCTAACCATTCCAATGTCAAGGGCTGACCCCTTTCTCACTATAGGTCTTTATTATAATATTATTTTGTATTTCAGTATACCTAATTAACGATAAAATAATTATATTTATTGCTATTTATCTTTATATGGATGGATATTTGACCGAAACCGGGGTCAGGAGGAAGGAATCGTAAACAAAGGTTGCCTTACAGGACGAAGAATACGGGCTGGCACGGGATCTCAACCGGGAGTTGCTCCTACAAGGGGAAAAAGAGAACGGCAACGCGGGTGCCTTGGTCCATAAGGGGAAGAGGAAAGTTGAGGTATGGGATATGTCCCGTAATATTCCCTTGATAAAACTGACGAGTTGAGATAATCATTACATCCTGGCTCGAGATAGGTTAGGAAAAAGAGAATTTGCGAAAGACAATATCGCGACTGGAAATCGCTCCTACAGAGGGAGCCTGTAGGGCAAAGAGGAATGACGGAAGACGGGATCGCTACCAGGTGGTCGCGAGCAGAAGGGAATGAGATATGCAGGAGATGATCACGGTTGAAGGAGTCAAAAAGACGATCTTCGGAGCTGGTGCCCTGAAACAGTTGGGGAATGTTGCCAAGGGACTCGACGCAACCAGGGTGCTCCTGGTCATGGACCAGGGCCTTTCCAGGACAAGCATCTCGGAGAGGGCTCAGCAGGTCCTCAAGGATGACGGCATAAAACTCGGTATCTACCCGGAGATCACGCCCGAACCCTCCCCTCAACTGGCTGATGAAGGGGCAAAGATGGCCAGGAAGGAAAAGGTCAAGTGCGTTATCGGGCTCGGAGGGGGGAGCACCATGGACGTTGCCAAGGCAATCGCCGTGCTCGTCAACAATGAAGGAAAAGCGGTTGACTATATCGGTCTTGGCCTTGTCAAGAAGCCCGGGCTTCCCACGATCATGGTGCCGACAACAGCAGGGACCGGGAGCGAAGCGACCTTTACTGCTGTCTTTACCATGAGGGAAAACAGGGCCAAGGGCGGTATCAACAGCCCCTTTCTTTATCCGAGTGTTGCAGTACTGGATCCTCAGCTCACCTTGGGCCTCCCACCAGAGATTACAGCATACACGGGTATGGATGCCCTGACCCATGCCCTGGAGTCATACACCTCCCTCCAGGCTCACTTCATGAGCGAACCTGTTTCCTTGAGTGCAGTCGGGCTTATTGCCCGGAACCTGAGAGAGGCAGTGTCGGACGGGGACAACTACGAGTATCGCCAGAATATGATGAAAGGAAGCTACCTGGGCGGTCTCGGTCTGGCAATGGCAGGGGTCGGTGCTGTCCACGCCATGGCCTATCCCCTGGGAGCGTTCTTCGACATCCCCCATGGCATTGCAAATGCAGTGATGCTGCCCTATGTTCTGGCGTACAACTGCCAGTCAGCCATCGAGAAATTCTGCCGAATTGCAGAACTGACGGGAGTGGAAAGGGAGGGAGCCTCAAACCTGACCATGGCCAAGGGGGCCGTGAAGGCAGTCTTTGATCTTGGCGGGGAGATAGGGATCCCGCGGAGTCTCAAGGAACTCGATGTGCCCGAGGACGCCATCCCGGAGATGGCCCGAGCTGCCTTGAAGGTGGAACGCCCAATGATGAACAACCCCAGGCCCATGGATGCCCGAGCTGTCGAGGATGTATACAGGAAGGCCTTTGAGGGGAAGATGAATGTAATGAACCCAGTGGAATAGACAAAAGGAGGTTGCCATGCCCGGATTTGAAGTGCTCGGTGATGAAGAGAAGAAAGAAATAATGGATGTCCTGTCCCGCGGTGTCCTCTTCCGCTACGAGTTCGACAAGGAGAGACAGGGGGTTTACAAGGTCGAGACCTTTGAGAGGGAGTTCGCCAAGTATTGCGGCGTGAACCATGCCCTGGCCGTCTCATCAGGAACAGCTGCCCTGAGGGTTGCCCTTGCGGCCCTCGGCATAGGGCCTGGGGACGAGGTGATCACCCAGGGTTTTACCTTTGTCGCCACCTGGGAAGCCGTCCTGGACTCGGGGGCCATTCCCGCCTTTGCCGAAATAGACGACACCCTCTGCATGGATCCGGAGGATCTGGAAAGCAGGATTACGCCGAGGACGAGGGCCATCATTCCTGTGCACATGTGCGGCGCGCAGGCGCGGGTCGGGGAAATCACGGAAATAGCCAAAAGGCACAATCTCCACGTCATTGAAGACACGGCCCAGTCCTGTGGCGGCAGGCTCAACGGGAAGGCCCTGGGCTCCTTCGGGGACATGGGGACCTTTTCCTTCGACTCGGTGAAGACCATCACCACGGGAGAAGGGGGTATGGTCATCACAGACAGGGAGGACCTCTACATCAAGGCCTCTGAGTACCACGACCATGGCCATGACCATGATCCCACTGTGGGGAGAGGCCTTGAGAAAAGGAACTTCCTTGGATTCAACTACCGCATGATGGAACTGCAGGGCGCCCTTGGGCTCGCCCAGTTGAGGAAGCTGGACGACATCATCTTGAAACGGCAGAGAGAAAATAAGCAGCGTATCAAAGAGGCCCTCTCAAGGTACGAGGAGATCACCTTCAGGAATGTACCGGACCCTGAAGGGGATACGGCAACCTTTCTCATCTTCTTCCTCCCGACAGGAGAAAAGGCCCGGGACTTCAATCAGGCCCTGGTGAGCGAAGGGGCCAATACTGTGTACTGGTATGACACCCCCTGGCACTATTACGGGAAGTGGGAGCACCTCTTGCAAGGCAAGACATTGATCAACTCCGGGTATCCCTTCAAGGATGACAGGGGCGCGACTCGTGGCGATTACTCAAACCTGGTCATGCCCAAGACCGACGAGATCATGTCACGGGCCCTGACTATACCCATAAGCATCCACATGGACGAGGAGATTCCCGTGATTCTCAAGGCTGTTGAAAAGGCATCGAGGGTGCTCTAGATATGGCCAGGGGGTCCTGTCCTGCAGATTTCTGTCTGAAGCATAGATAGACCCGCTGCTTGTGGTTGAACCGGGGAGCCAAGCACTATTCATGCGGATCGCAATTTGCCAAATAGACCCCATCATAGGGCACTTCATCTACAACACCTCGCTGATTCTTGATGGCGTGGAGAAGGCAAAGGCCTCGGGCTGTTCCCTTGCCATCTTTCCCGAGATGTCCATTATTGGCTATCCCCCGAAGGATCTCCTGGAAAGACCTGCCTTTCTTCGAGAGAACCTGGACCAGTTGAACCGCCTTGCTTCCCGAATAGAGGGAATCCACGTGCTATGCGGCTACGTGGACAGGAACCCCCTTGAGGTGGGCAAACCCCTCGTAAACAGCGTTGCCCTGATAGGTGGAGGTAGGGTCCTCAAGAAGGGCGGGAAGAGGCTATTGCCCGCTTACGACGTGTTCGACGAGACCCGGTATTTTGAACCTGCCCACGAGAGCCTGGTATTTGACCTGGGCGGGAGAAGGTTCGGGGTGACCATATGTGAAGATATCTGGACCGTGGGGGATATCAAGGGCCTGCCCCACTATGCCTTCAATCCCGTTGCCGAGCTCCATTCCCAATCCATTGATGTCCTGGTCAATATATCCGCTTCGCCCTATACCTTGAACAAGGCCCCCCTGCGAATGAGGATCCTGCAATCTCTGTCTTTGGAATACAAGATACCCACCGTCTATTGCAACCAGGTGGGCGGGAATGATGACCTCCTGTTCGACGGTATGAGCATGGTGGTTGACTCAAGGGGTAGACTCATCCTTCTGGGTGAGGAGTTTGCCCCGGATCTGTTGGTCTGGGACACCAATAGCACCTGTGACGAGATAGATCAGCCCTGGCCCGAGGAAGAGGAATCTGTTCTTCGGGGACTTATTGTGGGAACTCGGGATTACGTTACAAAGTGTGGCTTCAAAAAAGTCCTGGTAGGGCTGAGCGGCGGCATCGACTCGTCTCTGGTGGCCGTGATCGCTCAGAGGGCCCTGGGGCCCGAGAACGTGATGTGCCTGAGCATGCCATCACCTTTTACATCTGAGATGAGCAATGAAGATGCAAGGACGCTGGCCCGGAACCTGGGGGTGCGTCATGAGTTCATACCCATTCACGATATATTCGAGGCTTACAAGCTGGCCCTCGAACCCCTGTTTAGAGGCCTCAAGGAAGACGAAACAGAGGAAAACATCCAGGCCAGGATCCGTGGCAATTTGCTCATGGCCCTGTCCAATAAGTTCAATGCCCTCCTCCTGACTACGGGGAACAAGTCCGAATTTGCTATGGGATATTGCACCCTTTACGGGGATCTCAGCGGCGGATTGGCAGTCATATCAGACATCCCCAAGACCATGTGCTATCGCCTGGCACGATACATCAACACGGACTCAGAGATCATTCCCCACCGGGTATTGACCAGGCCACCTTCGGCGGAATTGAGACCCGACCAGAAGGACCAGGACAGCCTGCCCTCATACGAGATACTTGACGGCATCCTGGAGGCGGCTATAGAGGAGAACCTGGGCCTTGAAGAGATCGTGGCCCGGGGGTATGATCCGGAAACAGTCAGAGACGTCCTCAAGAGGCTTGCCCTGAACGAGTATAAACGTCGCCAGGCCCCGCCCGGACTCAAGATCACCACAAAGGCCTTTGGATATGGTCGTAGGTATCCCATTGCCCGGGGACCCGAACCCTATTGAGTTGGAGTTGCCCCGGTCCAGAGGGGGAACAGAGCCGCCTTACTTCATAAACCGGCAACGCGGGTGCCTCGGCCCACAGGTTGGAGGAGAATCGCAACTACAAGTTGCTCCTACAGGGGGGACAACGAGGCGGGCCATTCGCCCTCGCAAGAGATATCTCCCGGGAAATGATCGACCTGTGATGGATAAGGACATACCAGTAAATTTGGCCAACATCTCCATTGTCCTTGCAGAGACCCAGATCCCCGAGAACGTGGGTTCTGTGGCCAGGGCCATGAACAACATGGGGCTCCGCCACCTGATACTGGTCAGTCCCGAAAACTGCGAACTGTCGAGGGTGCTCAAGACAGCAACGGGCAGCTCCATAGACATCATAGAAGAGATGGAGGTCTATGATGACCTCCCGGAGGCACTCGGCCCCTTCAATTACGTGGTGGGAACGACTGCCCGATTGGGAACCCAGCGGCCCGCTCTGACTAATCCTCGCCGCCTGGCACAGGACCTCGTCTCCATATCACAGGATAACAGGATCGCAATCCTCTTCGGTCCGGAGGACAGGGGGCTTTCCAATGAACAGCTCCGCTACTGCCACACCATAGCTACCGTCCCCACCGCAGGCTTTTCCTCCCTGAACCTTGCCCAGGCCGTTATGATCTTCTGTTACGAGATCTCCCTGGCAGCGGCCCCAACGATACCTGAGCCCCTTCCCCGCCTCGCCAACAGGTTCGAGCTGGAAGGGATGTATGATCACCTCAAGGAGGTCTTCTTGAAGATCGGCTTTATCAATCCTGAAAACCCGGAACACTGGATGCTCAACATAAGGCGATTCCTCTCCCGGGTCCCCTTGAGGGCGAGGGACGTCAGGATAATTCGGGGCATCTGCCGGCAGCTTGATTGGTACACCGACCAGGTCTCAAAGGGGGGCGGTAAGAGGAAACAGGGCTGAATCTACCTGTGACTTAACTTTCTTCTTTTCGGTCCGACAGCAACGCGTTCTCAATGGCGATCGCTGCAGGCCCGCTCAGGGCGGTAATCAGGGAGAGGTCCTCTTTCCGGAAACCGTGGGGTCTCTGGATGGAATCGAAGTAAAGCACCCCCCTGAGCCGGGACCTGCTCATGAGGGGCACGCACATAACCGATCGGATATTCATCAGCTGCATGCTTTCTGAGACATCGTGTTCATCCTCGCTCAAGGTATCCAGCATGATGACCGGCTTTTTTTCCTTGATGACCCTGCCTACTATGCTTCGGCTGAACCTCCCAACCTTGTGTTCTCTTTGTTTACTGAAGATTGAGATTATATTTGATATCTTGCCCGTTTGCTTGTCCACAAGGATGAAGAAGCCCCTGTCGATTCTGATGAGAAGGTCCAGGATTGATTGAAGTATGGACTCGAGGGTCTGATTGAGGTTCAGTGACTGTTCCAAGATGGCCGCAACCTTTGAAATGAGCTCCATGTTCTTCTTGTGGGTCATCGGCCTATCCTGGACCAGAACCTTGCCCTCCTGCTCCATTTCCTCGGGGAGGCTGACTGCATCCAGGACCTCCAATTCCTCCTCACCAAGGTCCTCCTGTTCGTAGGAATCCACGAGACTTACGATCACCTTCTTGCTGATTCCAATGGAGGCCCCGATATCTATTTCCACGTCCTTATTGGGCTCTATCCTTTCTCCGTTTACAAATGTCCCGTTCTTGCTGTTCAAGTCACGAATGAAATACTTCTTTCCTTTCCTCGTTATTCTCACGTGGCTTCGGGACACTGCGCTATCATCGATGACAATGTTATTGTCGGGAGATCTGCCTATGAAAGTGACGTCACCTTCGAGACTATGGTGCTCCCCCCTCTTCGGACCTGTCATGACCTGGATTACCGCCATGATTCACCATCCCTTATCTACAAGTTTAAGATTATTCCGTCTTACTATTGTACAGTTCTCACATATTAACACAATTATCATAATTCGTCAACGTTCATGTTATCTTAGGCTTAATTTGCCTATTGTTGTTTTTTCTCTGACTCGGTGCTTCGATTGGTGGTGTTACAGGGAAAGCCCTCTCCGGGGGGGCTTCCTGGTTTTCATTCCCACTCAATGGTGCTTGGTGGCTTTGAGGAGATATCATATACCACCCTGTTTACGCCGCGAACATTGTTGATAATCCTGTTCGAGATCCGTGCCAGGACCTCGTAGGGGATCCGGGTCCAATCCGCGGTCATGGCATCCAGGCTGTCCACGATCCGGACGGCAATCACGTGTTCGTAAGTCCTCTCATCACCCATCACCCCCACGGTCTTCACCGGCAGGAGTACGGCAAAGGATTGCCAGACCTTGTCATAGAGGTCTGCCTTCCTGATTTCTTCCAGCAGGAGTACGTCAGCAGACCTCAGTATTTCCAACCTCTCCCTGGTGACTTCACCCAATATCCTCACTGCCAGGCCGGGGCCAGGAAAGGGCTGCCGCATGACCAGCTCCCTTGGCAGGTCCAATTCAACCCCAACCTGTCGCACCTCGTCCTTGAATAGCTCTCTCAAGGGCTCCACCAGCTCCAGGTTCATGGCTTCCGGTAGTCCACCCACGTTGTGGTGGCTCTTGATGGTCGCTGAGGGCCCTTTGAAGGAAACGCTCTCGATCACGTCGGGGTAGAGAGTACCCTGGGCCAGGAATTTCGCCTTTCCCAGTTCCCTGGCCTTTTTCTCAAAGACGTAGATAAACTCCCTCCCTATGATAGTCCTTTTCTCTTCCGGATCTGTGACCCCCTTTAGCTTTTCAAGAAAGTGTTCCGATGCATCCACCAGATGGACGTCCATCTGGTAATGTCTCCCGAAGAGTTCCATGACCTCCTGGACTTCTCCTCTCCTGAGGAGTGCGTTATCCACGAAAATACAAGAAAGCTGCGGCCCTACCGCGCGGTGCAAGAGTACCGCTGTAACAGAGGAATCAACCCCGCCGGAGATGCCGCAGATCACCCTTTCCTTTCCGATCCGCCTCCTGAGGTCAGCAACCGTCCTCTCCACAAAAGAACTCATGGTCCAGAGGGGTTTACACCCGCATATATTGAAGAGAAAGTTCTTCAGTATCTTCATCCCGTTTGGCGTGTGGACCACCTCGGGGTGAAACTGGACCCCGTATATCTTCCTGGATCTATCGGCCACGGCGGCCACAGGGCTGTTCTTGCTGCCGGCCAGGCATTGGAATCCCTCGGGCATTCGTATGATCCGATCACCGTGACTCATCCACACCATTTCACCCTTGTCCCTTGAGAGGCCCTGAAAGAGGTCTTGATCATCTTCAATTCGGATCACGGCACTTCCGTACTCCCGGTCCTCCGCCCTTGCAACTTCGCCGCCCAAGGCATGGGTGATGTACTGCATGCCATAACATATCCCCAGCACTGGGACCCGCAGATCCAGCACTTCCTTTGCCGCCATGGGGGCATCCTCATCATATATGCTCGCCGGTCCCCCAGAGAGAATAATCCCGGCGGGCATGAACTTTTTGATTTCCTCAATGTTCAGGTTAAAGGGGTGTATCTCGCAGTATACCTGGGCCTCACGCACCCTTCGTGCTATGAGCTGGGTATACTGGGATCCGAAGTCCAGGATGAGGATCTTCTCATCATATATCCTGCTTGTCATCACTCTACCCTATAATTGGGCGCTTCCTTGATAATGATCACGTCATGGACGTGGCCTTCCCTGTACCCCGCCGGCGTTACCTGCATGAACCTGGATCTCTCTTGAAGCTCTGTGATAGTGCGGCAGCCCAGATAACCCATCCCGGCCTTGAGGCCTCCTACCAATTGGTATACCGTTTCGGCCAGAGGCCCTCTGTGCGGGACCCTCCCGACGATGCCTTCAGGCACCAGTTTTTTCTCCATCTCCATATCCGCTTGAAAATACCTGTCCCTGCTCCCTTCCTTCATGGCCTCTATGGAGCCCATGCCCCGGTAAACCTTATATGTCCTGCCCTGGAACAGGATGGTCTCCCCGGGGCTCTCTTCCGTGCCCGCAAATAGGCTGCCTATCATGACCGAGTCAGCTCCCCCGGCCAAGGCCTTGGTGATGTCTCCGGAATATTTGATCCCTCCGTCGGCAATGATGGGAACACCCTGCTTCTTCGCCTCTTCCGCACAGTCCATGATGGCGGTCATTTGTGGCACTCCTACCCCGGCCACTACCCTGGTCGTACAAATGGAGCCGGGTCCCACGCCTACCTTCACTCCGTCAGCCCCTGCTTCGATAAGGCTCCTCGTCGCTTCGGCAGTGGCCACATTGCCGGCAATAAGCTCCAGGTCCGGATACCGTTCCTTGATCTCCCTCACCTTCCTGACCACCATTTCTGAATGGCCATGGGCGGTGTCCATGACCACTACATCCACATTGGCCCCCATGAGCTTTTCAATCCTATCATCCGTGTCAGGTCCGACTCCGACCGCTGCCCCGACCCTCAAGCGTCCAAGTTCATCCTTGCAGGAATTCGGGTATTTCTTTATCTTTTCAATATCCTTGATAGTGATGAGCCCGATGAGTTTTCCCTGGTCATCCACGACGAGGAGCTTCTCGATCCTTCTCTCGTGCAGGATTGCCTTGGATTCTTCCAGGGTTATTCCTGCCTTGGCGGTTGCCAGGTTTTCCTTGGTCATGACGGTCTCTACCTTTTGATTGAGATTCGTCTCAAACCTCAGGTCCCTATTGGTAATAATCCCGACCAGGTTACCCCCCTTGACGACCGGAACCCCGGAAATCTTATACTTTTTCATTATCTCCAGGACTTCATATATCTTTCTATCCGGTTCGATGGAAATGGGATCGACTATCATGCCGCTCTCTGATTTTTTGACCTTTTCTACTTCAAGGGCCTGTTGCTCGATGCTCATATTCTTGTGGATAAACCCCATACCCCCTTGTCTCGCAATAGTTATCGCCGTCGCTGATTCCGTGACGGTGTCCATGGCCGCACTGACAATAGGCGTATTCAAGGTGATGTTCCTGGACAGCCTCGTTCTCACATCCACTTCAGATGGCAAGACCTCAGATCGATCAGGTATCAGGATAAGATCATCAAAGGTAAAGCCCCTTCTTATGCCCTCCCTATTGTCCATCTCATTCTCCTTCCAATTGGCTTATGATCAGTCCCTCCAGGATGTCTGACAGGGAAACGGTCAATTCGGTGAAACCCAAGTGGCCGAGTATTCCTATCACAGCGGCAATACCGGCCACAATCACGTCTGCCCGCCCGTGGTCTAGTCCAGGGTTCTTGAGTCTTTCTTCCAGGGGCAGTGCCCTCATCTCCTCGAATAGGCATTCGATCCGTTGCCTACTCAATTTGAGGCCGTTCATGCGATCCGGATCAATGTTCTCTTTGCCGATACCGTGTATCATAGCAGCAAGTGTCGTAACCGTGCCGCCAGTACCAATAAGGACCCTTCCATCCTTGGCAGAAGGCTCGCCCCCCAAACCCTTTGCCAGAATCTCTTCCACGTGCTTCATCAGGAGGTTGATCTCTTCGGCGACTGGTGGGTCTGAACTCAAGAACTGTTCCTTGAGAGACAGGCTACCCAGCAGGACGGATTCGCTCTTCTCGTTCCTGCTCCCCCAGACGAACTCCGTTGTCCAACCTCCCAAATCAAAGAGTATGATGGGGTCTTCATCCAGAGCCAGTAAAGACCGTGTACCCTTTGCTGTAAGAAATGACTCCTCCTCCCATGAAATCACTCTTGCCGTTATGTCCGCTTTTTCCCGCATGGGATTCAAGAGTTCTTCCCTGTTCGCAGCACTCCTGGCAACTCCCGTGCACACGGCAAGGGTCTTTTGCGCTTTATGGGCCTTTATGATGGCCGCAAAGTCTTCAAGGACTTTCAAGGTCCGCTCGATCGCCCTCGTGGATAATGTGCCCTTTTCCTTATTAAAGGCCTCTGCCAAACGGACATAGTCCCTTTTCCTGAGAATCGGCCGGAAGGGCCTCGGTCCGTCAACCGCCTCTGCTATCAGGAGCCTTGCAGTATGGCTTCCGATATCTATTGCCGCCAACTTGCCCGTCTTTCCGCCCAAAGGCCATTGTCCCCTTTCTGTGCCCGGGACAGACACAGCTATGCCATTCCCGGTGAAACTATCTTCCAAAGTATAGGGAAAGAATACTCGAGCGTCAACAGGCCCCCGACCAAATTGTCTGCACTGGCTCCAGGAAAACCCTCTTACCTTCCGTTGCCTGTCAGCCGATCCCGGGCGTCATGCCCTCACACGCTATGGCCCCTAACTGGATTCTCATCTCCTTCCCCTGTACCGAACCACGCCCCACAGGGACCGCAACTCCCCGGAACCCATTGCTGCGCTGACCAGGAAATAGATCAACACGCCGCCAAATACAAGGCCTGCCAGGACCAGGGCCAGACTAATGATGCCTGTCTGGGACCCGATCGGGGCAATCTCCTCTCTTAGGAGAAAAATAACGAGCCCTGTAATGGCTGATGCTACGAGGCATTTGCAGGCAGAGACCATAACCGGCCTCAATTCCAACAGGGCCATCTTCCTCTTCAGCAGGAGGGCCAACAAACAGAACTGGATAGTGGAGGAAAGGGACAAGGCAAGGGCCAACCCCCCGTGTTTTAAGGGTCCCATGAGGAGCAGACTGAATAGGAGGTTGGCCCCAAGGGAGACAGCAGCCACCTTGACGGGTGTCTTGGTATCTTGAAGTGCATAGTACGCGGACACCATGACCCTTATCCCAGAAAAGGCCCAAAGGCCCAGGGTGTAGTAGAACAGGGCCCTGTTGGTCATCACCCTTGAAAAGGAGTCAAAAACTCCTCTCTCAAAGAGCACGCTGACGATCAGGTCTCCCAGGAGAATGAGCCCCATCATGGATGGTATCGTAATGAAAAAGACCAGCCTCAAGGCATGGTTCAGGGTGTCGCAGAAGTCACCAAGGTCTTCCTCTGCTGCCTGTTTTGACAGGGATGGCAAGGCGGCGGTGCTGATCGCTATGGCAAAGACCCCCAGAGGGAACTGGACCAGCCTGTCCGCGTAGTAGAGCCAGGACACGCTCCCTTCCGGCAAGAAAGAGGCAAGGAGAGTCCCCATGAACTGGTTGAACTGGTATATGGCGGAACCGAAAACAGCCGGAGCCATGAGGGCTCCTACTCTCCTTACGGCCGGATGCCCGGGCATCCAGCAGGGAGCGAGGCTGATCCCCTTCTTTACGACCCAGGGGACCTGCAAGGCCACCTGAAGAATCCCCCCCAGAACGACCCCTATGGCTGCCCCCAGGATGGGCTGGGGCAGGTGGGGCGAGATCCAGAGCACGGACAGGATCATTCCCACGTTCAAGAGGATGGGCGCAGCAGCAGGGGCAGCGAAATGCCTGAGGGAATTCAGGATACCCATGTAAAGGGCGACGAGACTTATGAAAAAGATGTAGGGGAAGGTAACGCGGGTCAAGAGGACGGTAAGCTCATATTTGGGCCCCTGGCCCCCGAATCCAAAGGCCTGAATCCTCACGATGAGGGGAGAAAAAAGGATGCCCGCAACAGTGATCAGGCCAAGGATGAGCAAGAGCAGCGTCATGACTGCCCTGGCCATTTGAAAGGCTTCTGACTTTGTCCTCTGACTCAGGTATTCTGTGAACACGGGGATAAAAGCGATGGTGAGGGAGCCTTCTGCAAACAGGCGCCTCAAGAGATTCGGTATGCGAAAGGCCACGAAGAAGGCATCAGCAGCCATGCCTGTCCCAAAGAACCTTGCGATGACCATGTCCCGCACCAGCCCAAGGATCCTGCTCAGAAAAGTAAAAAAGCCCACAGTCCCTGCTGCTCGACTGACGCTCTGTCTTTCATAGAGGAGATTATCCGAGTTTCCCATAGCTGATCTGTGCTACCAATCGGAGGACCGTCAGGTCTCGCACCTCGCTCACTGACGCCCCGTCAGGATTCTGCAAATGAAGACCTCCGGATGAAGCTTGGACCTGGGCCAATCCAAAACGGGCCGTTGCCCAAAGCCTTTTCGTTGGCCTTGTCCCGCCATAGGGTATTTCAAAACATTGTGTATAGGCACCACTATTGTCGAGCTCTGGGCAACAGCCCGCAAAGGCTTGATCAAGGGCTCAGGGATCTGTTTTGTAAAACCTCGGCCGGAAACAGGTTCACCGATCTTATCATTCATAATTTTGCCTTGACAAGCGCTAAAAACTGAATTAAAAAATAAAGTTTAAGATCCGGGAAAGAGGAGGATATCAAGGCTTGGCTACACACAAATCGGCCCTCAAGAGGGCCCGCCAAAACGAGGTCAGAAGGCTCAGGAACATGGCCTACAAGACCAGGATGAAGACCGCAATCAAGAACGTCAGGACCGCCATTGAGGAAGGATCTGTTGAGAAGGCCAGGGAAGACCTGACCAAGGCCGTGGCATTGATACAGAAGACCGCCTCAAAGGGTGTCATCCACAGGAATAAGGCCGCCCGCCAAGTGTCTCGCCTATCCCGCAGGGTAAACCAACTTAGCGCTTCCCAAACCACCTAACCCTTCGTTTTACGGCTCCTATGGCGACCTCGTTGAGAATCCTGCCGAACTCGATCCGGGCCCTCGGAAATCGGGGCGCTCCAAGGGTCCAGTTTGAGGCGCCTTAGGCGGGTGGGGACTCTCCGCCTCTCCGGAAGGGGTAACCCTGTTTGTCGACCGAAGCGGTCAGCCGCAAAGGGATATGATAAGGCTTTCCAGGACAGGCTTCGGCCTTGAGCCCGACTTGATGAGCCCGTCCGCCTGGTGGAGCAACCTGATGCCCCGTTCCAATTCTTCCCCCGACCACAGCTTAGACTGCCTGGCGAACTTCCCGGCCGAAAAGGGCATGAGCCCCAGCTTCTTGGCAATTTCCTTGGACCTTCCGCCCTTTGCGGTTATCTCTCTGGCTCTCCAAAGCAGCCTCAGTTGCCTGTTCAGCATGCCCAATACCTGAAGGGGGGCCCTCCGCCCGTCTTCTTCCTCCAGGAACCGGTTCAAGGTCCTCAGGGACTCTGAAGCATTCTTCAGGGAGATCATGTTCATCAACTCAAAGATGTTGTAGGCACGACTGTGGATCACCAGGCTCTTCACCTCATCCTGGCCGACGGGATCATTGCCGTACCTGGTTTTGAGCTTTTCCAGTTCAGCAGCCATGTCCTGGAGATCGTTTCCCACAAGCTGATGGAGGTAGGCGCAGGCCTGCCCGTCGATTCGCAGATCCATCTCCCGTGCCAGTCTCTTCATCCATGATAGTGCCTGGCCTTCTCTGACTGCCTCGAAGTGCACGGCCCGGCCCAAGGTCCTCATTTTGCCATAGAAGGTCTTTTTGAAGTCTGTTTTGGCCGACAGAAACAGGAGGCACGTGGATTCGGACGGGTTCTCCAGGTAAGGGAGAAAGAGACCCAGATCCCTTGCGGTATAATTCTCTGTTCTCCGGAGTATGATGAGTCGTTTTTGGGCCAGGAAAGGAAGAGAACGGGCACGATCGATCACTTCAGAGGGACTCACTTCATCCCCGTAAAGGGTTTCAAGGTTGAGGGCCCTCGCGGACTCTGGGATGAGCTTATCCTTGATCCGATCAACGACCTTTTCGAGCCGGAATCCGTCCGGACCATAGAAGAGATAGAAGGGCGCCACCTTGCCCTGTTCCAAGGATTTCAGAACTTCCTCCGGGGACAGATCTTTGGCCATCAGAACCTTTCCAGGGTCTTCAGGAAGACCCTCTTGGACAGTAGACTCGCAATTTCCTCCAGGGCCTGCTTCTTATTGTGGCGGGTCTCCAAGGGATCGGTCCCCACATCATAGTTGGCCCTTTCAGCCATGGCACTTTCACTCCAGAGGACTCGGCCGCTGGCCCTTTCCACCAGCTTGATATCGAGCTTAAGGGTAAGCCTCCTTGTCTTGGTAACACTGAAGGAGGTCGTGTGGCCGGACAGGGTTAACTCCTGTTGATCGTAGGCAATGGGTTCGGTCTTTATCTCATGTATCCGGCCGAACAGGATGAAGTCCGCTTCCCCTTCCCCCAAAAGGGGAACCCTTGCATTGTTAATGAACTCTTCCCTGAGTATCCTGGTGAAGTCTGACTCAAGGCCAATGTCGGAGGACGAAGATGTGACCATGGGGATGGCAAGGCTTTCCATCTTGATCCCGAGGGGCTCGCCCGAAGACCTGAAGTGGTAGCCACAGGCCGCAGATGACAAGAAAGCCAGGAAAACAACCGCCCTATAAACCCAACGGCACATCGCCACTCCCTCATTCATAGCATGCGCGCTCGTCCTTCAATATGACCGCCCCCTGGTCACCGCATGGTTTCACACGACCACGTTCACCAGTTTCTTCTGCACCACAATGACCTTCTTGATGGCTTTCCCCTGAACATACCGCTGGATCCTGTCGTCTTTCAGCGCTTCTTCCTCTATCTCCCGGTCGTTCAAGGTTGCCGGCACCTCCATTCTGCTCCTTACCTTGCCATTTACCTGCAAGACCACCAGTCTCCTGTCCACTTCAAGGGCCTCCGGGTCGTAGGCAGGCCAGGGTACGGTCAGGAGGCTCTCCTCGTGATCCAGCATCCTCCATAATTCTTCCGTTATGTGGGGGACTACAGGCGCAAGCAGCACCACGGTTGTCTCCACGGCCGCTCTTATGACGCTGCCCTCTTCTTCGCTCCAGCTCTTCTTCCCATTGATAGTCCTGTTTATATCGTTGACCAGTTCCATGACCGCACTGATCGCCGTATTGAAGTGGAAGCGGTCCTCTATATCATTGGTAACCTTTTTGATCGTCTCATGGATCTTTCTGTAAAGGTCCCTCAGGGGCGGAGCAAGGGGTCTGTTACCGCCGTGGGGCGCAAACCGCTTCAACTCCTCGATGTTCTCCGCAACCAGTCTCCACACGCGATTCAGGAAACGGAAAGATCCCTCCACACCCTTGTCACTCCATTCGAGGTCCCTCTCCGGCGGAGAGGCAAAAAGGCAGAACATTCGAACCGTATCAGCCCCGTACTGGTTGATCAGGTCTTCCGGATCAACAACGTTCTTCTTGGACTTGGACATCTTCACGGTATTGCCGATGGTCACTTCCCCTTGGCAATGAACGCACTTGTTGTCCCTGACCTCATCCGGCAAGAGATAGCCATGGTTCGGGCACTCCTGGGTCTCTTTACATACCATCCCCTGTGTCAAGAGATTCGTGAATGGCTCCCGCACCTTTAGGTAACCAAGATCTTGGAGGACCCGGGTATAGAACCTGGAGTAAAGGAGATGGAGGATCGCATGCTCAATGCCACCGATATACTGATCAACAGGCATCCAGTAGTCTACCCTGGAGGGATCTAAGGGACCCCCATCATAATCGGGGCAGGTATACCTGTCAAAATACCAGGAAGACTCCACAAAGGTATCCATTGTGTCCGTCTCTCGCCTGGCCTCGCCCTTGCACCTCGGACAGGTGGTCTTGTAAAAGGACGGTTCATGGGGCAAAGGCGAACCGCCATTTTCCCTCATTTCCAGGTCAAGGGGGAGGATGACCGGCAGGTCCCCCTCCGGTACGGGCACAGTCCCACATTCCTCACAATAGATTACGGGGATGGGCGCCCCCCAGTATCGCTGCCTGGAGATGTTCCAGTCCCTTATCTTGAAGTTTTCAGTCTTGTAACCCATGCCCTTTGATTCCAGGTATTCGGCTATGCTGTCAAGTGCCTTCAAATTGGCCTGCCCATTGAAGGGCGGAGAATTGACCAGCACCCCTTCCCCTTCGTAGGCCTCTGTCATGGTTTCTTCACTGAGCTCCCTGTCCGGCGGCTGGATTACCACCCTGAGAGGCAGATTGTATTTCTTGGCAAACTCGAAATCCCTCTGGTCATGGGTTGGGACCGCCATTATGGCCCCTGTCCCGTAATCGAAGAGAACGAAGTTGGCCACGTAGATGGGTATCTTCTCTCCTGTCGCAGGATTGATGCAGTACCTGCCCGCAAAGACGCCTTCTTTTATGGTAAAATCAGCGGTCCGTATATAGCTATCCACCTTCAGGGTGCGTTCAATGAAATCCAGGACCTCCTTTTCCTCGGGCCGACCTTTGATGATCTCTCGCAGCATGGGATGCTCGGGAGCAAAACAAAGGAAGGTCGCGCCGAAAACCGTGTCTTGCCTGGTCGTATAGACTTCGATAACCTCATCAGACCCCTCCATAGGAAACCGTATGATGGCGCCATAGCTCTTGCCAATCCAGTTCTTCTGCATAGTCAAGACCCTATCAGGCCATCCCGGAAGCTTGTCGCAGTAATCCAGTATCTCGTCAGCATATTCCGTGATCTTGAAAAACCAGCTGTCCATTTCCTTCAGGGCGACCTCTTGGTCCGTATGCCTCCAGCATCGCCCGTTTTCCACCTGCTCTTTTGCCAACACGGTCTGGCAACTGTCACACCAGTTCACATAGGTCCTCTTCTTGTAGGCAAGGCCCCTTTCATACATCTTGAGGAAAATGAGCTGCTCCCAGCGGTAGTATTCCGGGTCGCAGGTTGCAAATTCCCGATCCCAGTCATAACTGAAGCCCATTCTCTTCAACTGGGTCCTCATATTCTCTATATTCTCGTAGGTCCACTCGGCCGGGTGGGTCTTGTTTTCGATGGCTGCGTTTTCGGCAGGGAGTCCAAAGGCATCCCAGCCCATGGGGTGCAGCACGTTCTTCCCTTTCATCCTCTTGTACCTGGCAACCACGTCTCCAATGGTATAGTTGCGCACATGTCCCATATGGATCCTACCGGATGGATAGGGGAACATTTCCAGGAGATAGTATTTTTCCTTCTCGGGGCCTTCCTTCACCTTGAAGAGTCCTTCATTCTCCCAGTAAGCCTGCCACCTTTTTTCCAACTCTTGGGGGTTGTATTTCATGTTTCTATATCACCCTTCCCAGTTCGTTTCTCCTCAAGGCATCCATCCTGCTTCAACCGATTGTAGATATTGTCCAGGATGCCGTTTATGAATGCCCCCGACTCTTCGGTTCCATACTTCTTGCCCATTTCGACGGCCTCGTTAATGGTCACCTTTGGGGGGATATCCTTCATGTACAGCAATTCGTAAGCCCCGATACGTAAGACATTCCTGTCCACATGTGACATTCTCTCCAGGCGCCAGTTCCTGGATGATTCTCTGATCAGTTTGTCCAATTCCTGCTGTTTCTCACACACTCCCAGGACCAATTGCCGCGAAAAAGGCCTTACGTACTTCGACGGCCCAAAACACTCGCCTATGAGCTGAAAGGCCTCTTCCGGCTCCCCAGGATTGAATTCCAAATGAAAAAGAACTTGAACAGCCAGTTCCCTAGCTTTCCGTCTCGTTCCCATCTTTTTCCGCAGGACTTATTGGACGTCTCGGAAAATGACAACCCACTCAATTGGGGCGATGCCCCCAAAAAGCCCTCGCCAGGCCACCTCGAAAGGGATTTCTCCCTGCCGGCCAGGTCCGGACCCTGCAAGCAGGAACCTTGTCAAGAAAGGGATGATTCCCATCCACGATTGGGGATGAAACTGGAGGATCGCTGCTCAATCATTCCCCCCACTCAATACCTCGAGAGGATAGAAGGACCTCCACCGGGTCGAGGGGACCTCAACACAATTCCCCCAAAGCTGAACTGTCCTCACTTCAAAGGGCCGGGACAGCGTTCACCCCCGTAGCGGGGTTCAGGGTCTATTGGTTGAGAGGGATGATTTCCTTGCGAGCTTCATCCCAGTTCCCTGTAAAGATTGGCCATTTCCATGGCCGCGATAGCGGCATCCCAGCCCTTGTTCCCGGATTTCGTACCGGCCCTTTCGATGGCCTGTTCCAGGTTGTCGGTGGTCAGGACCCCGAATGTAACAGGGATACCGCTTTCAAGGGCCACCATTGCAATGCCCTTGGATACCTCAGCGGCGACATATTCGAAATGCGGGGTCGAACCCCTGATGACAGCGCCAAGGCAGATGATGGCATTAAACCCTCCACTCTTTGCGATCCTTTTCGCAGTGGCAGGTATCTCAAAGGAGCCGGGCACCTTTACTATGGATATGTGTTCTTCCTCGGCCCCATGCCTATTCAGGGCGTCCAGGGCACCATCGACCAGTTTGGAAGATATAAAATCGTTGAACCGGCTCACGATAATTGCGAACCTCAAGCCTTCCGCGGATATCTTCCCCTCAATTAACCTGGGCATTACGATCCCCTCCTTGTCGTTTTTGTTGTCGTCGCCGAAAAGCGGACTATTCCAGCCTTTGACGACCCGATCCCCTCTCTGCCCTGGGGCAACTTTGAAGGGTATTCCCTTCAACCGGCCGGCCACTCCAGATGATTACCCCGGAGAGGTTCTTCTTGGCCCCTGGCGCAGGCCTACTGTTCAAGATTCAAGATGTGGCCCAGTTTCTGGCACTTCGTAATGAGGTATTTCATGTTTTCCGGCCTGGGCTTGGTTTCAATGGGGACTCGACCCGTGACTTCCAGACCATAACCTTCGAGGCCAATGATTTTCTTGGGGTTGTTTGTCATTAGCTTCATCTTCCTGACACCGAGGGCATACAGTATCTGAGCTCCAACCCCGTAATCCCTCAGGTCGGCCTTGAATCCGAGTTCCTCATTTGCCTCAACCGTATCACGCCCCTGATCTTGCAAGGCATAGGCCTTGAGCTTGTTGGCAAGGCCGATCCCCCTCCCCTCCTGTTGCATGTACAGGATAACCCCCAGACCCTCCGCCTGAACCATTTCCATGGCCCTTTCCAGTTGTGACCCACAATCACACCGGTAGGACCCGAACACGTCCCCTGTCAGGCACTGGGAGTGAACCCTCACGAGGATTTCCTCCTCAGGCTCAATTTCCCCCTTCACCAGAGCAAGGTGTTCGTAGTCATCTATGTCATTGACAAAGGCGACGGCCCTGAATTCCCCGTAGGGGGTCGGCAATATGGTTTCCGCAGCCCTATGGACGAAGGACTCATTCCTCATCCTGTAGGCGATGATGTCCGCCACGGTGGCGATCTTCAGTCCGTGATTCCCCGCAAACTTCTCCAGATCGGGCAAGCGGGCCATGGTGCCGTCATCATTCATTATTTCACATATGACTGCTGCAGGCTTCAGTCGGGCAAGCCTTGCCAGGTCCACCGAACCCTCTGTTTGACCGGTCCTGAAAAGGACTCCTCCGCGCCTCGCCCTAAGGGGAAAAACATGGCCCGGCTGAACAAGGTCTTCAGGTCGTGCGTCGTCGGAAATTGCCATAAGGATGGTGTGGGCCCTGTCTGCCGCAGAAATCCCCGTAGTCACACCGTGGCGGGCTTCTATGGAGACCGTAAAGGCTGTCTTGTAAGTCGAACGGTTGTCATGGACCATGAGGGGGAGCTGTAGCCTGTCCACTATCTCAGGGGCAAGGGCAAGACAGATGAGCCCCCGGCCGTACTTCGCCATGAAGTTTATGGCATCCGGAGTCACCTTTTCTGCCGCGATGGTAAGGTCACCCTCGTTCTCCCTGTCCTCATCATCCACGAGGATGATCATCCTTCCCTCTTTCAGGTCCTCTATGACCTCTTCTATACTTGAAATGGGCATCGTGTCTATTCACCCGCTCCTTTGAAACCATGTTTCAACAAAAAGTCCCGATCGATCCCCGATTCCTTCTGTTCTCGGGATCCCCTCGACAAGTTCAGGAACTTCTCCACGTACTTACCCACCATATCTGTTTCAATGTTCACCGGGTCTCCCGGGTTCTTCTCGAGGAGGGTGGTTTCCTTTGCTGTTTGCGGAATAATATTAACCTCGAACGAGTTCCTTTCGCAACGGTTAATTGTCAGACTGATACCATCCACCGCGACGGACCCCTTCTCAACCATGTATCGTGACATCTTTTCGTCTACCTCGATTTCCAGGAGATAAGACCTCTCGGAGGGCACTTTTTTCAAAATCTTTCCTGTGCCGTCAATATGGCCCGATACCAGGTGTCCACCCAGGCGATCGCTTACCCGGAGTGCCCTCTCCAGGTTCACTTTGTCCCCCTGGGATAACAGTCCCACTGTGCTCCTTGATATGGTCTCGGAAGAGACATCCACCTCAAACTCGTTCCCCTTGATTTTGGTTATGGTCAGGCATACCCCATCCACGGAGACACTGTCCCCGATACGGATATCCGATGCCTCGAAGAGGGGCAGAATGGTCAGCTTCAGGCCGCTGCCGATCCTGTCGATCCCCTTTATTGTGCCCGTGCCTTCCACTATGCCCGTAAACATCCCACATCCCCTCTCAGTATTCCGGGTAGCCGGTAATCAGGACATCATCGCCGAATCGCCTCACCCCGATCTCTCTTAGCTTTAGGCACTGATCTATTCTCTTCGCCCCGGTCCCCCGGGCCATTGGGGTCCCATCTCCACCCCCGAGAAGGATGGGTGCCTTGAATATGTAGAATTTATCAACCAACTCCTCGCGAATCAAGGCCCCCATTAAGGTCGCTCCCCCCTCAACCATAATACTGGTGATCCCCTGCTTTCCCAATATCTCCATCAGGCCATTCAAGTCAATGTGCCCCCCCTTGGTCGGGCAACAAATCGTGGCAACGTTTTTCCTCTCGAAAGACCTGCGCCGTTCGGCAGAAACCTGTTCGCCAACGGCAATAACTGTCTTGGCAGGCGAGGAGACATGGAGCACCCTGGCGTTTCTTGGGGTCCTCAGATCCGTATCCACGACGACCCTGAGAGGATCACGGCCCCTCTGATTCTTTAGCCGGGTGGTCAAGCGGGGATCATCCTTGAGCACGGTCCCGGCTCCCACCATGACGCAATCCGTCCCATCCCTCATTCGATGAACGAACTGCCTGGACCTTTCGTTTGTTATCCAGCGAGAGTGGCCCGTCGAAGTCGCTGTGAATCCATCCAGGGTCAAGGCGGACTTTGCTATCACGAAAGGGCGACCCGTGGTGGCATGCTTGATGTATGATTCGTTCAACTTCCTGCAATCCGATTCCAGCACGCCGGTTCTTACATTGATTCCCTTCCGGGCCAAGAACTCGCACCCGCCGCCGGTGACCGATTTGTTCGGGTCTCTCATCCCGACTACCACGTTCCTGAATCCCGCCCTAATGATGGCCTCGGTGCAGGGCGGGGTCCTCCCGTAATGGTGACACGGCTCCAGGGTTACATAGAGGATGTCATCGGGCTGGAGGCCCCCCTTCACTTTGTCGATGGCATCTACTTCTGCATGCTTGTCCCCGGCCCTCCTGTGGTAACCCTTGGCGATCACCCTGTCCCTTCGGACGATGACCGCTCCTACGGCCGGATTAGGAGAGGTTCGGCCCAGCCCTTTCCTGGCCAAGCGCAGTGCCTCCCTCATGAATTTTTCATCCCCATCCTTCAAGGCCTGTTCCTCTTATGGCTCCATTCCCGCCCGTGGAGGACCGCCCACGCCATGGAAGACTACTGGCGGCCTTCTGCCCGAATCACGAAAGGAAAGTGGATAGCCCTTGTGAAAAGACCTCCCAAGGGGCGCCAGGGTGCACAGGTATGCCCTGTTTGAGGGTGAAGCAAACAAGAAAAGGATTTGGGCAACAGGCTGCTGACTCTCAAGCCCTTAGCGTCGCGCAATCGTCCCATCCAGCATGGGACTCATGCTCCCCCTTCCTTTCTGGCCCTCAGCATCTCCTCCAGTTCCGCCATGAATTCGTTTATGTCCTTGAATTGCCTGTATACGGAAGCAAACCTGACATAGGCCACCTCATCCCACTCCTTGAGGCTATTGATGACCTTTTCCCCTATCTCCACGCTGTCCACTTCCTTCTTTCCCAGCTCTTGAAAGAAGAGCTCCAGGGAGTCGACAAACTCTTCTATCTGCGTGATACTGATAGGCCTCTTCTGGCACGCCTTTTTTATCCCTTCAATGATCTTTTCCCGGTTGAAGGGCTCGCGCCTTCCGTCCCTCTTGACGACCATGGGAAGGACCTCTTCCAGTTTTTCGTAGGTCGTGAACCGTCTTCCGCAGTCGATACACTCCCGTCTCCTCCTGATGGTCCTTCCGTCCTTGCTCAACCTGGAATCGATAACCTTGTTGTCTTTCTTTGTACAATAGGGGCATCTCATGGCTTCAACCTCTCAACTTCTAGTCCGGCCTCTTGCAACATCCGGTCCGACAGGGGATCGTCATAACCATCTTCATAGATGATCTTCCGTATCCCGGCATTAATGATCATCTTGGAACATATTACGCAGGGTTTGTTTGTGCAATAGAGGGTAGCACCTTTTATCGTAATCCCATGAAAAGCTGCCTGGATAATGGCATTTTGTTCTGCATGGAGACCCCGGCAGAGTTCGTGACGCACACCCGAAGGGATAGAGGAATCTTCTCTCAGGCAACCTACTTCATGACAATGCTTCAATCCCGAAGGCGCACCATTGTAACCTGTTGCCAGGATCCTTTTGTCCTTCACCACGACTGCTCCGACCTGTCGTCTCAAGCAGGTGGATCGCTTGGCAACCATCCTGGTTATGTCCATGAAGTATTCCTGCCACGAAGGCCTCGTCAAGCCAAAACCCTCCATTAACTATAGTGTTCCCTATGCCCTCGGCCCTGGATCCTTTGAGAGGGGACATTGTGAGCCAGCGAAGTCCGGAGAAGTGTCGAGTCGGTGGAAAGCCCTCAAAGGGATCGGGGTTCAAAGGCCTTCAGGATCAACGAAGCGTTCGTACCCCCAAAGCCAAAGGCATTCACCATGGCTGCCCTCACCTTCCCTTCCCTGGCCTGATTAGGGACGTAGTCCAGGTCACACTTAGGGTCAGGGGTTTCGTGGTTAATGGTGGGGGGCATGATGCCATGTCTTATGGTCAACGCCGTGTAAATGGCTGCCACACCACCTGCCCCTCCAAGGAGGTGCCCTGTCATGGATTTCGTGGAACTGACTGCCAACTTGTAGGCATGCTCGCCAAAGAGGCTCTTGATGGCCTTCGTTTCCGAGATGTCATTCAACTTTGTTGACGTCCCATGGGCGTTTATATAATCCACCTCTTCGGGTTTCATGTGCGCATCCTTCAGGGCCATGGACATACAGAGAATCGCTCCTTCCCCCCCGGGGTCAGGCGCCGACACATGGTAGGCATCTCCGGACACACCGTAGCCTGCCACCTCAGCATAGATGTCAGCACCCCTTTCAAGGGCATGAGTCAATTCCTCCAACACCAGGATTCCAGCCCCTTCTCCCATCACGAAGCCGTCCCTGTCCAGGTCGAAGGGTCGGCTCGCCTTTTCGGGTTCCTGGTTCCTTGAGGTCAAGGCCCGCATGGAACAAAAGCCCCCAAGGGCCAGTGGTCGCACCACGGCTTCCGAGCCCCCTGTAATCATGGCATCAGCTTGATCATCCCTGATAACTTTGAAGGACTCCCCTATGGCATGACAGCTTGCGGCACAGGCAGTTTCAATGGAAATATTCGGCCCCCTTGCCCCGAATTCGATCGCTATCTGTCCGGGGGCCATGTTGGCAATCATTCCGGGTATGAAGAAGGGGCTGATCCTTCGAGGCCCTTTTTCCAACAGAATCTGGTGATAGTGTTCGAGCATTGAAAGGCCCCCCAATCCTGATCCCGTAATGCATCCAACCCTGTCACGGTTGTCGCTGTCGATCTTGAGGCCCGAGTCTTCCATGGCCATCCGTGCAGAGGCCACGGCATAATGGACAAAGATATCAAACCTTCTCATCTGCTGCTTGTCCATCCACTCCTCGGATTTGAAGTCCGTGACCTCTCCGGCGATCTGACATGAGAAGGCAGAGGCGTCGAATTTCTCGATCGGCTTGATGCCGGACCTTCCCGCACACACCGCCTCCCAGTTTTTCTCCACGCCGGTACCGAGCGGAGTCACCATGCCAAGGCCCGTGACCACAACCCTTCTGCTCATATATCACTCCCTTTTCATCGCCGGACCACCTGTCGAATCCAGGAAGTTCGGCCAGAGTTTACTCCCCTATTGCCTTCTTTATGAAGTCTATGGCATCTTTCACCGTCGCGATTTTCTCGGCTTCCTCATCCGAGATAGACAGGTCGAACTCTTCTTCCATTGCCATGATAAGCTCTACCTGGTCAAGGGAATCGGCCCCCAAGTCATCCACGAAAGAGGCTTCAGGAACAACATCTTCTTCCGCCACGTCCAGTTGCTCACAGATGATCTTCTTGACCTTTTCTTCTACATCCGCCATTAGTACAATCCTCCTTGTAATTATTCCTTTTTCCTTTCCTGCCCCGACCCACTGATCCCAAAGGACCCCTCCGGGAAGAGATGGCGTCTGTTGTGCCGTCCAGATCCCTCACATGAGCAGGCCACCGTTTACGTGGATGACCTGCCCTGTTATGTACCGGGCGGCATCAGAGCACAGCCAGTAAACGGTTTCTGCGACGTCTTCGGGCTCTCCCATCATTCCCATCGGGATCTGCCCCAGAAAGGCCTTTCTTACCTTCTCAGGGATGGGCTTCGTCATCTCCGTATTAATGAACCCGGGGGCTACTGCATTCACCGTGATCCCCCTTCCAGCAACTTCCCTGGCAATGGTCTTGGTGAATCCCATGATACCCGCCTTGGAAGCAGCATAGTTTGCCTGTCCGGGATTTCCCATCTGGCCAACCACTGATGAAATACTGACTATACGGCCCTCCCTCTTCTTAACCATGTCCCTGAGGACGGCATGGGTGCAGTTGAACACGCTCTTGAGGTTGACCCTGATGACGGTATCCCAGTCATCTTCCGTCATTCTCATGAAGAGGGCATCCCTAATAATCCCGGCATTGTTCACCAAGACATGGATCTGCCCGTATTTTGACAATATGTTAGCGAACAACCGCTCCACATCCTGATAGATAGAAACGTCGACCCTGTGGCTCTCCGCTTCCACGCCCTTCCGGGACAGCATTTGGAGGGTGCTGGCAGAGGCGCTGTCATCGCGATCATAGTGGATGATCTGAATCAGGGGCCTCTCTTCGGCGAACCTCATTGCTATAGCACGACCTATGCCCATGGAGCCGCCCGTAATCACAACTACTCTCTTCCTATCGTTCATGGCAATCCTCTCCACTGCGACGTTGGTATTATTCCGTCAATGGAACGTCGTACTCCTTGAGATGCAAAGATAAATGCTCTTGGATATTCAACCTGACGAAGGTCTCTGCCATCTTGATAGCATTCTTTATGGCCTTAACAGAGGACCCTCCGTGGCAGACCACGCCTACCCCCTTGACCCCCAGAATGGGGGCACCTCCTCCATATTCCGCATAATCCAACTTGTTCTTGAGCCTCTCATAGGCCCTTTGTAAGATCGACGTTACCGCATCTTCGGCCAAGGATCCGATCAACTCCTTCCGCACCATCTCGGACAGGGCATCCGCGATCCCTTCGCTCATTTTCAGAACTACATTCCCCACGAACCCATCACAAACTATAATCTGGGCCTGCCCCGAGAAGAGGTCTCGTCCTTCAATATTCCCGATGAAGTTGAACCTGCTCCGCCTGAACAGGTCGTGGGCGATTCGCACCTGTTCATTGCCTTTGCTTCCCTCTTCCCCTATGTTGAGCAGGCCGATCTTCGGATCCTCCATTCCCAGGCACGCGCAGGCAAAGGCATGGGCCATCACCCCAAACTGGAACAGATGGACTGGCCGGCAATCAACATTCGCTCCCACATCGATGAGCAGTATATTGCCGGTTTCTCCAGGAAAGATGCCTGGGAGGGCAGGTCTCTCAATCCCCTCGATTCGACCCATCGTCAGGATAGCCGCCGCGAGTGTGGCACCGGAGTTTCCTGCACTGACCACGGCGTCCGCTTCGCCCCTCTTACAGAGTTCAAAGGCGACCCTGATTGAGGAGTCCTTCTTCTGCCGGACAGACCGAAAAGGCCGGTCTTCCATGGACACAGCCTCTTCGCAGTGATGAACCCTGATCGGCAAATCGGCCGGGGAGGGCCCCATCCTGTCTTCCAGCATCCCCCTGTTGCCTACGAGGGTGATCCCGATTCCCCAATCCTTGGCAGCTTGTACAGCGCCCTGAACAACCACTTCCGGAGCTCGGTCTCCACCCATGGCGTCCACGGCCACATTCATGCTAACTCTCTTCTGACTTGATGAGGGTCTTTCCCCTGTAGGTCCCGCATTGCAGGCAAACATGATGGGGTAAAACGGGTTCATGACACTGGGGACAAAGAGATAAATTGGGCATCTTAACATGATGATGAGATCGACGCATATCTCTTTTGGATCTCGACTTCTTCTTCTTGGGTACGGCCATTAGTCTTACTTATCTCCTTAGATCTTTAGTTCTCTCAACTTGCTAAATGCCGGGTGACCCGCGCATTCCTTGCAGCGACACTTCTCCACGTTCAAGTTCGCGCCGCAGCCAGGACACAGCCCGAGGCACCCTTCGCTACAAAGGCTCTTCATGGGAAGGGCCAGGTAGATCTGCTGCCGGATGATTTCGGCCACGTCCAGTTCCTCGCCCTTGATGAAATCAAGCTCCATGTCCTCTTCCGTGAGCTCGATCTCTTCACCGTCCTCCCCAGAGGGGGTGCTGGCAAGGAAGACCTTGAAGTTCGAGCTCAAGTCCAGGGGATACAACTCCAGGCACCTGTCACACCTGGCCAGGGCGCCCTCTGATAGACTCCCCTCTACCACGATCTTCTCACCTGCCTTGTAGAGCCCCAGCCTGACACTCAGGGGCCGGCTGAATCCGCGGATCTGGTCGCCCGGCCCATCGGGGTGCCACCAATCCTTCTCCAATTGGAAATCGTAAGCCCGATAGTTCTCGGATATATCTCTCAGGTTAATAATCATGGGACCCAAACCCAACGGGCCTCCAGGGCCGAATTTGATACCCTATAAAATAAAGGAATTACTATATATTACCTGCATTTTTTGTCAAGCAAATAAATTTGGAATCACCCTTCCAAGAGGATTTTCCAGGGCCGAAAAACAACAAATAAGGTATCAAATATACACTTGGGTGTCCAAAACATATTTGACCGGGCCGCGGTCGCCCAAACCCTTCCCCTGCTTTCATCTCTCATGAGGGTGTGTGGAGTCCATCCGGTGCACCGTTGTCATGCCCGGGCGTAGAGGCCAAGGGGCGCATGACTCCACTGAAGGCCTCGCTTATTTCTGTTTTTTTCACAGAAAAGAAGAGGGCTCTTAATTTTTTTCGTTGACAGCTTTCGCAATTTATTGATATATTTATAGAAAATGTGTGTTTTCCTGGAAACCCCTTTGTTCGAGGGGACGCGCTTTTCTTTTGTAGGTATCACCTCCCGTTTTTCCATAGATGACCCCCTTCATCGGGAATACTGAGTCGTGTGGATATACAGAGAGAGACTAAACTATTATGAGAAACTGAGACGGTCCCTTTATGAGATCTTGAGGGACGCCCTTGAGATGCGCCTGATGAAGATCTCTCTCATAGACTCCTTTTACAATTACCTGAGAAATGGCGTGGAGTACAGCTTTCTCGAAAAGAGGGAACTCAGACCCACGTCAAAGAAGATGGAGAAGGAATCGGAGCTTTTCAATACCTTCATTGTCATCTTCTGCGAGGGGATCATCAGCCCTGAATTAAAGAACTATATACGTTTCTTCCCCGAAAACAAGCTGGTCAAGAAGAATGTGGACTACCTTCCCAACCTGTCCCTCTACAAGAACTTCAATCAGAATCTGAGGTATTTTGACAAGCCTGCCTTCCTCGACCTTATTGAAGATCTCCTGGACATCGATTACGCCCTCTTGATCCAGCAGGACCCCACAATAAAGAAAAAGAACCGTTACGCCCTGACCCATTTTCACGTGAAGATCGACTGGCCGATCGCAGACGCAGCAGAAGACCTGGCCGTCTGGCTCAGATACATACAGAACAACCTCTATGAAAAAGGGGACAAAGTGGCCAGGATCCTGCAGAACAAGCTCTTCGAGTACTATGGTTGCCACCACAGCGTCGGTGGGAGGCGTACCGCCGGACTCATTGCGGCCCAGCTCTTGAGGAAACTGGACTTTATTTCCACGGTATTTGTTTCGAGCTCAGAATCACGATCCATGATAAAGTACTCGGAAAGGAGCGTATCGAAATTCTTCCTCATACAGCTCTATGACAGCCAGATTGGGGCCCTCTCCCAGAGAGAGGGAATGGATTTTGAGACCTTCAAGAACGCCTATCTCTACCCTGCAAACGGCTACTATGTGGGGATCTCCGAGGCTGTTTACAGCCATACCCCCTATTCAAAGCCCCCCGAAGACGGAAAGCTCAGGAAACTCAGGCCTGCTTACAGCTGGCTACGCCTCAGAGACGAGTTTTTGCATCCCAAGAGCACGGCCCTCACCTTGCGGCCCATCAACTACAAGTGGGTCTATGCAGGGGAATAGGGCCCCCCTCCTCTGGGCCGAATCGCTCTCATTCTGAACAACAAGGTTTCGAGGCCCGTGTGCTCACGTGGCTTCATGTGGGCGAGATTCCGGTTGGAGTCAATGGCGACCCTGCCTTTCCATGATCTTTACAAGGTGCCAGATGTCGAAGATCCGGTCCCAACGGAGAACATATATCTTTCCGTCGTCGCCAAGGATCTTGAAATAGTCGTGATCCTCACCATACCAGCGGTCTGCAATGGCTTCTACCACAATCTTGCTACCATTCAGAATGAAATAAAGGGGTCTCTCGTTCGCCCTGTAGCCTGAGTAGGCCATGACAGCGACTTCCTTTGGAAAGGCCTCCTCTACGCTCAATACACCCATGGGATCGTCGAAATATTGAGAGAAATTCCCTGGATCGCCCCTTCTTGAGGCAAGGCCCTCAAAAGCGCTCCCCGGGGAGCAGGGGCACCGGCGGTCACGCTTTTCCGAGAAACTGCTGCAGGTTCTTGATGAAGTTTATTTTTTTCTCAATCGGGACATCGTTGTCAAACACGAATGCCATCAGGAAACTCATCTGGTAGTTGACCGCGGAGGTCTTGTATTCCTGGACGGGGGTAACCTTCACGTCCTTTGGGTTCGCAAATTCATCGCCCTGGAACAGATCAGCCTTTCTCAAGATCATGTTGAAGGCCTCTTTGGCATCTTCCGCATTTTCCAGGACGATCTCTATACCATCCAGTTTCTTCACTGCCTTGATTATCTTTTCGCTTTCCACCTTGATTTTCATGGCCTCACCCCCGTTCCCCTGGTTCATTTCCCTTGTCTTAATATCATACTCCGAAAAATTCACCATCATTTCAAGTTATTTGTTATCGGGTTTTTTCTCAGATACCTTCGCCTGTCTCGTGATGAGCGTGGATCCTCATATCTTTCCCACAGGCCTCTGTAAGGAGATCTTCGGGTTTTGCGGGTTGTCTCAGGCTTTGGCCTATGCTAAACTCCTATGAATCGATTCTTGGAAATATTATCCCCTGGCGGATCTGTGATATTATGGACAAAGAGAAAGTCGTAACGAGGTTTCCTCCAAGCCCAACGGGCTACCTGCATATCGGTGGAGCAAGGACCGCCCTGTTCAACTGGCTTTATGCACGTCAAAAAGGTGGCACCTTTATCCTCAGGATTGAAGATACGGACAAACAGCGGTCCTCTGAAGAGGCCACAAGGGCCATCATCGAGTCCATGGAGTGGCTGGGGCTGGACTGGGACGAGGGCCCCTACTTTCAGTCTCAGAGGTACCGCATCTACGATGAGTACATCGAAAGGCTCCTGTCCAAAGGCAAGGCCTATTACTGCCATTGCACGCCCGAGGAACTGGATAGGAAACGGGAACTGGCCAAGTCCAAGGGATTGAAGCCCAAATACGACGGCACATGTCGCGAACTCAACCTCGGGCCAAGCCCCGGGGCGGTGGTCAGACTAAAGGCGCCCCTGTCGGGAAGGACATCCTTCCATGATGTGGTGAAAGGGGCCATCGCCTTTGACAATGAAGAACTGGATGATCTCGTCCTCAAGAAATCGGACGGAACTCCCACCTACCATCTTGCGGTGGTCGTCGATGACGTAACCATGGGCGTCACCCACGTCATCAGGGGCGACGACCATGTGAACAACACACCTCGCCAGATACTCATCTACCAGGCCCTGGGAGAACCCCTCCCCTCATATGCCCATGTGCCCATGATCCTCGGCCCTGACAGGACCCGGTTGAGCAAGCGCCATGGGGCGACATCTGTACTGGCTTATAGGGAAATGGGCTATCTGCCCCAGGCCTTGATCAACGCACTGGCAAGGCTGGGATGGTCCTATGGGGATCAGGAGAGATTCACCATTGAAGAACTCATCCAGAAATTCTCCCTGGAAAACGTCGGGAAATCTGCGGGGATCTTCAATGGGGAAAAGCTCCTGGATCTCAACGCCATATACATCAGGGAGTCGGACACCAAATACCTGACTCAGGCTGTCATTCCTTTTCTGGAGAGGCTCGGGTTCAAAGACCTTGATATGGCGACCCTGCGCAAGGCGGTTGAAACCGTGAAACCTCGCAGCCGCACCCTCGCGGAGATGGCGGAAGCCATCCTCTTCTACTTCCAGGACGAAATAACTTACGAAGAAAAGGGAGAAAAGAAGTTCTTGAGGGCCGAAGTGGTTGAGCTCTTGGAGGACATCCTTTCTCGGCTCACAAGAACGGGGGATTTTGACCAGAAGGCCCTTGAGGTCCTCTTCCTTGCCTTTCTGGAGGAAAAGGGGGTCAAGCTGGGCAAGATAGCCCAGCCCCTCAGGGTCGCCTTAACGGGCAAAACGGCCAGCCCGGGACTGTTCGAGGTCATGGAAGTCCTCGGGAAGGCCAAGACCCTCCGGCGGATAGAGAAGGCCATTGCCCACATCAGATCAAAACAGTGACTTGGCAAGGCTTAGGGAGCAATGATTGATATCTTAAGGAAGATCTTTGACCGCACTCCTGACAAAAGAGGAGCATCCCAGGACAAGACTTACGACATTGAGAAAGTCCGCCTCGCCACCTGTGCCCTGTTCCTGGAGATGGCACAGATCGACGGTGAATTCAGTGACTCTGAAAGGGACCACATCATCACCTCCCTGAAGAAGACCTGCGGGCTCTCTGAGGCGGCTGTCCAGGAGCTCATGGAGGCCGCCGAGGAGGAGTTAAAGGGCAGTATCGACCTGTGGCAGTTTACGAACTCCATCAACCAGAGCTTTCCCCTTGAAAGGAAACTAGAGGTCATTGAAATGATATGGCAGCTTGTGTATGCCGACGGATACCTGGAAAAGCATGAGGACTACCTCATGCACAAGCTGGCCAATCTCCTTCGACTCAGCCACAAACAACTGATCGCTGCCAAACTGAAGGCAAAAGCCCAATGCAAACCTTAGTATCTTACAGTAATGTCCTGTTAGGATTTTGCAAACGCAGGCCATCGCCAAAGGCTTGATCAACACCATGAGGCCACAACCAACGGCCCTGGCTACTATTCGGCCCTGCAAAATCCTAACCGGACATCAGTGAGTATCTTAGGTTTTGCGTCCCCTTCATCGGAGTGTGGATTCGTGAGCTTTCTTGCCACCCCCTTTCCCTTAGATGGGCGGCGTTCTCATTCACGCTCATCTTGCTTTATTCTTCCGTAGATGTTGTCCGAGGGGGGTGTTCCCCTTCTCTCCGTGGATACCTCGCAGTCCTTGTAATAAGGTTTGTCCTTTCGATTGAAAGCCACAAGCACCTGGATTACAGCCCAACCCAGTTCTCCCCGTTCTGCCATGGCCGTGATTTCTTCGAGGGCAGCCCGATTTTCATATGGTGTCGGCCTGTAGGGTCGTGGCGATATGAGCGCGTCATAAATGTCGCTTGCCGCCACTATCTCCACCATGAGATCATCCAAGTTGATCCCTCTCGGGTATCCTGATCCGTCCTTCCTTTCATGGTGGTCCCTCGCCACCCTGCCAGAAAGGGACTGCTTATCCCCAAGGTAGTAGCAGAGGAGGACGTAGCCCGCCAGGGAGTGGTGTTCAAGGAGGCTCCGTTCTCGCCTCGTGAGGGGTTCGGATTTCTTCAGCACCTCCAAAGGGACACAAATCTTGCCAAAATCGTGCATGGGTCCTGTAGCTGCCTCACGGATCAACTCCCCGTAGTCCCTTACCAATTCGTGGGCCAGGAGGGTCGACAGGGAAAAGACCATAAGTATATGTCGGTAGGTATAGAAATCCCTTTCCCTGAAATAATCCAGGGATTCCAGAACAGGGGTGATAATGTGAATGCTTTCCATGAACTTGAGCAGGTCAACGGTCTCCTTCCTGTGGCCGAAGATGACGCTGTAGGGAGGCTCGGTCAACAGGTGGAGAAGGTCGTCCAACACCGTGCCGTGTTTGAGCATGGCGTAGGCCTCCAGCGGACCTCCTCCCAAATCCTGCATCACGGCTTCCATGGACTCCGAAAGGGACGCACCCGCAGGGAGAATCACTTTGTTGTCTAAAGTGAAGACAGGGTGATCTATCTTGAGGTCAAGCATCGTGGTCCCCCTTCCCATCGATACTGGGCAAAGGAAGGTTCACCGCAGGATTCCAAAATTCATGTGAAGGCGCATCGGACGGGGCCTGTCACCGGACAACACATTTCTGGACCCAGGGCTCTGCCAGGGATTTCAGTCGCAGCATGCCGCCTTCGTCATAGCCGTGCCCCTGGCCCCTGAAGAAATCCGGATACAGGACCTTGTCAGCGTGGAATCTCTGCAGTGCATACATCTGGGCGCCCTGGATGAGTCTCGCGATGGAAGAGATATCGTGCTCCCGCACGATGGGGCTCACGCAGGTGGTACGAAACTCATGGGCAATCCCGGACGTGATGATCAGCTCTACGCTCTTGAGTATGTCTCCTGCTTCCACACCGGACTCGGCAATCAACGAATACCTGGACGGGGCGGTCTTGATGTCCATTGCAATGTAGTCTACCATACCTCCGTTGATCAGGGCCTTCAGGGTGTGGGGCCTGCTTCCGTTGGTATCCAGCTTGACCGGGAAGCCCATGCCCTTGACCCTATCGCAGAGATCGGGCAGTTCATCCTGTAAGGTGGGTTCGCCCCCTGATATGACCACACCGTCCAGGAATCCCCTGCGCTCCGACAGGAACTCATAGACATCACTCTCTGCCAATCGGGCTCCTTCTCCCGTTCCCTCCGTGCCCCTGACCAATTCCGGATTATGGCAATATGGGCAATGGAAATTACAACCCCTTAGAAAGAGCACACAACTGACCCTTCCCGGGAAGTCGATAAAAGAGTTTCTTTGGAGACCGCCAAGGACCATAACCTTATCCTTCAGGCACAGTGTGCCTCCAGGGTTTCTGGATCTCTGGGGGGGAGTTGTTCCGGGCTGCTCCGTTCATGCTCCCTGAAGGGCCTCAAATCAAATGTCTTCCTGATCTGGTACTCTGCCTGTTTGCCGTTGTTCCATTGTTTTATGGGTCTGAGGTACCCGACCACCCTGGAATATATTTCGGTCTCTCCCTGGCAATGGGGACAGGTATCCTGTTCTCCGTTCAGATACCCGTGGGACGGGCACACGCTAAAGGTCGGTGTGAGCGTAAAATAGGGAAGCCTGAAATTGTTCACCACTTTCCTGATGATCCCCTTGACAGTACGGATATCCTCCACCTGCTCTCCCAGGTAAATGTGAAGGACCGTCCCTCCGGTGTATTTTGTCTGGAGTTCGTCTTGCAGCTTCAGGGTCTCGAAAACGTCGTCCGTGTAATTCACCGGCAGCTGGGTGGAGTTCGTATAGAAGGGCGCCGCGCCCTTTTGGTAATCGTCTTCGTTCGCACAGATGATGCCCGGAAAACGTTCCTTGTCCAGCATGGCCAGGCGGTAAGAGGCCCCCTCGGCAGGGGTCGCCTCCAGGTTGAAGATTTCATCGGTGTTGTCTTGAATCTCGGACAGGAGATGCCTTATGAAATCCATGGCCTTCAGGGAGAACCGACGGCCCCTTACACTCCCAATGTCTTCACCGAAGAGATTGAGGCAGGCCTCATTCATGCCCACTATGCCGACCGTCGAGAAATGGTTCTTCCAGTACAACCCGGTGCCCTTCTTGATTTCCCTGAGGTAGAACTTCGAATAGGGATAGAGGTTCTTGTCCGTGAACTTTTCCAGCACCTTTCTTTTTATGGAGAGGCTTTCCTTTGCCAGCATGACCATTTCCCTGAGGTCTTCAAAGAATTCCTTTTCATTCTCGGCTCTGAAGCCAATGCGCGGCAGGTTGATGGTCACGACGCCAATGGACCCTGTCAGGGGATTGGCACCGAACAGCCCGCCGCCCCTCTTTAGAAGCTCCCGGTTGTCCAGTCGCAGGCGGCAACACATGGACCTGGCATCTTCGGGAGACATGTCCGAGTTGACAAAATTCGAAAAATAGGGAATCCCGTATTTACCGGTCATCTTCCAGATCATGTCAAGGTTGGAGTTGTCCCAATCAAAATCCGGCGTGATATTGTAGGTCGGGATGGGAAAGGTGAAGACCCTTCCCCTGACGTCCCCATCCATCATGACCTCTGCGAAGGCATGGTTGATCATATCCATTTCAGGCTGAAAATCCCTGTAGGTCTCATCCAGTTCCCGTCCCCCGACGATGACCGGGAGATCCTCCAGTATCTTTGGCACCTGAAGGTCCATGGTGATGTTGGTGAAGGGCGTCTGGAAGCCAACCCGTGTAGGGATGTTGATATTGAATACAAATTCCTGGAGGGCCTGTTTTACGTCCCTATAACTCAAAGAATCGTATCGAACGAAGGGGGCCAGGAGGCTATCAAAATTGGATATGGCCTGGGCACCAGCGGCCTCGCCCTGTAACGTATAGAAAAAATTGACGATCTGACCAAGGGCCGATCGCAGGTGCTTGGGAGGGGCGCTCTCCACCTTGCCTTCGACACCCCGGAACCCCTGCATGAGCAAGTCCCTTAGATCCCAACCGACACAATATACGGACAAGAGGCTCAGATCGTGGAGGTGCAGATCACCATCCTTATGGGCCCGCCTTATCTCGGGCGGATAGATGCGATTCAGCCAGTATTCGGACGTGATATCCGAGGAAATGTAGTTGTTCAGGCCCTGGAGGGAATAACACATATTGCTGTTTTCTTGTATCTTCCAATCCAGCTTCTGGATATAACTCTCCACCAGGTCCACGCTGGCCTTAGAGACGATACTCCTTATTTGGGCATGTTGCTCCCTGTAAAGGACATATGCCTTGGCTGTCTTGTAAAAGGGAGAATCCAGCAGGACCCTCTCAACGATGTCCTGTATTTCTTCCACCTCGGGTACGGGGCCGAGCCTCATCTCATGGGCCAGGGTAAGGACCCGAAGGGTCAGTTTTCGTGCCTCCCTTCCTCCGAACTCGCCCGTCGCCTTCCCTGCCTTTGCGATAGCCGAGGTAATCTTTTGTGGGTCAAAGGTCACGCATCGTCCGTCCCGTTTCTTGATCTTCTCAAACATCGATACCTCCCGGTAGGCGCTTGAATTGTGAAATGGAAATGCAGAACATCATTTTCCGATAAGCAAGGTGTCTTTCACGTGTGATTTCTGGGCTGGAGATGGGGGAATATTTATCACAATATATTGAGGTTTGTCAAGGCGGAAAGTCAATATATTGATGTGAATTGGCCAAAAAATCTTCAAAGGGGCATGGTTCGCCACATCGCTCGCCTTCGCCGGGATGCCCTGTGTGGAAGCACGGGGAAGAAGGGCGAAAGGTGACCGTGTCCCTGCTCCCCTGTAAGGACGGCTCGGCTCAAGGGCTGTCTCCTCCCTTAGCCACCGCCGATGGGGGGGATAAGGGATATCCTGTCATCGGATTCGAGGACGTGGTCCAACGGGGAAATCCTGTCGTTCACAGACACCAATACCCCCGATCGGTTCAATTGCAATTCAGGGTACCGTTCCCCCAGGTACTCGATGACATCCGTGACCCGCGCATTTCGAAAAATGGGGACGTGAATCTGATCCTTGCGGACCACCCTGCGCTGGACACCATGAAATCTTACAGAAACCACCATAGGTTGCTCCTCACTTTGTCCCGCGGGCCCGGCGGATGAGCCCTGCCCTATCCGCTCCTTTCCCTGAGCAGGGTTCGGGCCTGTTCGTCCAGGAGGCCGAACTTCTCAAGGGTCTCGGCCAAGGGCACCCCTTCGCGGTCATAGCCCTTCTCCCTGTAGACCTCGTCACAGAGCCTTTGATAGGCCTTCTGCCTCAATTCAAGCAGCATTTCGTGCCTTTCCCCATCATCCCCGGGAACATCCCCGTCCCTGACCTGTTCTTCCAGCCACTCCCCGTAGTAAACACCTCTCCCGTGGTATTCGTCCCGGTAGACAGGTGCCATTGCCCTCAGGGGAATCCGATCGTCCTTTCTCTCTCCCTTCCCTTGCCTCAAATTGATTAGCTTTTGAAGGAGCTGAAGTCTTTCAGAATCGTTCAGGATATCCTCGATGGTCTTGTTGGAACCCGTGGTGGCGTTCAGATATTGTGCATAGTAATGCAGGGTGGGCCGGTTCTGGGCCGGGTTGTCGGTCTTTGCCGCGTCGGGATGACGAACATCTATCCAGGGCAGCTTGCACAGACCCACGGCATTGAACCAGGTGCGTACCAAGGGAAACCACTTCAGGGCCTTTGCCTTCATCTCGAAGGTGGGGATTTCATTGTGTACCTGGTCTATGAAGATGAGCCAGGCCTCATCGTGTTGCGGCCCCTTCAATGCAAAACCATATCCCCCTTGCTGCGCCAAGGACTCCTGGGTGCGATACATAGAGAACTCCAGGCCCTTTACCTCCATGGCAAACTTATCGAGTTCCCGCAGAACCTCCTCCTTGGCCATACCCCTTTTGGCTGCAGCCTTCTCTGCAACCCAGGTCTTTGCCCTGAGCACGCCCTGGCCGCAGACCCTTCCAAACCCTTTCCCCAGAGCCGTCTCGTGGAGCAGCCTGTCAATCGCCTCCACATCCCCCCAGGACAGATCGTAACCAATATCCTCCCTTGTTAGAAATCCCCTCTGCACACATTCCATCAAGAAGGAGGCGGTGACGCCCATGGATATGGTGTCGATCCCATAGTGGTCGCAATACCAGTTGTATTCCATGATAAACTGAGGATCAAAGACCCCCATGCTGGTGGTTGCCGCGGCTGTCTCGTATTCCGGGCCATCCACACCGACCCTTTGGTCCTTTTGAGGCCCTCTTGTCAGGGTGACCTCTTCTGCTCCCTTGGCGCAGGCCAGGTTGCAGCCGTAGTAGCACCCGTCCGGATATTCCTTGCTGAAGTATCGGTCCAGAAATACCTCGGCAAACACCCTTTCCGCATCAGGGTGGGTCCCCTGCTGAAAGTTTTTCACGGGCAAGAGGTGGAATTTGTTCATGTACTCCAGCAAAACGGGTGTGCCCCAACTCGAGAGCCTGAGCTGCCTCGGGTCCATCTCGCCCAGGACCCTTTTGAGGGCCGCACCTGCCTCCCGCACACCCTTTTCATTTACAGGGTTATTGGCCTTGACCCGGGGCGCGTCCGCGTGTACGATAACGGCCCTCACCCCCTTGTGGCTCATGACCGTCCCTGTACCGCCCCTGCCCGCCTGTTTTGAGCGCAAGCGACCGCGCCTTTTGTCGTAAAAGAGACTGTTGATAATGCCGAACCTGGTGTTCTTTGCGCCTATCCCCGTCGTGACCGCGGCCACGTTGTCGTCAAGTTTCCCGCCGTTGTAAGACATGAGGAGCTTCTCACCGTAGGACAAGGCCCCCCTGTCGATCTCTTCCCCGAACTGGGGGGCCTTCCGGATCTCAATGGTTCCCTTGTCCCTGTCCGCGACCAGGACGACCTCTTGCCGTGAGATTCCGGAGAGGACCAGGGCGTCAAACCCGCACTGCTTGAGGACGGGGGCAAAATGCCCGCCGACGTTGGAATCAATAAAGGTATTGGTCAGGGGAGAAATCGTCCCGACAATGAACTTGCCGGTGCCGGGGAAGCGGACATCACCGCACAACGGGCCGCTGGCCATGACGATAAGGTTTTCCGGGCTCTCATAGGTTGTCCTGGCCGTGGTTTCATCCCATATCATCTTCAAGGCGTACCCGCGGCCGCCGACGTATTTCTCCTTGAACCCGGGCGGCAGCTCCCTCGGTTCTATTTCATAGTTACTCAGGTCCACGAGAAGGACGCGGTCCGTATACCCTCCCGTCACGGGAGCGGGCTCGTATGTGACAGATCTTAGCAAATCCATATCTTCTCTCGCTTTGTTCGCCCTCGCCAGTGTACCCTGCAGCGTGCTGCGAGCACGACACTCGGCGCAGCGGGAGTGCCTGCGCTACGCGACGGCGGCCGAACCGCGCCGTAGCTCGAAGGGCGAAGGCGAATTAGGCTACGGAGCAATTTCCCTTTGATTCCCCGCAGCTTGCCGCGGGGAGCTTCATTGCTCCGGGAACAAGCAGTCCACAAAGGGGCTCAGGAAGGACAAAGCTTTCAAATATAAAGAAACTGGTCACAATGTCAAGATGTTTCCGTCCTTTGCGTGGAAAAACCTGAGAAAGGGGATGTGATGCAGATCTCCATGGCAGGATGGGTTCCACAGATCAGTAGAGACTACTGCAAAGATCATAACAAGGATCTCCTCAAGTGCTCTCACGTGGCCTTTTGAGAAACAAGACCGAAGAGATGCCTTGGCCAACAGCCTGAATGGACCGGCCGGCCGCCGGTGCAGGCAAGGGCCCGGACCCACCCCTGGCTGACGTTATCCGGACAACGGGTGCCAACCAACCTCCGCCTTGGCGGTCCAGGGATCAGGGTATTAGTCCGGACGTTGGGACGATGTGTCCTTGAGGGAGGCCTTGATTTCGCGCCTGATCACGATGTAGACCCCTACGAGAATGACCAGTCCGATAACAAACACCAGGTCCTTGTCCCTGATCATTCCGTAGGCGACCATGAGGATGCCGATGGCTGCGGCAAGGGCGGTGAAGAACCTCCTGGACATGGCCAATCCATAATAGAGGATTGCCCTGGCAGGGTCAATAGGCTGCTCCAGGGGATCAGGGCTTCAGCACGAAATGGGACCCCATTATCATCGTTGACATCACGGGACGATTTTCCTATGTTATCTGGATTATTTTTTACTGCTTCACCTGTCTCTCGGCCCTATGAAAGGAATGTCCCGATGAGAGAAGAAATAAGAAAGGCCCTCCAGGAGATCGTGGGGGCAAAGAACTGTAGGGATCAGTTGATCGACCTTGTCTCCTATTCCTACGATGCCTCTGATCACGCCAAGAGACCCGAATGTGCGGTATTCCCCTCGAACACGAAGCAGGTATCCCGCATTATGGAGTTGGCCAACAAACACCGCATCCCCGTTATCCCCCGAGGTGCCGGGACGAGTTTGACAGGTTCTGTCGTTCCGGTCATGGGCGGCATTGTCCTGGACCTGTGCAAGATGAACAGGATTATTGATGTACGCATTGCCGATCGCTTGGCTGTCGTGGAACCCGGCGTTGTCTACGGGCAGATGGAAAAAGAACTGGCCCCCCATGGCTTTTTCTTTCCGCCGGACCCTGCCAGCAGCCAGGTCTGCACCCTGGGAGGTAACGTGGCCACTAACGCGGGCGGAATGAGGGGCGCAAAATACGGAGTGACCAGGGACTATGTCCTTGGTTTGGAAGTCGTCCTTGCAGATGGCCGCGTCATGCGGACCGGGACCCGTTGTATGAAGTCGGCCTCCGGCTATGACCTCACCAGGCTCTTCGTGGGGTCTGAAGGGACCCTGGGAGTCATCACCGAGATAACTTTGAAGATCAGCCCCATGCCAAAGGCTGTCAAAACGGCTCTGGCCCATTTTGAGTCGCTGGAGGACGCTGGCAAATCGGTTACTGACATTATGCATTCGGGCATCATCCCGAGTGTCCTGGAGATCCTGGACGAGAATACCATCGGGGTCCTCAGAGAGCGCGCCGCGATGAACATCCCCGATATAAGGGCCATGATACTTGTTGAGACCGATGGATACACGGATGGAGAGGCTTCTTTCCAGATGGACAAGATCGTTGAAATCTTCAACCGACACGGAGCATCCTTCGCAAAGATTGCAAAGACCGCCGAGGAAACCGAAGAGCTATGGCAAGCCCGAAAATCGGCGGGAAGTGTGGCAGCGCAGCTCAGACCCAACAACGTCTCCGAGGACGTCACGGTCCCCATGTCAAAGGTCCCCGAACTCCTGACCCGGATCTCCGATACGGTCCGCAGGTATGGTCTACCCTTCGTGATCTTCGGCCACGCAGGAGATGGAAACCTCCACCCGAGGATCATGTATGACAAATCAGATCCCGAGCAGGTCGAGGCCCTGGAAAGGGCGGTAGAGGATATCTTCAAACTCGCCTGCGACCTGGGCGGCACCCTCACCGGCGAGCACGGGGTAGGCCTAGCCAAGGCCCCTTTTATGCACCTCGAGCACGATCCCGTTGCCATGCAAACGATGAAGGCCCTCAAGGAGACCTTCGACCCGAACAATATCTTGAATCCCGGAAAAATGGGCCTCTGACTTCAATCCCTTGGGGCCTAACAGGGCCCGGAGGCCCGTTCGATTTTGCTGAGGAGACTGTTATGTATCGTGTCCCCTACGGAAGGACGGCCCTGGAATTCGAGCTTCCCGGGAAGATGCGGGCCAGGGTCGCCGAATCAAGGCCTGCCAAACCTTTGGCCTCGATCGAAGAGGCCATTAATGACGCGTTGAATCGCCCCGTCAACTCCCCTCCCCTCAAGGACCTGGCCCGAAGGGGAGACCGGGTCTGCATTGTGTTCACCGACATTACTCGCCAGAGCCCGGACCACCTCTTGGTTCCGGCCCTCCTGAGGGAACTGGCTTCCTCCGGAGTCAGGGCCGAAGACATTTTGTTGCTGTGCGGGATAGGGATGCACAGGCCCAGCACCCTAGATGAAAGAATCGCGAAACTCGGCCGGGACATAGTAGAGCGATACCGGATCATGGACAACGAACCTCAAAACCCCAACGTCCTTGTGGACCTGGGCACGGCCGGAGGGGGTATCCCTCTCTCCGTCAACAGGAAGGCCTATGAGGCGGATCTATTGATCGCTACCGGCATCGTGGAACCCCATCAGTACGCCGGGTACTCGGGTGGCCGCAAGACCCTTGCCATCGGAGCTGCCGGTGAGTCCATGATTGCCTACACCCATGGGCCCAGGATGGTGGACCACCCCGGGACACGACTCGGAAAGATCGAGGGAAATCCTTTTCACCAGGCAATCACCCTGGCGGCCCGAAGGGCAGGGCTTCGTTTTATTCTCAACGCGGTGCTGGATGGTGAGGGGCGCCCCGTATCAATCAGGGCAGGAGAACCTGAGGCGACCTTTGAGGCCCTCGTGCGAGACGCACGGCAGCTCTACGAAGTTCAAGTGCCTCAGCAGTATGATGTCGCCGTAGCAGGGGTTGGATTTCCGAAGGACGATAATCTCTACCAGGCCAGCCGTGCGGCTAGCTATCTCTTTTTCGCCCCTACCCCGGTTGTCCGGGAGGGCGGGGTGATCATCATTCCCGCCCCCACTCCCGAGGGTGCCGGTGAGGGAGTCGGCGAGAGGCGCTTTCTCGAAAAGATGAAGCAGGCCCGGGATATCCCCTCTTTCCTCTCCAGGATGCGCCGGGAAGGTTACCCCCCCGGAGCCCAGCGGGCCTACGTCATGGCAAAGGTCCTCGAGAAGAACTCTGTGATCATCGCAGGATCCCAAACACCGGAGGTGGTACGCCAGACACAGATGATTCCTGCTCGAGACATGAAAGAGGCCTTTTCCATTGCCGTCCGGAAGCTGGGCAGGGAAGACCTTGAGGTCCTCATCGTCCCCCATGGCCTTTTGACATTACCCATCGTTGAACAGGGGGGCAGGATCAACTTTTCCGCCTATTGATCTTTCGGGAAAGGCTTCTTCATTGATGACCATGGAATTCCACCCTGATCCCCCTCCCCATGGACTCCACTTGGATCAAGAGGCATGTCTAACCCTCCCCCCTCTGACCAACGTAGAATCGGAAATCCCCGTGCTGGCAATGGCTGCAGCGATACTCGACGATGTCGCCGGCAAAGGAGGTCAATTTGACCTCAATGCGAAGTATCGGGCTCCCGGGTTCCACCTCCAAGGTCTTCGCCATTCTTTCACCTGCGGCGATGGCCGAGATATACTCCTCTCTCTTCTCTACCCTGATCCCGAAGTAGATGTCCTGCAATTTCCATAGGGTATTCTTGAAGAAATCCTCGGCACCGAACTGCTCCAGCCCCTTGTACAGCCTCTTCGGCAGGTATGAGCGGGTATGCAGAAGGTGGGTGCCCCCGATTCTGCCCAACCGTTCAAGGCAAAAGACCTTTGTCCCCTTTCTCAAACCAAGGTTTTTCGCAATCCGAGCGTCCGCAGGGAGGACTTCAATACTGCGGAAGACCAGATCGACATGGGCCAATTCTGAATTGAGGTCTTCAACAAAACGAAAATTGCGGAATCGTTTCAAGTTCTGCTTTGGAAATACGACAAAAGTCCCTTTCCCCTGCTTTCGATAAAGGATGCCCTTTTGTGTTAGATTGAGGATGGCCTTTCTGACTGTACCCTGGCTCACGCCGTATTCTCTTGCCAGAGCTATTTCCGAGGGTATCAGGTCCCCTTCTTTCAGGTGACCCCTGGCCATCTGAGTGCGGAGGAAATCTTCTACCTGGCGGTAAAGGGGTACATTTGAATCTTCAATCCTATGCATCATCTCTGTTTCCCTGTTGTTTTCTCTTTGGTCCGGTTTCAAAACCATTGCGACGGACGACCTCGTCTTCCCCTCACATCCCGAGACGCCTACGGTCTTTCCTTCTGTTTCCGTCACCAAGCTGTTATCTTCCCATCCTCTCCCCCGACAGGGCCCCACGGACTGAGCCAATCCACGAATCGGATTCCCTGCAGCCGGAGACTCTCGGATCAAAAGAATCCATCAGAAAACAACCCTCTCTCCTTCCTTTGGCTCCCTTCAGCCATTGAATTCCGCGTGATCAGGATGGCAACAGGCGTCTGCCCGATTTCAGCCATCTGGTACGCCTGGGTAATTTGACCTCTGGCGTCAAAATCAGCCGACAGGTCATAGTAGGGGATCTTCATGGCATCCAGAAAGGGGCGGAAGGACCTGGCTTTCATGTACTGCCCGACAGTGACATCTCCCAGATGCCCGCGATCCGTGGCGATCATTACCAGTGGGATCCCGTAGGAGACTGCCAGTGTTGCCAGAGCCCCTCCCGTGTTGAGCAAACCAACGCTTTGAGCCAGCAACAGGGATCGCACTCCGGAAAGGGATGCCCCGCAACAAATACCCAGTGCGTCTTCCTCCCTTGCCGCAGGGGCGTAGGTTATTCGCTTTGAAGTCTTTATGGCCTCAATTAGGGGCCCAAGCCAATTGTCGGGTACTCCGGAGGCCAATCTCACCTCAGCATCTTCTATCGACCTTTTGAGTCTTTCTGCGAAGCTCTTGTCCATCGGATCCTCTCTCCTCTACACCAATCCAAACAGTCCTGGCAGGAATAGGGTGACGCTCGGCACGGTGGCCACGAGTGTTATGCCCGCGAAGAGTAGGCTGGACAGGAGCAAATGGTGGAACGTTTCTTCTTCCTCAACGCAAATGTGGTCAGAGAGTTCTGGATGAAGGGCCTCGAGTCTCGCCAGGAAATCCTTGACCGTGATAGGCGCTTCAAGTGCGATCTCTTCCCATACTTTTCGATCACCGACCTTCCGGTTTCCAAAAGGAGGATGTAGGCGGAACCACATCTCCGTCATACCCGGCTGGGTATCTCAAGTCTTTCTAAGGTCTCTTTCAAGGGGATCCCGTCCTTTGACCAACCTCTTGTTTCATAGTACTCGTCAAGCATTCTGTCCAGTGGAGGTAAGTTGGCTGTGTATCCAACGGCATTCTTTTCCAAAGTAAGCATGCGTTTGGGTAAGACATCGTCCTTTCTTGAAATCCCTCTTTCTACATTAATAACTCTCTTGAGGTTGAACGCTCTTTCCCCATGGAGAAGCATGTCTTCGATGCTATCTCTTCTCCCCGTCACACAACAAAAGCCTTGCGTCACGGGTCCTATTGTCCAGCCACCGTCTTGCGCGAACTTGCAGCTCTTCACGGAATCCAAGACGTTCATTATGTTTTGGGTCAAGGCAGCCAGGGCCCCTTTGCCCTCCACGACAAAGCGACCCATGGGCCTGTGATTGAGCTCGGGGACTTCGAGCCTGTGTTCGTACAGATGGGTTTGCCCTGATGTGTGATGTGCGCCCCTGTTGGAGGTGGCATACGAACAGGCAAGGCCGTTGTATGCCCTCGGATCATGGGCGGGTATGGCCAGCCCCTTGACGTGAATGGCGAACTCCTTTGCTTTGTCATCGATTTGAGAAACGGCATGCCTGAACCCCTTGTTCAGCACGGATCCGATGTTCCTGCTCTCCCCGATCATCCTCACGCCTTCCAGCATGGCATCCGGGTCACCAAACTTGAGAGGGACACCCCCGGTGTCGGCATCCGTTATGATTCCGGCCTCGTAGGCCTCCATGGCGAAGGCCAGGAGAGCCCCTGTCTCGATGGTATCGATCCCGTACCTGTAGCACAGTTCATTGGCCAAACAGACCGCCTCCAGGTCATCGACGAGGCAATTTCCTCCCAACATGTTGAGAGTCTCGTATTCAGGCCCGCCCCCTTCAACGGTTCGATATGGCCCTTCTTTGACATGAACGGTGTTCCCGCATCCAATAACACAACCTCGGCAAAAATAGGCCTTTACCATGATGCCCTTTTCATAAAACGCCGGCCCTGAAAGCCTTGCTGCGCCATCTTCCCAACGGAATGGGTACTTCCAGTTCTGTAATGGGGAAGAGCCTATATGCTCGGCAGCCTGAACCATTCTTGCCGTACCGTACTTCCGCATGTCCTTGAGACGCCCTGCAACGATCGGAGAATGTCTCTTGACCAACTCCCTCAGGCCGGGCTCGTCGGCCACCGCCGGCCTTCCCGTGCCCTTCACCACGACGGCCTTGATCCTCTTCTCCGCCATAACGCTCCCAATGCCACAGCGTCCGGCAGCTCGGGCATCGGCCCCATCGTGCATCACGCCGGCGATGAGCGCCCCCTTGATGGCCCCGGTCCCAATGCATGCGATTCTGGCCTTGGGCCCCCATTCCTCTTTGAAGACCTGTTCCACCTCATAGGGGTCCAACTCCCAGATCTTTTCGGCAGGGCTGAGGCTTGCTCTACCGTCTTCTATGCCTAGGTAAACGGGCTTCGATGCCTTTCCCTTCAAGATGATCCCGTCGAAGCCCGCCTTCTTCAACTCTTCCCCCCAAGCGCCACCCACGTCTGATTCTCCAAATATCCCGGTCAATGGAGAAAGAGATACCAAATGATGTCTTCCGGAGGTGATAAACCGGGTTCCACAGACCGGGCCGGTCATGAAAATGACCGGGTTTTCTGGATCCGTGGGTGAGGTCGACGGAGAAATCTCATCATAAAGATACCGGCTTGCCAGACCGGCCCCACCCATATATCGCCGAGCCCAATCCCAATTCAGCGGCTCTATCTCAATAGTTCTATTTGTCAAATCTACCTTTAGCAGCTTCCCCTTATAGCCATGCGTTTCCATCACCATCTCCCCGGAATGGGTTTGCCCCTGACTTCAAGGCCTCTATTTCATCAAACCAAGTTCCCTATTCAGTTTTTCATATCGCTCGGGATAGAACTTCATCCCTGACAATTCAGGGCCGTTCCCATAATAGCGATGGGCCCTGAAAAGCATTGAACAGTAAACGTTCTTGAAAGGCAGGATAAAGGGACTGACCCACTCCCAGCATACCTCACACTCGCGGGTAACCTCGAAAACACGGCCACTCTGCCCCTCACATATCAAGGTATTCCCATCGGGCAAGCGCTCGCAGCCTCCCACATGTCCGCTAAAGAAACTAAAGACCAATTTTGGGACATACTGCCAAAGGATCCTCCCCGAATTGATATCCACTTCTATTACTCGCGAGTGGGGGGTTACCGGATCGTGTGTGCCATTGTCGAAGATAAGGACGTTACCCTCCGATGTTAATGTGGCATCATGCTGGTGGCTTATGAGATGGTCATTCCCCCATCTCCACAGTACATTACCTTGAGGCCAGTCTATCATCATCACGAGATGGGGTTGGCACCCTCTGTCGGGCTCGGTGTGGCGCTGGCGCACCCTGAAAGGAAAGTAGTGGTCATCGAAGGTGACGGAAGCATCGCCATGGGCTTGTCGAGCCTCGTCACCATTGCCCATAATCAGCCAGACAACCTCATGATCGTTTGCATGGATAACCAGATCTACGAAGCGGGGGGACAAAACCCCACACCGAACGCGGGACGCATGGATTTCGTGAAGACCATGGAAGGCCTTGGTATCACCCCGGCCAGATCCGTTGACAGCCCTGACGAGCTCAGGAGGACTGCCAGCGAATTCTTGAGTCACAGGGGCTGTTCATTCCTGCACGTTCCAATTGGGAAGAGAAAAGGTCCCCTGCATCAGCCCACACTAAAACCCTACGAAATGAAGCACAGATTCAGGTCACTGTTCACGTGAAGCTCCCTCGGCAGGAGCACGGGGCATCCTGGCGAAGACGAGTGAAGAAGACATGCCCTCGGCACCCCGTATCCACAACGCACAGCTTCAGGGGCGGGATCCGCTCCTTCAAGACCTCCTATGTGCTCAGACCCATCAGTCTGGATATGTTTCCGGAGTAGATGAGTTCCTTGTCTGCCTCGGGGATGTCAAGATCCTCGACGGACTTGATCGCCCTTTCAATATCTCCGATCACATGGGGGTAGTCTGAGCCGAGGATCATCCTTTCAGGGCCCGCAAAACTATAGGCGCACATGAGGGCAGGTTCAAAGAAGCTCACCGTGTCATAGTAGAACTCCTTGAGATATTCCTTTGCAGGACGAGAGATATTTTGCTGGCATTCCGGATAGGCCTCGTAGCAGTTCTGAATCCTCTCTGCCAGGTAGGGGATCGCCCCTCCGAGATGGGATACGACAAACTTGAGATTGGGGAATCTGTCCAGGACACCGCCCATGATCAACCTCACGACCGCCACGCACAGATCCATCTCAAAACCAATCATGGGCCCCAGGCGATAATCCCTGTAGGTCTCCGTGTCTCTCGGGGTCCTCGGGTGGATATGGATGGGGAGGCCGTATTCGTTCATCCTCTCGTAAAAGGGATAAAGCCGGTGGTCATCAAGGTTCATCCCCTTGATATTTGAGCCCATACAGGCCCCCTTGAACCCCAGGTCCCTGATGCACCTGTCCAACTCCTTGACCGCGCGGTCCCTATCCAGGAAGGGCAGCGTCGCAAAGCCCATGAAGTTCTCGGGATGATCGTTTACAATGCCCGCGATCTCGTCATTGACCACCCTCGCGAGATTCTCCCCGATCTCCACGGGAAAGATATCAACGCTGGGGATGGATAGGGTAAGGATTTGGGTGTCGAATCCCGTCCTTTCCATGTCGTCTAATCGCTTGCCGACGTCGCTCATGGGCGGGGTAATGGTGACGACCCGGGTCCCGTTTTGGACCAGGATTGTCCTATCCCACTGGTCCTTTTCCACGCTTATGCCCACGCTTCCCCCGTCCTTCTCGAGCTGTCTCAAAAAGTTTCTTGGATAAAAGTGGTTGTGAACGTCTATCTTCATATGTATCTCCCTTCCCTCCTTCCAATTATTCCATGCATGAAGCTTGACGAGCTCGTAAAAAGTCAGAAAGGACTCATTTCTGTCATTCCTGCGAAAGCAGGAATCCAGTAATTTCAAAGGCTTCTGGATGCTGGATCAAGTCCAGCATGACGGTTTTGAGACTTTTTACGAGTTCATCAACTTATCGAGATACCGTCTTGCCGCCGGACCGAATGTAGCCACTCATTTTCTTTGCCCTGAGTATCTGAATGAGGAGGAAGACGCCCTCCCCAAGGAGCCCCACGATCCTTGTATTGAAATTTGGGATAAACAGGAGCAGGCTGCACGCTGTCAGCAGAAACCTCTCCCAGGCATAGATTCGTGCCATCAGGTATCCCTCGAAGACTACGCCCATGGTCATTGCTCCGAGTGTGACGAAGAAAAAAGTGGAGAGCACCTCCTCGAAGGACCCGATCATGAGAATGCCCGGATTGAATATGAAGGCCCAGGGGACCAGGTAGGCTGCAAAGCCAAGGCGCATGGCCCTGAACCCTGTCTTGAAGGGCTCTCCCCCGGCAATCCCTGCCGCTATGTAGGCGTCTACACACACGGGCGGGGTTATAAAAGACAGGCATCCAAAATAGAACAGAAACATGTGGGCTGCTATAGGTTCTACACCTGCCTTTATCAAAGCCGGTGCCAGGAGCACCACGGTCAAGAGATACACGGAGACTGCCGTCATCCCCATGCCCAATATAAAGGCAGCAAGTCCCGTCAACAGGAGCAGTATGCCCAGATTGCCTCCACTCATGTTCAGGAGTTCAGAGGTGAATTTTGTCCCGGCACCTGTGATCTCAATGGATCCCACGAGGACCCCGATCCCCGTACACAGGGGAATGATGGGTAACATGCCCTTGGCCGATTCCTCCAGTGCAGTGATCAGCTTTCTCAGAGTCAATCGGCTCTCTTTCCTAAAGGAGCTGACGATGATGAGGGCTCCCAGGGTATACATGATGCTTGTCTGGGCCGAGTACCTCAGCCCCCCCAAGAGGAACAGGAGGAGGGCAAAGGGAAGCAGGTATTGCCAGCCCCTCAACAGGGTCTTACGCACTGAAGGCAAACTCTCCCGCGGCAGCCCCTTGAGTCCTATCTTTGCCGCCTCCAGGTCCACCTGGGCGAGGAGGGTGCCATAATAGGCCATTGCCGGCAAAAAAGCCGCCACGCACACACTCCAGTACGTGACCTGAAGAAACTCTGCAATGAGAAAGGCCGTGGCCCCCATAACCGGAGGCATAAACATGCCTCCAAGGGAAGCAGTTGCTTCCACGGCCCCGGCATAGTTCCTCTCGTAGCCGGTCTTTTTCATTAGAGGAATGGTGATCTGTCCGGTCGTGGCGACATTGGCAGCAGTCGAGCCCGAGATGGTCCCGAAAAAAGTGCTGGCGATAACAGAGGCCTTTGCCGCTCCTCCCCTGAGGTGGCCGGCCGCTGCGAGGGCCAGGTCGTTGAAGAAGTCACTCGCACCGAGGGCACGGAGGAACCCGCCGAAAATGATGAAGCCTGCCACAATGGTGGACACTATTCCCAGAATCATGCCCCACAATCCCTCCGCACTGAGGTACATCCACCCGAGGATGATGGGGTAGGAGAAACCCGTACTCCTCAAAAAGCCCGGGAAATGATTGCTGTAAACCGCGTAGAAAAAACTGGAGACTATTATTACGGCCAAGATAGAACCGATAGTGCGCCTGATGGCCTCGACAACACTGGCAAAGAGTAGCGTTGCCAGAGCCATTTCGTAGGTGTTGGTTATCAACCGGCCTTCGGCCACCAGTTGGTTGGCGTTGACGGCTATGTACGCGCATCCGGCAATGACTACCAGTATGGGGATGACGTCATACCACGGCAGTTTGCCCCTTGGGGTGCCTTTCTTGAAAGGAAACAGGAGAAAAACCAAGGAACAGATCAAGCCGCTGCTTATGGCCCTGTGTGTTATGGAGTAAATCACCACGCCCAAGTAGAAAAACACGTTGGTCAGGTATGCCAGCGTATACAGGGCCCAGAGGATCGCGACTACAAGGGCCAGCTTTGACCTAATCCCCCTCTCTTTCCACCCCTCGCCGACTTTGGTCACAGCCATTTTTTCAACATCTCTCCGTCCACACCTAAAGGTCCTCCCTCCATATGCCCCCTTCCACCATCACGAGTTGTTCGAGCCTCGTTCCGTGCCGGGACTCCCCATGGCCCTCAAGAAAAGATGTACTCGCCCTGCATCTACGCCAGGGCGAGTACTCGGAGTTGACAGAAATGGAGCTCCAGGTCTACTTCTTCCTGAGCTCCTGCTGTTTCTTGAGCATCATATCCTGGTAGGCCTGGTTTTCCGCCTTCCAGAGGCCGATCTCCTTGAAATACCTGATTGCGCCTTCATGGTAGGGTACGGCCTTGTTCACAGGCCTGTATTTTGCCGACCAGTATTTTGCAGAAGGATGGATATCTATGAACTCATCGTTGTGTTCAAGGATTGCCTTGACCACCCCGTAGATAATATCCGGGTGCACGGAAGCCCAGGTGAAGAAGCCGGTCTGGTAGCAGATCGCATTGGGCACAGGGCTCTTGTTGCGGAAACGGGGGTCGTTTGCTGCGATGTCCTGTACGTAGTAGCCGTCCATACGTGATACCACATACTCGGCCTGTTTCCGGGTGAGTGTAACGAACTTGGTCTCGCCCTTTGCTTCGTTGAGTTGCATGACAGCCCCGGGCACGACAGGATAGAGGATGGCATCCACCCTGCCCTCGATGAGACCCCTCAGGCCCTCCTTGATACTGGAGAACGCCAGGACGGCCTTGAGGTCCTTGACCGTCAATCCGGCTGAGGCGAGCTGGTGCTTGGTAATATCGTCGAACATGGGATTTGCCTTGAACTTGGCGTACACGACCTTTCCCCTCAGATCAGATATGTTCTTGATCCCCGTATCCGGGGTCGTCCAGAACATGAACATATAGTCGTGGCCTGCCATCACCGTGCGCACATCCTGGGGTCCCATCTTGGAATAAAGCCCTTTACCCAGAAACCCGTTCACCATGTCCGCCGAGTTTTGGCAGGCAAAGTGGGCCCTGCCCTGCTTCATCATCGGCATCCAGAGCTTCGGCCCACCCAAGGGCTGCACGATCCAGTTCTCTACCGGAGTATGGTTCTGTATGGGTTTTCCTATGCCCACGAGAATCATGTGGACGGTCGCCCCGGGCGCAGGGGAAATGGCAATGAGGTCCTTGGGCCACTGGGCCCCCCACGCACCACTCCCTGCCCATAGGAAGACGGCCAGGGAAAAGATGGTGGTTACCATTGATACTTTCCCTCTTGGAAACTTCCTTGCCTTCATTTGGATACCTCCTTTGATAAGAGTTGAAGATCAGAACGCCTATGCCGCCCCATAAAGACCCTGCGTCTTTGCCAAAGAAGCCTGACAGTCAACCAAAATATAATACCATTCGACCATTTTTGATAAGTTCGTAAGATAGGCAAAAGGCCGGCCATTGTCAACGTCAAACAGACCGCAGGAATGAAGCCCCCGCAGCAACCCGCAAAACACTTCGGTTAATGCAAGGAAGCATCCTGGCCAAGAGGACCAGGCTTTTCAGGACAAAACAAACTCATCACTTACAAGGCCAATGCCTCAATCCGCGGACAAAGAATACCAAAGCAAGGGCACTTGAAAGGGCTGAAACAAGGACAGTTCCGTACAAACCGGATGCCAACCATACGTGCCCTCCTATGACCGCACCCAGGGCTCGCCCCAGGCCTGCCGCCGAAAAGAACGCGGCCATCATGGTCGCCCGGGCCTCCGGCAAGAGCTCCGTTGACAGAGAGAGGGTTGTCACGATAGTGAACTCGAACAGGAAGAAGATGATGAACAGGGCACCCAGAGCGGTCAAGACCCTATGGCCCCAGAGGGGTAATAAGAAATAGCAGAAGATGGTGAGGACAAGGCCTCCAATTGAGCAACGCTTGAGGCCCAATCGGCCTGCAATAAGTGCGGTCAGGAATTCACCTCCAAGCTCGGCGGCCCCTATCACACTGGTACCAAATCCTAGGGCTACGATGGAGAGATGGAACCTCTTCTCCATCCACGCACCATAGACGACAAAGAGGTTGTCATTGGCAAGACTGAACAAAAGGCAAAAGACCAGCATTCCCTTGACACTTCCTTTTGACCCAAGAAGGTTCCATAGGTTTTTCACCTTGGCCACCCTTTGGCCTTGTTGAGTGCCTTCGAGGTCCTTCAGCACAGCACGGTAAAGCAGCATACCTGCTAATAACCCCATGACACCCATGCACAAAAAGGGCGATCGCCAGCCCCAGGCCTGGATGGCGAGACCTATGGCCGGGATACCAACCAATGCGCTCCCCGCCCAGCTTATCTCCATGAGCCCGATTGCGGTGGCCCTCTGCCGAAAAGGGACCGTCACTCCCACGTGGGCCTGGAGAGCCAGGTCAAAGATGCTCTTGCCCAAGCCCGCCAGGAACAAGGTGATCAGAATGACATGGTAATAGGGAAAGAGGCCCGCGGCAGCCATTCCAACTACGAGCATCCCCAGACCTGCCAGCATCGTCCGTTTGTAACCGAACCGATCGGCGATTGGCCCGAAAAGAATTCCCAAAATGGACGTTGCCTGATTTACTCCAATAAGGGAGGTGATTGCAGTAAGAGGGACCCCCAGTCCGGTGCTGAGGGAGGGCGCGAACGGGTAGACGAACCTCCGGGCCGTGTTAAGGACGAGCTTGCACACCATGGCAACACCGATCAACAGGACCGGCGAACCCGCGGCATCGGGGTGTGTGCTTGCACTGTTTGTGGCTTCCATTGTCCGGTCTATCCGAGCATCCTTTCACGTCAAATCAATGCAGCGGGCCACTCGGTTGGAACCTGGTCCCGTCTCTCGGCACATCATTGAATGCTCTCGTCCAGGGGATGCAGTGATTTCATGAAAGGGGTCGCCAGCCTTGACAGGCCCATGGGGCGATCAATCGAGCCCTTTGCCGGCAAATTTCCCCCTTTGCTTCCTGTAGTATTCGATTCCCTCCTGAGCGAGAGTTATGGCTTCATCAATCGCCTTCAGGGCCTCCTCCGGGAAGCCGTTTGCATAGTAAGCCTCGGCCAGGGTATCGAGAAACACAGGTGATCGGTTCATCCTGACGGCCTTCCGGGCCAGAACCAGTGCCTGCTTCTCATCTCTCAGATGCCTGTCAGGAGCAGTGACCAGCAACCATGCCAGGTTGTTCAGCACCACGGGTTGATTCTCGTCCAGGGTCAGGGCCTTTTCATAGGCCTTGATGGCCTCCCCATACTTTCCCATTTGGTGATAGACCATGGCAAGGTTCTGGTGGAGGGACACGTTGTCGGGGTCTTCGGCCAGTTGTTGCTTCAGTCCTTTCAGCACCAGATGATAGGTAATGCTCTCCTTTGTCGGACTGAAGTTGAGAAAGTAACCCAGGCCTATCATGGCTGCCATGTACAGGGTGAAGGAGACCACCAGGAACCTATTGTGCCTCCTCACAAGGTGGGGGTCTTTCTGGAGTCGACGGAGGAAATCAACCCTTTGTCCGATGCTGAAGTGATGCCAACTGGGCAGATCCCGGATCTTCCCGCTCAGGAGAGCGATCTTTTCTAGGGAACTTATAGTGTGCCCGGGGGCTCCCATCAGGACGGCGGAGTGGAGGTCCGCCTGCCGTTCAAAATGGCGCATGAAAAACCCCATCACATATCTGAAGTAAAGGAACATGGCAAACAGCAGGGGCAGGCTGACTGCTATATAGAAGAGATTGGTTGTTTCCGGCGTGCCCTTTGTGAAGAGGTCCTGGAAGAGGGGTTGGGTCGCAAAGAAGGCGTAAAAGATGTCAAAGAGGCCCGAAAACAGGACCATAAACCCCATGAAAAAGAAGACATAGAAGAGCATGTGCCGGTATTTCCCGTGTCCAACCTCATGGGCCACAACGGCCTTCAATTCCTCCACGCTGAGCATCTCCATGAGGGTGTCGGTAACCAGGATGTAGCGATATCTGGGCACGATTCCCATAATCCCTGCCGTCATCATCCGCCCTTCGAAGATGGGCCAGCGGAGGATGTCGCGGTACCTGAACCCGACTGAGGCCAGAAATCCCCTGAGTTCCCTGGCCTTCTCCGATGGTCCCAGGGACCTGCAGCCCCACCAGGATTGGACGAAGCGGGGCATGAAGATCACCAGAACGACCAGGAAAGTACCGAAAAAGACCACCTGGCCGTGGGGTTTGTTCAAGAGGCCCTCCGGCCTTGATAGGGGTGTCAGTCCGAGCAGGTCATAGATGAGGGTGAGGACTACCCAAGGAAAGAGGATCGGCAGATTGAGCTTTAGATTGGAGAATATGAAGGATTTCCTGCTGACCACTGTTTGAAAGGCAAACCTGTACGCTGGATAGGCATAATACCAGATCGTGACCAGATAGCCTATGAAAAGGGATATGCCGAAGAGTCCCTGCATCACTGAAAAGTGTTTCAGTCCCGGGATGCTCCCTATCCAGAACTTCAGGTTGAACAGGTAGACAGCTAGGGCATAAAGGAGAATCGCAAAGACCGATAACCTCAGTACCTGGGACTGGTAGGCGCGGGAAAAGCTGAGGTCACCTGGATTTTCCTGCTGACCCTGCCTCAACAGGCGCCCGAAGGCCCATTTGCAATAGATGGCGAAGAGGGCCCATGAGGACAGCACCATGAAAACCGTGTAGACAAGGGGAGTATCGATTCTTGCAGGAGGAACACTTATATTGTAGATCAGAAGAACGATGATGAAGTATATGATATTATTGAACATAACGTCCTTGAAGTCATCTCTCTCCAGGGACCCACCCCCTCCCCACATCATTTTGCCGGAGAGGTGAGAGGTCCCTGTGGATTCAAACTGATAATGGGAACCACTGCTCTCCCCTCGGTCTTGCCTCAAGAGACCGGGGGAAGATGTACTCTAATCCCATTGGAGAGATTAGTCAATGGCACAGGGGGCCAGGGGCCTCCCTTGTCAAGGTGATCCTGTCTTTTGGATTTTCATTTGACAAACATCATTGAGTCCAATATGGTAATTTGAATGTGGACAGATCTTGTTTCATTTTGAACTAAAAACTTTTTGCTTTACTCAGAAAGGAGCTCTCGTCATGGAAAGGAAAAACGGACGTCTTTTCTTTATTTTTGTGGTAACAATCGCAATATTCAGCCTATTTGCCGGGTCTCCCCTCGCTGCATCAAAGAAAGTGGTCTTTGCTGATCTCAACTGGGACAGCGCCCAGGTACACAACCGTATCGCCGGACACATTATCCAGCATGGTTTTGGGTACAAGGTGGAATACATCCCCGGCGGGACCATTCCGCTGTTTGCGGGGCTGAGCAGGGGAGATGTGGACATAAACATGGAGTGTTGGGTGGAAAACCAGCAAGAGGCCTATGACAAGGCCATCGCCGCCGGCAAGGTCATCGATCTAGGCAGTAATTATCCGGACAGTTGGCAGGGGTGGCTGGTTCCCACCTATGTCATCAAGGGAGATCCAAAAAGGGGAATCCAGCCCATGGCACCCGACCTGAAATCCGTCTTTGACATGCCCAAGTACTGGAAGCTATTCCAGGACCCCGAATATCCTAGCAAGGGCCGTTTCTATTCCTGCATACCCGGATGGGAGTGCGAGAAGATAAACGAAAAGAAGTTCAAGGCCTATGGCCTTGACAGGCACTACAATATCTTCCTGCCCGGCTCCGATGCGGCCCTGAACGGGTCCATGGCGGCCGCTTACGAAAAGAGACAACCCTGGTTCGGGTATTATTGGGCACCCACATGGGTCCTCGGCAAATTGGACATGACCCCCTTGGAAGAGCCGAAATACGACGAAAAAGTATGGAAGGAAAACTATGCCTGCGCCTATCCTTCAGTCAGGGTGAACATCTTGGTTCATTCAGACCTCCCCAAGAAGGCGCCTGACGTTGTTGAGTTCCTCAAGAAGTATGAGACCACTCAGGGCCATGCCAATAAGTTTCTCGCATATATGAGGGATACCAAGGGGAGTTCCCAGGACGCGGCCGTGTGGTTTCTCAAGAACTACCAATCCCTCTGGACCCAGTGGGTCTCACCACAAGTGGCGAGCAAGGTCAAGGCTGCCCTTCCCTAGATTTGCCTTTCTTGGGAGAGAAAGGAAGCCTATTCGGGGAGCGAAGACACAAAGGCCGAAACCCCGGGCCGACGAGGTTCTCGGGGCTAATGAGGGGCCGCGGATTGGCCCCTCTCTCTTATGAACTCGATGTTTCCTCCGCTGGGAGGGAGGGTCGGATCACCGTCCAGGATGACGGTGACACCGTATCTCTGCTCGATTTCGGCGAGCTCCCGTCTCTTTCTGTTTTGCAGATAGGTCGCCACTTCCATGGGGAGGGTGCCGTGTACCTGGTTGACATCGCCCTTCCACACCCCCATCCAGATGCGGCGCAGGAAAGAGACGGCAGCCGACTCGACGGATCGCACCACACCCCTCCCCTGGCAAAAGGTGCACACCTGGTAGCTCCTCGACTCTATGGACGGCCTCAACCGCTGCCTCGTGAGTTCGAGGAGCCCGAACTTGGATATATGGGAGACATCGGTCTTGGCCCGGTCCTTTTTGAGCTCTTCTCGAATGACCTTCTCCACGGCCCTGATGTGGTTTCTGTCCTTCATATCAATGAAATCAATCACCACCAGACCCCCTATGTCCCTGAGACGCAATTGTCGTGCTATTTCGGAGGCGGCCTCCAGGTTGGTACGGTAGGCCGTGCTTTCCATGTCTTTTCCGATGGTTCCTCTGCCGGAATTGACATCCACGGAAATGAGCGCCTCGGTGGTATCAATGACGATTGATCCCCCGGACTTCAACGGCACCTTGTTGCTGTAAATGGTCTCTATCTGCTTCTCTATCTCATACTGGTCAAAAATTGGTCGCTTGTCCTTGTAAAGCTTGACCTTCCTCTGGTTCCGCGGAGAGAGGATCTTCATGTAATCCTTGATCCTTATGAAGGTCTCTCGATCATCTACCAGGATCTCAGAGACATCGTTCGTGAAATAGTCCCTCAATGTGCGAAATCCTATGTCCTGCTCCTTGTGGATGAGTGAAAGGGGCGGCGCTTCCTTCACGCGGCCCTTGATGTCTTTCCATACCCTCAGGAGTCGGTTCAGGTCCTTCGAAAGCTCACGCTTATTCTGACCCGCAGCCATGGTTCGGACGATATACCCGATGCCTTCGGGCAATTTCATTCTCCCCATCAAGGCCTTGAGCCTGTTTCTCTCTTCCTCATCCTCGATCTTTCGAGATACCCCGTTGGCGGTCCGGCCCGGTGTCAATACCAGGTACCTGCCAGCGATCGATACGTAGGTGGTAAGATGGGCACCCTTGTGACCCGGCATTTCCTTGGTCACCTGGACCAATAGCTCTTGGCCCTTTTTCACCATCTTCTCTACCAAAGGGGCTCCTTTTTCATCTTTCGGAGCCTCCGGGCTCTCACAGTACTCCGGATGGATTTCCGTGGCAGGAAGAAAACCGTTCTTGTCAGCACCATAGTTTACAAAGCAAGCCTGTAACCGCGGTTCGACCCTTTCAATAATACCCTTGTAAATGTTACCTGTTCTCAGTTCCGTTGTTGAGGTCTCGACATAGAACTCGTCCAGCTTCCCATCCTTAATGAAAGCTACCCTGTACTCTTCGGGTTCGACCGCGTTTATCAACATCTTGGTCTTCATGGGTTGTACCACCTTTAGGACATCAGTATCGTCGGATCTCTCTTGAATCTCCTTCCCAAAAGGAATGAGAGTCTTGGCCTCAATTCGAGGCCTTCAGCTCCCTTGAAAAGGCCACCTTGAGGTTCTGCATGGTATTCCCCAGGACGTTCTTGTAGGCTTCGAGACGGGTCATGACCCCGGCCACTGCACTGTGTTCATCAAGTTCCAGGATGAGATAGGGTTTGTTGCCCATGATATACTTATAGAAGTGCTCTATGAAGGAATCTGCACCGCAACTGAAATTGGTCAGATGCAGCCCAAAATAATTGTTCCTTGACTTGATGAATTTGGCCGTCCTCAAGATCTGAGCCCCAAGACCCCAGTACATCTTTGGGAAATCCGATAGGTCCACGGTACTGACATCGATGAAATCCATGGGGATCCCCATGACGCCAATCTTGGCGAGATTCTGGCCGAGCCTCAGGTTGAGACGCTCATCGTAGAGGTTGTAAGGCCTTCCCGTCACTATGACAAGTGGCTCTTCTGGATCAAGAGATCTTATTATCTCTTGGCCCGTGCTTCGCATTTCCCTCAAGAAGGCATCCTGTCTCTCCAAAGCGTACTTGAGCGCCTTCTTGATCTCAGAAGGCCTTCGCTTGAGTCGCTTCGAAAGCTGTTCACTCAGCTCTATCCCTATCACGTCCGGCTCATATTTCAGGTGAATGGTGGGATTTACAATGTTTTCCCTTTCAAGGTCCAGGGCCATCCGGACCATGTATTGGTTCGATTGGACCAGAGGACAATAATACCCGGTTTCTGTCTCAGCCGGCGTAACCATATTGATTATAGAAGGCAAGAACAGATACCTGGTCTTTCCGGCCAACTCCTTCACGTGGCCGTGGGAGACCTTGACAGGATAACAGGTCTCGGCGGTCATGGCCTCTATCCCGAGACTCGAGATGTGGCTGTTGGTTGGGGGAGTCAACAGGAGCCTGAATCCCAACCGGTCAAAGAAGTGGGCCCAGAGGACACTTGTCTGGAGGGTATAGAGGGCTCGCTGCATTCCCACCGTTGGTCTGCCCTCAACTTCCATTATCGGCTCGTTGCCCAGCTCGAGGTAAAGGCCTCCCATATGGGATTCCCATATCTCGTCCCTCAGTCTGAAATAGTTCTCGACCGTGCCGCCTTTTCCCCTTACGACCTCGTATCTCCCACACTCCCCTCCCCATATGCTCTTGCGCCCGTCGAAATCGTATATCTTGAGCTTACACTGGTTGTGGCAGCTCGGGTCGGCATGACATACCTTCTCTTTGAAGTCCATGCAATCAGCTATGGCGCTTTCCAGGCCCCTGAAGTTGCCTCCCTCAATAAACCCGGCCAGCATCTTTTCCTGCAGGCTGATCGCCGCACCGTAGGCCCCCAAGACTTCCCGGTGCTTGGGGACCAGGATGCGTCGCCCCAGAACGTTCTCAAAGGCGGCCACCACACCTTTGTTGAGCGATGGTCCGCCGAGAAACATCACCCTTTCACCGATCTTTCTCTTTCCAACGACCCTGTTGAGGTAATTGTGCACTATGGCATAGCACAGCCCCGCTATGAGGTCATCCCTCGGCACGCCCTTTTGATGGTAGGCTACCAGGTCCGACTCCATGAAGACGGTACATCTTTCGGCCAGCTTTACTGGCTTGTCGGTGGACAGGGCGATAGCCTGGAACTCCTCCACGATATTGATTCCGTATTTGTTGGCCAATTCGTGAAGGAAACTGCCCGTACCTGCAGCGCAGACCTTGTTCATGTCGAAATCAAGGGGATAGGTATTGGATATGGAGATATACTTGGAGTCCTGTCCCCCGATCTCAAATATCGTATCTATCTTCGGGTCTATCTCAACGGCTCCCCTGGCATGGGCCGTGATTTCGTCAATGATCAGGTCTGCGTTCAAGAAATCTCCCACCACATTCCTTCCCGAACCGGTGGTGGCCACGCCCCTTATCTCGACTCTTTCACCCAGGTCTTCAGACAGAGTCCGAAGGAGCCTCTGGGTCACCTCAATGGGCTTTCCCTGTGTATGAACGTAACTCTTGTGGATGATTTCCCTTTCTTCCGTTATAAGGGCGTATTTTGTCGTGGTGGAACCTATGTCGATGCCGAGATAGACCGGAATCCTCCCAGTGGAGAGGATCGTCCTGACATCATTTTCCTTGGGGAACTCGGTTCTCTTCAGTTCCAGCTTAGGGGCACTTGGGATGGAGGCAAGGGTTTCCCCCTTTACGGGAGACGATTCCTTTAGTTTCACCGTGTTTTCCATACCCGACTCGAGTGCGTGCAGAGCAACCCCCAGGGCACCCACCGAGGTGCTGTACTCCGGCACGATGAGTCCGGGGAAATACCCCTTGAAGGCCCGCACCTGCAGTTCGTTCAAGGACAGTCCTCCGATGAAAAGGATAGGTTCTTGGAGCACCCTGTTCGAGACAATCGTGCTCATGTAGTTTCTTGCATTACCAATGTGCAACCCGTAGATGATGTCCTCGAGCCTCTCCCCCTTGTTCTGCAAGTGAATCATGTCCGACTTCGTAAAGACCGTGCACCTGCAGGCAACATTGGCGGGTTTATCGCTGCGGAGCCCCAGCTCGATGAAATCCTTGAGGATCCTGTCTATCTGATCCTGGGAAATATCCACTTCTCGGTCATAGATGGATGTCGCAAGTCGCTGGGCCTGCTGATCTATGAAGGACCCCGTCCCAGAGGCACAGGGGCCGTTTGTATTGAAATACTCCAGTTCCCAGCCCCGCTGGTCGTGCCGTATCTGGAAGAGAGCCGTATCCTGCCCGCCCATGCTGATGATTGTTCTGACGTCCGGTCTTATAAACAGCGCCCCCTTTACCTGGCTTATGGTCTCGAATTCATAGCCGCACCCGAGTGCGTCGCTGATCTTTTGCCCGTGGTTCCCCGTGAAGGCCAATGCCTTCATGTTGTCCGGGCCAAACCTCTCCTTGAGGTCTTGGATGAGCCTGTTGACCTCCTCATCGACCCTGCCGAAGTGCCTCTTGTAAGGGGACTCAAAAAGGATCTCCCTCTCCCTGTTCATCACTATACAGTTCAGGCTCACGGAACCAGCGTCGATACCGACATATAGTTCATCCTGTTTTTCCATACACGACCTTCCCCGTCACACGCCTTGATATCGTAGGAACTCCTGCGCCCGAATAATAGGAACTGGATTCATCCGCAGGATCCCTCGGTTCGCGGATCTAACGGCGGGCTGTCTTGGTCTTCGGCCCAGGCCTGTCAGGGCCCAGAGGGCCGGTGGCTGCTCTCGGTCACAAACTTGGGCCAGCCGGAGGAGGCGAAAACCATTATTCTCCCGCCCGGAAGGATATGGGACTCTCCCTGTTCGCTCCAGCACTTAGCTGCCCTTTGCCACATAATAGACCGAGTGGCCATGTCTCCTTTCCGTAAGGTCTCCCTTTCTTGTGAGACCGCGCAACAGAATCTCCACCTCCCCCAAGGGGGCTTTTAAGACACGGGCTACATCAGAAGCCGTCAAAGGTCTCCTCTTCACCACTTCCAGGACCGAATCCCTGAGGGAGACCTGACCGGAGCCCTGCCTTTCACGCCTATTATGTGAAATAATTCTCGCTTTTGCACCAAAAAACTTCTCTATCTCCTCCAACCTTGCCCCTTCAAGGGGCAAGGCAGAGGCATCAGCGGGAGGACGAACCACGGTGTTCAGCTGCACCTGATCGGGCTCCAGTTCATCCACGACTTGTTTAAGTTCCCTTAGCTCAGCATCCCTGTCATTGAGCCCTGATATGAGCATGACCTCCAGGCCGATAAAACCGCGGAACTCCTTTTTCAAGGACCTAAGCCCTTCGATGACCTTGGGTAGTCCAAGTTCCGGGTGGGGTCTGTGGATCCTGTTGAAGGTAGCTTCCACTGCCGTGGACAGGGTGGGCATGATAATGTCCGCCTCCAATAGCCTTTGCCTCACTTCCTCCTTCCACAGAAGTGACCCGTTGGTGAGTATGGCTATCTTGCGGTCTGACACCTCCTTGATTCGCTCGATGATGAGACCAATTTCACGGTTCAGGGTGGGTTCTCCAGAGCCGGAAAGGGTTATCACGTCAGGATTACACAGGCTAAGCCTCTGTCTCAGTTCTTCCATCACATCCGCTAGCGGCACGTAGTCCTTAATCTGGATAGTCCTCTTCGTGGTCGCGCCTACCTGGCAGTATATGCAGTCATAGGAGCAGTATTTGGGAGGCACCAGGTCGACCCCCAAGGAGAGGCCTAACCTCCTAGATGGTACCGGACCGAAAACAAAGCCCATTCTGTGGTCTTCCTTTTGGTATGGGATGGGCCCCTCAATGGGCCTCATCCCAGTTTTTACCGGTCTTTATATCCACCTTGAGAGGGACATCGAGGGAGGTGACCCCTTCCATCTCCTCTCTCACCATGGAAACAACCGCCTCAATTTCCGCATCAGGCACCTCGAAGAGAAGCTCATCGTGCACCTGAAGCAACATCTTTGTCTTGAAGTTTTCTTCGAGCAACCTGTGATGTATGCCCACCATGGCCTTCTTGATCAGGTCTGCGGCCGTCCCCTGTATCGGGGTGTTGATAGCCATACGCTCCGCTTCAGATCGAATTCTATGTTGCCCATGGTTGATGTGGGGGAGGTATCTCTTCCTCTTAAACAGGGTGGACACGTACCCTTTCTCCTTCGCCTCTTTCATGACTGCTTCACGATATTCACTGACCCCCCGGTGTCTTTCATAATACCTATCGATGTAGTCCCGGGCACTCCGATAATCTATACCCAGCTCATCTGCCAATCTCCTCGCTCCCATTCCGTATATGATACCAAAATTGATGGCCTTCGCAACACCCCTCATTTCGGGTGTCACGTCCTTCTCTCCCACTCCCGTGATTTCGGAGGCTGTCCTGGTATGGATGTCCTGGCCCGTCCTGAATGCCTCCACAAAGGCCGGGTCCTTGGAATAGTGGGCAAAGATCCTGAGCTCTATCTGACTGTAGTCCGCGCACAGGAGCCGGTGCCCTGATTCGCACACAAAACCCCTCCTTATCCTTCTCCCCTCCTCCCCCCGAACGGGAATGTTCTGAAGATTGGGGTTGCTGCTGCTTAAACGGCCTGTGGCCGTCACCGCCTGGTTAAAGGACGTGTGTATCCTCCCGGTCCTTGGATGGACCAGTTCCACCAAGGAATCCAGATAGGTGGACTTTAATTTAGACAATGTCCTGTACCTCAAGAGGAGCTTCGGGGTCTTGTAGGGTGAGGTCGATAGCCCCTTTAAGACGTTCACGTCCGTTGAATAGGCCTTCCTCTTCACCGTCTTCTTCTTGACGGGCAGCCCGAGTTTCTCAAAGAGGACAAATGCCAGTTGCTGGGACGAGTTTATGTTGAATTCCATCCCGACTTCCTCGTAGATCTCCCTCTCAATACTTTTCAGCTCCTGTGAAAAGCGGCGAGACATTTCCTGAAAATACTCCCTGTCGATCTTGATGCCGTTCCATTCCATTTCCAAGAGGACAGGAAGGAGTTTCATTTCCAATTCATAAAAGAGCTCGTCGTTTCCTTCTGAACGGAGTTCTCCATCCATAATGTCTGCGAGCTGAAAAGTAATGGCTGCCCTGTCACAGGCCATCCCCATGGTTGTCTCCAGCGGAGCATCTCTCGGGTCGACCTTCCTGTTTCCTTTGGGGCTTCCCCCTTGATAGTCAACCAGCCTCTGGTTCAAGAACTGTTGGGCCAAATTCTCCAGGTCATGTTGACCCCGGCTGGGATTGATGACGTAAGACCCGATCATGGTATCGAAATGGAAGCCTTTGACCCGGACCCCGTGGCATCTGAGTAATAGTGCGTGGGATTTAAGGTCATGGCCTATCTTTGCCACCCCTTCATCTTCCAGCCCGTCCCTCAACAATCCCAGTGCGGTTTCGGTCTCCAATTGTTCGGGAGTCTCGATCCGCGCGTGCTGGAAGGGCACATAATAGGCCTTCTCCTTCTCCAAGCAGAGTGACAGACCGACCAAATCAGCCCGGAGGGGGCCCTTGCCGACCGCCACGGTATTGACAGAAACGGCCCTGGCATCTTTGATCCTATCTTTGAGGCCTAGGATGTGCCCTTCTGTTAGACAGAGCACGTATTCTGTGCCCTTCTCATCCTTCAATGGGGCGAACTGGTACCACAGGCCCTTGAATTCCAGTTCTCGAAAGATCCTTGCGAGCTCATCCCCCCGGGGCTCACCCAGCCTCAATTGCTCTACGTCGCCTTCTATTGGGACATGCCGGTCTATGGTTGCGAGTTTCTTGCTCAGGACGGCATTATCCTTGAATCTGATGAGGTTCTCCCGCAGCTTTGCCCGACCGATCTCATCCAGGTGTGAATAGACACCTTCCACCGTGCCGTATTTCCTGATGAGCGAGAGGGCGGTCTTCTCCCCAATGCCGGGCACTCCCGGTATATTGTCTGAACTGTCTCCTGCCAGTCCCATAATATCAATGAATTGAGAGGGGCTTACACCGTATTTCTCAACAAAGGTATCATAGTCGGTGAAGACGTCCCTCATGGTGTCCCATAGGGAAGTGCGGGCGGTGATGACCTGCTTCATGTCCTTATCACCCGTCACAATCACGACACGGAAGCCCTTCTCCTCGCACATCCTGGCAAGGGTGCCCATAATGTCATCTGCCTCGTAGCTTTCTCTCTCAAGCCCTTTGACCTCCAAGGCCTCGACGATTGCCCGGATATAGGGCAACTGGACGGAGAGGTCTTCGGGCATAGGTGGTCTTGTCGCCTTATATTCCTCGTACAGATCGTGCCTGAATGTGGGGCCCTTGGAATCGTAGGCAATGGCGAGATAGACGGGCCTCCTGTCCTCCAAGAGCCTCAGGAGCATCTTGCAAAAACCGAAAACGGCATTGGTGGGAAAACCCTTTGAAGTGGAGAGGTTTCTTATGGCATGGTACGCGCGGTGGATATAGTTACTGCCGTCTACCAGGTATACCGTGTCTTCGGTCTTCTCTCTGGGGGCTCGCTCTTTTCCCATATCAGCCTGTTATCGGAGTCTGGTCCGATGGGATGTGGATATTTCTGCTCCGGTCAAGGTGACCTTCTCTCTATGGGAGGGAGCCATTTCCCGGTCTGCCTTACACGCGGCGCCATAGCAAGACCCGGCCCGCAACAGGCGCTGGCCTCTAGCATTTCCTTCGATCGGCCTCGGAACAGAGCCTCTGGGGCCCCATTGGTTTGTGAACTCTTCATCGTGGTTCAGCGTTTGAGCAGCGCGGTGTGTCAATAAACAAACTACCCCACCCGGGCAAAGATCCTACCGGGCATACTCCACGGCACGGGTCTCCCTGATGACCGTGACCTTTATCTGTCCGGGATAGGCCAGCTCCCTTTCAATCTTCTTGGCTATGTCTTTACACAACAAGTAGGCCTGGTCATCGTCGACCTGTTTCCCTTCCACCATGATCCTTATCTCTCTGCCGGCCTGAATTGCATAGGATTTTGTAACTCCCTTAAAAGACATAGCAATTGTTTCCAGTTCTTCCAGCCTCTTCACATAGGACTCAAGCATTTCCTTCCGGGCACCAGGTCGTGCCCCGGACAGGGTATCAGCCGCCTGCACCATCACCGCCAGAATCGACTCCGGCGGGATCTCTTCGTGATGGGCGGCTATTGCATGGACCACGGCCCCTTTTTCCCCATATTTCTTTGCCAAATCCGCCCCGATGAGTGCGTGGGGGCCCTCTACCTCATGATCAACGGCCTTGCCTATGTCGTGGAGCAGGCCCGCCCTTTTGGCCTGCTTTGGGTTCACACCTAGCTCAGCGGCCATAACACCGCAAATAAAGGCCACTTCCTTGGAATGCTGGAGCACGTTCTGGGCATAGCTCGAGCGATATTTCAGACGACCGATCAATCTGATCAATTCACCGTTGATCCCATGCACACCCACATCAAAGGTCGCCTGTTCTCCGGCCTCCCTTATGCTGGCTTCGATCTCCTTGTTGACCTTTTCCACCATCTCTTCGATTCTCGCCGGATGAATTCTCCCGTCATCGATGAGCCTCTCCAGGGAGATCTTTGCCACCTCTCTTCGAATGGGGTTGAACCCTGACAGTATCACCGCCTCTGGCGTGTCGTCGATGATCACGTCAATCCCCGTCGCGGCTTCAATAGCACGTATGTTTCGGCCCTCCCTCCCGATGATTCGACCTTTCATCTCTTCGTTGGGGAGATTGACGACAGAGACCGTCTTCTCCGCCACGTAGTCTCCTGCATACCGCTTCACTGCCAGGGCAAGGATCTCCTGGGCCTTTCTGTCGGCCACTTCTCGGGCCTCGGTCTCAATCTTTCGAATGAGCTTGGCTGCATCGTGCCGCGCCTCGGTCTCCATTGCCTTTAGGAGCATCTCCTTCGCCTCGTCGCTTGAAATGCCGGCTATTCTCTCCAGTTCTCTTCGCTGTTGTCCAAGGAGTTCCTTGTATTGTGCTTGATCTTGCCTCAACTCCTCCTCAATCTGCCTTATCTCAGCCTCCTTCTTGGCAATGTGCCTTTCCTTTTGTTCGTAAAGCTCGATCTTCTTGTCCAGGTTCTCCTCCTTATGGAAGAGCCTGCTCTCTTGGGCTTGGAGTTGATTTCTCTTTTCCTTGGTCTCCTTCTCAAATTCAAGTTTCAACTTGTAGAGATGATCCTTGGCCTTGAGCATAGCCTCCTTCTTGATGTTTTTCGCATCTCGATGGGCCTCATTTATGATCTTCTCAGAATAGTTCTTGATGGAGGTAAACTGGCTTTCTACAACCCGCTTCCGGGTCCAGAAACCAATGAGGACCCCCAGGAGGATCCCCCCGATTGCAATTCCTACTATTTGAATGATTGCCATGATATCAATCCCTTAACTTGGTATTTTGAGAATAGTCCTGATTCATCCGAGTTCCGGTTCGGATTTTCCAAAACAACTCATGGAGCAGGTGCCCCAGGGACCAGCCGTCCTTGTTGTTGATCCAGCCTTTGTGCAGCAGCCTGTTAAACCCCGGCACGTGACCTGGCTTCCCCAAAAGGCAAACCCATTCACAGGGCCATGCAGCGGGCTATTGAGCATTTCCCTTGAAGCAGATGGATAGATTAAGGCAAGAAAATACTAGGAAGAACAGGGCCTTACAGGCATGAAGATGGAGTATTGAAGCCCAATATGACAAAAATATGGCCAGCAGCATCTATGTTGTGGCGACATATATATATTCTTTTAGCATTCCTAAATTAGCCTATTCGATGTCAATTAAGCCATATTGATATATAGATACTTTGATTGAAAAAAGACTCATCTTCAACTCGCCTTATATCTATGCATCCCTTCAAACGGAAAGTGTGGGGAAATCCCTCTTACTCACAATTCGCGCCCGTGCAGAAACGCCCCCTTCCTCCCTAGGGCTCAGCCCTTCTACCCGGCCGTCATAACAGAATCAATGCGCTCGATAAGATCACTCGCTCGCTCTTTGACCCTGTCCCGAACCTGGTCGCGCTCCTTGATTGCCTTGAAATAGTCGCTGGCAATGTGAAGGGCGACCAAAATGGCCATCTTCTTTTCAGACAACCCTTCGGTGCTCTCCTTTATCTCCTCCAATTTCTCGTTGACGTATTGGGCGATCTTCTGGACATATTCCTCACTTTCGTCGCTCTTGAGCTTGTACTCATAATCAAAGATTTTGACCTTGATGGAATTCATGGGCAAAGGACATCTTCCCCTTGGTTCTTCGATTCCCAATCACACCCGATAAGGGGTTACGGGTTCGAACTGATCACCTTCCCGCGACCCAACCTGCCCCTCCCAGGTATCGATTCACCTTATGGGATCCCGAGCCGATCTATCTTGTCCAGGAGATGGACTATCTTTTGCCTGGCGCGCTCCCGTGATGCCTTGAGTGCCTCGATCTCCTTGGTCAGATCTGCAATTCTTTCTTCCTGACGACCCACCTTCTCAGCCAATGACTCCTTTTCCCTTTTGAGGGCGCTGACATGGGAAACAAGAGAATCTATCTTGGTCTCAAGCAATTCAAACTGATCTATCTCATCCATCTCTTTTGCGGGTCCCCTGCCTTCATCGGCCTCAAAATGGACCTCTCCATCGGGGCTACAGTTCAACGGGCTGTTGCCCAAATCCCCTTATTTGCTTTGCCCTCGAACAGGGACTATCAATGAACTATTGTGCCCCTTGGGAGGTCTTTTCAAAAGGCTCAATATTGATGAACTCGTAAAAAGTCAAAATTGAGATGGCAAAGTAAAAAGCTCCAAGTTCAAGGCGCGCGAATCTCGTGTGATGAGGCGTACTTAGCGTACGCCGCAATCACAACGAGATGAAGCGCAACGCAGAAATTGGCCTTTTTACGAAGCCATCAATATTCGTCCTGATCCTTCTGTGCGCCCCCATAATCCTCATAGTCGTCTCCTAACAGGCACAGAAGAAGGAGACTCCGGTGGAGATGATCTTTTGGGGCTATTGAGGCCTTCTATTAAATGTTTGGTGCCGTTGCCCGTGTCTGGGAGGAATTTGATTGAGCCTTTTGAAAAGACCTCCCAAGGGGCTAGCCACCATCATTGTTGTGTTT